>NZ_CALEFV010000026.1 GCF_937877005.1 uncultured Fibrobacter sp. | reverse complement strand
CATGACCCTGCGCGAAATTGCAGTTTCGTTCAGCCGCGAAATGGACAAAATCAGCCGGGTCGGAGTCAAGGCTCCCCCGCATTCGACCGTCGAACGGTTCGAGCGCGAAGTCCTGGCCAAGGTTTCGAGCATGCGCCGCTACGCGGCAAGCCGCCATGGGTGGCTCGAAAGATTGCAGGCGGTCAACCAGCAAGTGGCAAACCTCCCTGCAAGCGTCCAGATACCCTTGCGCGGGACGCTTGATTCCGCGCGTGCCGGCTACCTGGTCGGAATTGCAGGCCTCGGCGACTCCGTCGTGAACGCCATTCCCGATTCAACCAAGGATGCCATATTCGCCCTGCTCCAGGACAACGAAGAACAGACTCTTGCATGGAGCCGCTTCAACAGCGAACTCGCCGCCATGTACAGCGAAGACCTGATTCAGTTTTTCCAGAGCCAGAGCATGGAAGAAATGTCGCTCAAATCCAAGATTCCCATGGCATTCTACTTCTTGACTCTCGTGCTGATGCTTTCTACCTTCTTCTTTATTTTCAGATCCAAGCAATAAGGAACTCATGCGATTTTACACTTCTAGAAAACCGGCCCTTTTGAATTTTTCCTTGCTGCTGTTTTTTTTGGCAGGATGGCTTTTTTCGTACATCATGCCTGCCCTCAAAGGCTTGATGCAAGAAGAGCACTTGTTCTACGGAACGGTTTCGCATGCCGCTATCCCGAGCATTTTTGGCGGGAGCAACATTCCCTTTTTCGACAAAACTATCTTCCAGATTAACGGCGACGACCAGGCGAATTTTATTCTGTATGCCTCGGAAGACATGCTGAACAACATGGCCGAATGGTACAGTTTCGCCAGTCGAAACGCAGGCGACATTCCGCTTGAAATTTCGGCAAGCCGCATCGATAACAAGACCTTCATTGTCCATAGTCTTGCATCCACCGATGGCGAGATGGACTTTGACACCTTGGTCATAGACTATCAAGTCTACAATGCCTTCATCGGCTGCGCAATTGTACTTGCCTTGGCTCTTGTCTCAGTTATACTGTTTATCCTTTGGATCGTAAAAAAGAGAAAATAGCAAGCAGTTGGCAGAGCTTAGTTGGCAACAAGCAAACCGTCATTGCGAGGAACAAACGTGACGAAGCAATCCATCCTCATTTTATTGTTAGTTGCATTCTGCTTTGTACAGGCAACCCCGCAATTAGACACCTTGTTTGTCAAATACAGGAACCCTCTCGAAAACGCGTCGTTCATGTTTTCGGCCGGGAACAAATCACCCAACATGCCCGTGGGAGTTTGGCGAGCCAAAGACAACAAGCCAACAGTCGGAACTATAGTTTGGTTTCACGGCGGCATGACAAGTAACAACTGCCAAAAAGGACTTGTTGCCGGCGGAGCACTTTCTAAAATGATGCCAAACTACACCGTAGTCAGCGCATCGGCCTGCAAACAAAACCATTGGGTCGAGCCCACCACTATCAATTCTTTAGACGATGCCCTGGACAGCCTTGCCAAGCGCCAAAAGAAAGACATCGAAGAAATTTCGCTCATCGGAATTTCAGATGGATCACTTGGCGTAATCGCTTACTCCATGTGGGGCAAGCGCAAAATCAAAAACCGCATTCTCATGAGTTCGTACGGAGAATCGCTCGGACCAGCAGCACAAGTCGCCGCACAGGCTCCGTTCAAAAAAGGGCATTGGAGATTCATTCAGGGCGGCTCCGACCGGCTCTACCCCGCCGACAAGACCGTCCCCTGGATTCAGGAATTCTGCAAAAACGTAGGCACCGGATGCGACCTCAAATTCGACCCGCAGGGCGAGCACGACTGGAGCTACTGGCAAAACAAGCACAAAGACTGGATTTTAGAGATTTTTTCTAAATAACCCTTGACAAATAGGGCAAAATTTTCAAAATTTGGCTTACCCCACGCGGATGTGGTGGAACTGGTAGACACGCTAGATTCAGGTTCTAGTGCCTGCAAGGGCATGAAGGTTCAAGTCCTTTCATCCGCACTGAAAAACCGCCGGATTCGTCCGACGGTTTTTTATTTTCTCCCACAGCCCACTTCCTACTGTCTACCGCCTACTTCCTACTGCCCACTTCCAACTATTTACTACATTCCCCCTCATGGATAACTTCGAAGATTTTTTTACGGCGACTTTCGAAACGGCGACACTTGCCAATAACGTAGTGACGCTCAAGGGCCTGCGAGAAAATTCCGAGGGTCCGATTTCCGCAGAATCGATCATGCAGGCAATCGAAAAATCCCGCGAACATCTTTCGGAGTACCTCCCCTGGGTTCGCGATACCGATATTTTCGACATCAAAAAACGCATCCGTTCCTGGATCCTGAACGAACGCTTCGGACAAGGCGGTTGCTGGCTCATCTTCAAGAACACCCCCGAAAATTCTGACGGGCTGTTTGCCGGCGCCATTATGGCAGAAATCAACCTAAGAAACCATTCCGCAACGCTCAGCTACTGGCTCACCAAGCCCTTTACCGGGCAAGGGCTCATGACCGAGTCGGTCAAGCTCATCTCCAAGTTCGCCTTCGAAAAGTTGAAGCTCAACCGCCTGGAACTGCTTGTGTCCGTCCACAACGGGAAAAGCGCCGCCGTCGCCATGCGCTGCGGCTTTGTGGAAGAGGGCATAAACCGCGATTACGAGCTCATAAACGGCAAATTCGTTGACCACAGGCGATTTTCGCTTCTGGCCCGGGACGTATATTAATAGTTACAATGGTTACTCGGGTAAACGGGAAACTTAAATTAGATATGGCTTTCAGGGGTTAATTCTTCTATTTTTTTGAGTATGGAAAATGGAGAAAAGCAGAAACTCGTAGAACCGGATATCCTGCAGTACACGAACTACAGGGTATTTCTCCGC
>NZ_CALEFV010000025.1 GCF_937877005.1 uncultured Fibrobacter sp. | reverse complement strand
GCCTTCCGCCCGAACACCAAGTGCTTCTTTGGCGAGACGGTTGCAAACCCGGCCGGCAAGATTCTGGACCTCAAGCGCTTCGCGGACATCGCCCACAAGCACGGCGTGCCGATGATTGTGGACAACACGTTCCCGACTCCGATTCTCTGCCGCCCGATTGATTTCGGCGTGGACATCGTGACGCATTCCACCACCAAGTACATGGACGGTCACGCGATGGCCGTGGGTGGCTGCATCGTGGATAGCGGCAACTTTGACTGGGAAGCCCATCACGACAAGTTCAAGGGTCTCACCGAACCGGACCCGAGCTACCACGGTCTTGCTTACACGAAGGCTTTCGGCAAGGGCGCCTTCATCACGAAGGCTACGGCCCAGCTCATGCGCGACCTCGGCAGCATCCAGGCTCCGCAGAATGCGTTCCTCCTGAACGTTGGCCTTGAAACGCTTCACCTGCGCATGCCGCGCCACTGCGAGAACGCTCTCGCCTGCGCGAAGTTCCTGCAGAACCACCCAAAGGTGGCCTGGGTCGATTACGCGGGCCTCGAGGGCAACAAGTACCATGAACTTGCCCAGAAGCAGTTCAAGGGTGGCCTCCCGTGCGGCGTCTTGACATTCGGTATCAAGGGTGGCCGCGAAAAGAGCATCCAGTTCATGGACAACCTCAAGATGATCTGCATCGTGACCCACGTGGCCGACGCCCGCAGCTGCGTGCTGCACCCGGCAAGCCACACGCACCGCCAGCTCAGCGACGAACAGCTCATCGAAGCAGGCGTTGCTCCGGACCTGATCCGCTTCAGCGTCGGTATCGAAAATGTCGAAGACATCATCGCGGACCTCACGCAGGCTCTTGATAAAGTGTAAATCATTGTTGATTGAAAGGACTTGAAAGCGGACCTTCGGGTTCGCTTTTTTTGTGGAGTCGCGTGAAAATTCCTAAATTTATGCCCGAAAAAAATTAAGGACATAAATCATGGCTAAGTACAATCCGCAAGAGATCGAAACCAAGTGGCAGGCCTACTGGGAAGAACATCAGACTTTCAAGACGGGCACCGATAAGTCCAAACCCAAGTATTACTGCCTGGACATGTTCCCGTACCCAAGTGGCGCAGGCCTCCATGTGGGCCACCCCGAAGGTTACACCGCCACCGACATCATCTGCCGCTACAAGCGCAGCCGCGGTTTCAATGTGCTCCACCCGATGGGTTGGGACGCTTTCGGCCTCCCCGCTGAACAGTACGCTATTCAGACCGGTACGCATCCGGCCATTACCACCAAGAAGAACTGCGACAATTTCCGCCGCCAGATCAAGCGCCTTGGCTTAAGCTACGACTGGAACAAGGAAGTCAACACCACCGACCCGAAGTATTACAAGTGGACGCAGTGGATTTTCAAGCGCCTTTACGGCACCTGGTTCGATGAAGACCAGCAGAAGGGCCGCCCCATCGAAGAACTCCCGATTCCTGCCGATGTCGAAGCCAAGGGCAAGGAAGAAGTCCGCAAGTACAAGGATTCCAAGCGCCTCGCTTACTACGCCGACGCTCAGGTGTGGTGGTGCAAGCACTGCAAGATTGTTTGCGCAAACGAAGAAGTTCTGAATGACGGCTCTCACGAAAAGTGTGGCACCAAGGAAGTGGAACGCCGTAACCTCAAGCAGTGGCTCATGCGCATCCCGCTGTATGGCGACCGCCTGCTGAAGGGCCTCGACAAGCTCGACTGGCCGCAGGGCGTGAAGGACATGCAGAAGAACTGGATCGGCAAGAGCTACGGTGCCGAAGTGGATTTTGCGATTGCCGACGCTAACGGCAAGCCGACCGAAAAGAAGCTCCGCGTGTACACCACCCGTTGCGATACGTTGTTCGGAGCCACCTACATGGTCGTCGCTCCGGAACACGCGATGGTGCCGGAACTCACGACCGCCGAACAGAAGGCTGCCGTGGAAGAATACGTGCACGCCGCCGCATTGAAGAGCGACCTCGACCGTACGGAACTCGCCAAGGAAAAGACCGGCGTGTTCACCGGTAGCTACGCCGTGAACCCGCTCACCGGCACGAAGATTCCGGTGTGGGTCGCCGACTACGTTCTGACTGGCTACGGCACCGGCGCCATCATGGCCGTGCCCGCCCACGATACCCGCGACTTCGATTTCGCGAAGAAGTTTAACCTGCCCGTCATCTGCATCATGGAACCGGATGCAAGCTGCCCCGAGGACGTTCGCCCGAAGGTTCTCGCCGGCGAAGCCTGCTGGGCTGCCGACGGCACCTACATCAACAGCCAGAACGACACGCTTTGCCTGAACGGCCTCAACAAGAAGCAGGGCATCGCGAAGGTCATCGAATGGCTCGAAGCGAACAAGATTGGCAAGGCCACCGTGAACTACAAGCTCCGCGACTGGCTCTTCAGCCGCCAGCGTTACTGGGGCGAACCGTTCCCGATTATCCACTGGGAAGATGGCGAAATCTCTACCGTCGATGATTCCGAACTTCCGGTGCTGTTGCCGGAACTCAAGGACTACAAGCCGGGTGACGGCGGACAGTCCCCGCTCGCAAATGCCACCGAATGGCTTCAGGTGACCGACAAGAACGGCCGCAAGGGTATCCGTGAAACGAACACCATGCCGCAGTGGGCAGGTTCCTGCTGGTATTACCTCCGCTACATCGACGCCTGCAACGGCGACGCATTTGTGGCAAAGGAACTTGAAAAGTACTGGATGCCTGTGGACCTCTACGTGGGCGGTGCCGAACACGCCGTGCTCCACTTGCTCTACAGCCGCTTCTGGCACAAGGTCTTGTTCGACCTCGGCCTCGTCTCTACCGACGAACCGTTCCAGAAACTCTTCAACCAGGGCATGATTCTTGCCTTCGCTTACGAAGACGCCGCTGGCTCCAAGGTCCCGACTGACGAAGTCGAAGAGAAGAACGGCAAGTTATTCAAGAAGGGCACCGACATCGAGCTCAAGCAGATCGTGGCGAAGATGAGTAAGTCTTTGAAGAACGTCGTGAACCCCGATGACGTGGTGCGTGACTACGGTGCCGACAGCCTTCGTTTGTACGAAATGTTCATGGGTCCGCTGGACGCCGTGAAGCCGTGGCAGACCAAGGGCATCGAAGGCATGAACCGCTTCCTCGGCCGCGCCTGGCGTTCTGTCGTGGGCGACAGCGATGAGGCCCCCGTGTTCGTTGACGAAACCGCACCGGAAGCTATCGAAAAGGTGATGCACCAGACCGTCATCAAGGTGACAAGCGACATCGAAAACATGAGCTTCAACACCGCGATTAGCCAGCTGATGATCTTCAACAACGAAATGATGAAGATGGACAAGCGCTACCGCGAACCGTGCGAAACCTTCGTGAAGTTGCTGCACCCGTTTGCCCCGCACATCGCCGAAGAAATGTGGAGCATCCTCGGCCACAACGAATCGCTCACGAATGTCGCCTGGCCGGAAGCCGACCACTCCAAGGCCGTGGAAAACACCGTGGAAGTCGTGTTCCAGGTGAACGGCAAGGTCCGTGCCAAGGCCTCTGTCGCCAAGGACATGGACAAGGCCGCATTGGAAAAGCTCGCCATGGACAACGACCGCGTGAAGGAATTTACCAAGGGTATGACTGTCGTCAAGTCGATTGTTGTGCCGGGTAAACTGGTCAACATCGTGGTTAAACAGGCGTGATTAGCGACGTCATTGCGAGGGGCGAAGCCCCGAAGCAATCCAAAACGTTTCAGACCGTAGCCTAACCGCTACGGTCTTTTTTTCACCCTCCGCAAAACATAAGCGAAACCACAATCCCCACGAAAATGAGTATTGGCAGCACTTTCAACAGCAAGGTAATGGCGCAGGCATCCACTGCGTCACCAGCCCCGAAAAGGGCCAATATGCCAAGCACGATAAGGAAAGTAACCAGCATAGAACCTCGCTGGTTCAAATATACATAGGATAAAGTGTCATAATGTGACATACTTTACCTTCTTGCAAAAAAAACGACTTTCGAAAACTACTATCGGATTGTTTTTTGTCAGGCAGACTGGCCGCTAGCTGCCCCTATTCCTATATTTGTGTCATGTTTAAGGTAATCAAGGCATTTTGCCGTCTGCTTTCGAACTACGCTTCACCCTTTGTCATCGCAAGCGCAATTGTCGCATTCTTCGTTCCGGTTGCTTTCGGCTGGGTTCACGGGAATGTATCTTCCGTCATTCTCGGCGTCATCATGTTGAGTATGGGCCTTACCATCTCCATGGACGACGTGCGGAATCTGCTGAAGCAGCCTTTCCACATTCTGCTGGGCGCCGTGGCGCAATACACGATCATGCCCTTTGTGGCTTTCGGGCTTACGAAGGTGTTCGGGCTGGACCCCTACCTTGCCGTGGGCATCATTCTGGTGGGGTGCTGTCCGGGCGGTGTTTCCAGCAATGTCATGAGTTTCTTGGCCCGTGGCGATGTCACGTATTCCGTGAGCATGACCATGGTCAGCACCCTCCTTGCGCCTATCATGACTCCGCTTTTGGTGCTGTGGCTTGCCGACACCAGTATCGACGTGAATGCGAAGGGTATGTTCCTGAACATTCTGTATGTGACAATCGCGCCCATTACCATCGGGTTCCTCTGCAACTACTTCTTGGGCAAGCGCGCCGTGTTCAAGGAAATCCAGTCCAACATGCCTGCCGTGAGCGTCATAGGCCTGATGCTCATTGTGGGCGGTGTGGTGGTGACGGTGCGTCCGCAGTTGTTGACCAACGGCTTTTCGCTAATTTTCCTGGTGCTTGCGGTGGTGTTCTGCCACAATGCGCTAGGCTATGTGCTGGGCTACGGCGTAGGTAGGCTTTTCAAGTTCAATACCGCCAAGAAGCGGACCATCGCTATCGAGGTGGGCGTGCAGAACGCCGGCATGGCTACGGTCCTTGCCATGGCCTTCTTTGCCAATCCCGAAAATGTGGCGGCCAACCCCAAAGCGGTGCTTTGCATGGTGCCTTGTGCCTTGAGCTGTGCCTACCATTCTATCAGTGGAACGGTGCTGGCCAACATTTTCGCCTGGCGCGACAAGAAAAAGTCGAATTAGCTGTTGCCTGTCGATTCTTCTGTCGGCGGAGTAGTTGTCAGCTTGGTCCGTTCGTTATATAGTTTTTCTGCGATGTGCGTAAAGGCTTCGACTACGATTGGATCGAAGTGCTTGCCGGCGCCTTCCAGAATGATGGACATTGCCTTTTCGTAGGTGAAAGGCTTCTTGTACACGCGTTCGGCCACCAATGCGTCGAATACGTCTGCCACGGCCATAATTCGTGCCGAAAGCGGAATGTCTTCACCTTTGATTCTTTCCGGATAGCCAGTCCCATCCCATTTCTCGTGATGGTAGTGGGCCATTTCGATTGATTCCTTGAGGTAACCCGCATCAATAGTGTCGCCGGCGTCTTCGACCATCTTTGTGAGAATCTTCCAACCCTCGGTTGTGTGACTCTTCATGATGGCGAATTCTTCATCGGTCAGTTTGCCAGGCTTGTTCAGAATCAGGTCGGACACGGCAATCTTGCCGATGTCATGCAATGGAGCGGCGCGCTTGAGCTTGTGGATGAACTCTTCGGTCATTTCGTTCGGGTACTTGCCTTCGTGCCGCAGCTGGTTCGCGATGGCCTCCACGTAGGATGCCGTCTTTTTGATATGGTTGCCCGTGCTCTTGTCGCGAGCTTCGACGACCTCGGCGAATTCCATGATGATGACTTCCTGCATGCGCTGGATTCGTTCGTTCTGGTCCCTGATTTGCTTGATGTACTCGTAGGTGTCGGTAGCCATGGAAAGCAGGGCTTCATAAAGATGCTCGATTTCGTCAAGGGTCGTTATATTCAGGCTTGCGATGCGATTGACGCTGGCCTTGAGGTTATCGAGGCTCACCTGTTCGTCATCGGACATGCTGATGATTGTTGTCGCAGCGGAGAACTTCATGGCTGCCATCGACATCTTGTTCACGGGAATCACGATTCCGCGTTTAACGAGTTCGATGACTATACTCATGATGATGATGGATAGGCCGAAGAATAGCGACAGCAGCTTGATGAAGAATATGGATTCGTCGGTGATGATACGTTCCATGGATATGTCGGCAGCCACATAGGCGATGGTCTTTCCTGCCGCATTCTTGATGGGCTTGTATACCGTGAGAAGCCATCCGTAGGAATCGTCTGAAATAATGGGTTCAATTTCTCCGCCATTGAACAGCGTGGGAAGGTAAGGTTCGAACGACGGGTCGAACGGGATGATGTCTCCGGGCTTGCTTCCTTCGGGATCGATGTCGAATACGACGTGACAACCGTCCTTCAAGATTTTATATACATACAGGTAGGTTGTCTGGGGAAAGCTTTCCTTGATGACGGAAAGAATTTTTTCGACTTCGTCATAATCTTCGGCGTTGTGGCCGTTTGCAATGTAGTCTTCGATTTTTTCGGGGTTGACTGCATGCGATGCGGCGTTTGTCACGCCTCGTGCAATTTCGGTAAAGTTGCGTACGGAATTGCTACGATACAGGAAAAAGCCGATACAGCAGGCGAGTGCTCCGAGCAGGACTTCGGCGCCAATCACCATGATGACAACTTTGCGAAGCAGGGAATGCTTGACAATCTTGTGCTTGTCGTTGCTATTGTTGTCGCGAAGTAGCAGCTTGTTGAGGTAATTCTTGTAGGGACGCGATATAAAACGGAAAATGAGTACTGCCAGGATGACGACGGTTGCCTTGTCGAAAACATCGATGATAATGTCGGACATCAACTGCGATGTAAACTTGCTGAATCCGAAAACGTTGTTGAATGCGACGGCGAATGGTGCCGAGATGCCTTCGCCGAAACTGAACCCGTACAGGAAGTAGGTGAATATGGAACCGATTCCTCCGCCAATGAGGGCGAAAGTGAAAATGACGACGAACAGTCTAGGAATGTTCTTGAAAAAGTGGTTGTGATAGAAGAAGGTGGCCATTGCGGCAATGAGGATGCTTATGACTCCATAGTACATGGTAATGGGGTCTGAAATCCCGTTGATGGCGTTGGATGTGAAACCTACGATGACGGCAGGGAGGTTTCCGCCGAGCATGGCGACGAGGATCGTTCCGAGGCAGTCGAGGAACAGGGGAATTTCGCACTTGATGGCGAACTGCGCGGGAATGATGTTAAGCAGGATGCCGACTATAATTAGAAACAGAATGCTCCGCAGATTGGAACTTTTCTCTAGAAATTCTTTCATACGCCAAATATCCCTTTTCCTTCGATATTCCCTCTATTCTGCTGACTAAAATAAATAAAAAAAGGCCCTCGTTGTATGGGGGCTATTCATGGGATGGTCCGTTTTTAGGGGGATTTTGCCTCTAGACGCTTATCTCGACGATTTTCTTGTTGTTGGTTGCACCGGAAACGACGGATACGTCGCGTTTGTGAACTCCGAAGTGCTGTGCGAGGATCTCGCATACGGCCTGGTTGGCGGCTCCCTCGACGGGGGGGGCCTTGACCTCGACCTTGTAGCTCCCGTCTGGCTGGGGGGTGACGCCTTCGCGCTTGCTCCTGGCGTGAACCTTGACGTTGATTCTCATGGGCTAGGCGAGAACGTTGCCTGTGGGGGCGTTGATGCCCGGACGGCGTAGCTCTTCCTGGAGTTTCTGGTCGTTTTCCATGGCGGCGAGCAGGTCTTCCTGCCCCTTGATGAGGGCGCGGCAGCGGATGAAGTAGTTTGTACGAAGCTGACGGAGCTGTTCGATTTCCATGCGGAGTTCTTCGGCTTCTTTCTTGGTTGATTCCACTTCGCGTACGGCCCTTGCCTTGGCCTCGGCAACGATGATCTCGGCTTCCTTCTCGGCGGAGGCTTTGACCTCGTCCACGGAACGCTGCATGGTCACTACGGCATCCTGAATGGTCTTTTCGATCTGGCGGTAATAGTTTACGCGTTCTTCGGCCACCTTGAGCCTTTCGGTAAGGTCGGTCTTTTCCCTGGACATCTGTTCGAAGGCGCTTGCTGCCGTTTCCAAAAATGCCTTGACCTCTTCGGAATCGATCCCGCCGAAGTTTTTCTTGTGGAAAGTCTGCTTTCGGATATCCAGTGGTGTGAGTTCCATGCTAAACCTACAAAATGAGTGAAAACCGCCATTAGGCTGGTTTAAAATATAACAACTTGCATTAAGGTTGATTCTTAAACGAAAAAAATAAGTTTAAAAATGTCACAAAGGATCTTTTGGAGATCAATTTAGCTATATTGTAAAAATACGGTTATGGTGAAATTTTTAAAGAGATTCTGGCAGAACCAGGATACCCTGGAGCGAAAGCTTTTTTGGTCCATATTGGTCGTGGTGACGATCGTGGCCTCTTTTTCTGCTGCGTTCACCATAGCGGAAGAAATCAGTTTTGCTGCATCGCTCTGCAGTGTCGGTTGCGCGCTGACCTGTATTGCCGTGGCCTTTATTGCCGTAAGGACATCCTTGTACAATCAGTGCTACCTGGTCATGTGCTGCATGCTCAGCTGCTTTCTGCTCCCGCTGCTGTTCTTGTTCTGCGGCGGCGTCACTAGTGGCATGCCCCTTTATTGCATTACCTCTCTTGCGTTGATTTCCTTTGCCATGCGCGGTCGCGCAAAGCTGATTGCCTTTTTAATATCCATTGGTATTCAGGTTATCGTGGCGACGCTAGCCTGGGCGCGTCCCGAACTTGTCATCGCCGAACTGGACAGGGATTCTTCGTACCTGGACTTTATAGTGACCATGGTTCTCACGGGAATAACGCTATTTGTGGTGGGTTCCGTTTCGCTTTATGCCTATAACCACGAGCGCGAGAACAGCGCTAAACTGGTGGCGAGGCTCGACTATCTTTCGATGCGCGATCCCCTGACGGGGCTATATAACCGTCGGCATGTCCTGAGCTATCTTGGATCTTCCGTATGGCTGCGCCGCAACGACTTTTACCTTGCGATGTTGGATCTGGATCGGTTCAAGGGCATCAATAGCATTTATGGAAACGATGTGGGGGACGAGATTATCTGCGCTATTGGCAAGATGCTGCAGCGCTATGAGGACGAGTCCTCGGGCGAGTGTGTGGCTCGTTTCGGCTGTGAAAAGTTCATCTATATCATCAACGCGTCATCCGAGGTGGAGGCCTATGCCAAGGTGGAGTCCTTCCGCAAGGCGGTGATGCAGTGCCAGTTCGAGAAATACCCTCAGATTTCCGTGACTGTGAGCGGTGGTTTTCTGCCCTGCGGCTTGCGTAGCCTGCGTGACGTAAAACAGTTGCTCACGAAGGTCGACGAACTCCTGGTTGCTGCCAAGAACGAGGGCCGCAACCAGATCCGCAACATGATTGACAACTAGATGATTGTTGATAGATTGTTGATATATTGAAACGATTGCTGGGGAAAGGCAAAAAAGTACGCTAAAAGTTGCTCCTAATCAACCTTAACCCCTTGATTTATCTAGGTTTTTTTCTAATTTTGAGTTCCAAAAAATTTGACTTTTAATAAAGGTTACTACAATGAAAAGAACATTCCAGCCTCATAATCGTAAGCGCGCCAACAAGCATGGTTTCCGTGCCCGCATGGAAGACCGTTGGGGTCGTGCTGTTCTGAGCCGCCGTCGCGCCAAGGGTCGCAAGCGCCTGACCGTGAGCGACACCATCTACAAGAAGTAGGATTGGCGACACTCCGCTCCTATAGGCTGCCCAACCAGCCAGCTTATCGGCAAGTAGCCGTCCATGGGAAGTTCGTCCGCACACCGTCTTTTACGATGCGTTGGATAGAAAGCCCGGACGGTTTTTGTCGTTTTTGCTTTTTGGCTAAAAAAAAGAACGGTAACGCTGTTTACCGCAACAAGTGCCGTAGGATTCTGCGGCCCCTGTTTTTTGAAAGGGTCCCCCATATTCAAAAGCCCGTGTGGGCCATGATCATTGTGAGCGACAATTCCGAGGTGATGTCCTCGGAGCGCATGCGTGAATCGGCCCTTAAGATATTCAGGAAGATGGAGTGGACCGATGGCTTGGACGCGCAAGGTTAGCGAGGTCATGCGGACGGTGCTTGTCGCACCAATCCGGTTGTACCAGTTGATCCACCCGTATTTTTTTCACGGAGTCTGTAGGTTTACCCCGACCTGCTCGCAGTATGCAATCGAGGCGATCAGAGTCCACGGAGTGCTCAAAGGTTTCTATCTTGCTGTTTTTAGAATTTTAAGGTGCAACCCGTTTTGCAAGGGCGGCTATGACCCGGTCCCGCCCAAAAAGGAAAAGTGATGAATAAGAATACTATCGTCGGATCGATCCTTATCGGCGCCATCATGATTTGGTGGTTCATGTCGACCAGCGCGAACAACGAGGCTGCGGCCAGGGCCGAACAGGCGAAAAAGGCCGCCGAGAAGGCTGCCGCCGCCCAGGTGGTCGATTCTTCCGAGGCCCCGTCTGCAAACGGACTGCTGCTTCCGGGTTCCACGGCCGAAGTCAAGGCCGCCCCGGTTCTCGGTGCCGCAGGCGAAGCCTCTACCGATAGCGCAAACG
>NZ_CALEFV010000024.1 GCF_937877005.1 uncultured Fibrobacter sp. | reverse complement strand
AAGCAAATGCTTATAAATGCAATCAAAAAGCGGTATATTTATGAACATGAGTAACGTAGCAAAAAACTTCCGCATCAATTCCGAATTGAAGTCCCCGGAACATTCCGGCGAACTGTTCGAAGCCATCGAAGAGGCGAAACGGCTCGAGGCCGACCCGAAGACCAAGCATTATACGGATATGGACGAGATGTGGGCGAACTTGGACAAATGATTTACGAAGTTATTTGAAATAGTCTTGCGCTATAAAAAGCTATAAAAAAATTGTATATCCCGAAATATTGCGCCGCTTAGGTGCAATTTGTATTTTTGCTTGTCACACTTTTAACTCTGCGAGTCACCACCACTAAACGCTTTTCTACACGACAAAATGTCCGAAGCCAAAAAAATTCTTGCAAAAGATTTCTACAAGATTGATTCCCAAAATTCAACACTACTCGATGTCCGCGAACCGAGCGAGTCCACGGTACGCCCCGTGAGTGGATCCATTCAGGTTCCGTTCTTTGAACTGTCCAAGAAGATTGATAGCATCCCGAAAGACAAGCCTGTTTACGTGTTCTGTTCTACGGGAGATCGTTCCGAAGAGGTTGCCGAAATTCTCGCCGATCGCGATTACGATGTGTACAATGTGGAAGGCGGGCTTGACGCCGTCCCGAAAATTCACTTCGTTGATGCCAAGGGCCTCAAGTGCCCGGGCCCCATCGTGAAGGTGGACGAAGCGGTCAAAAGCGTGGCCGTTGGCGAAGAAGTCCAGGTGGAAGCGACCGAGAAAGCGTTTTTCTCGGATGTGAATGTCTGGTGCCAGCATACCGGCAACGAATTGAAATCGCTTTCCGAAAAAGACGGCGTAATCTATGCGACCATCGTAAAGCGCGACGCACCCAAATCTCTTGAAAATCGTGAATTTGAGCACGGCAAGACTTTTGTCGTATTCAGCGGAGATTTGGACAAGGCAATAGCCTCGTTCATCATGGCTAACGGCGCTGCCGCCATGGGCCGTCCGGTTACCATGTTCTTCACCTTCTGGGGAGTAAGCATTTTGCGCAGGCCCGAAAAGGTGCGCGTCAAGAAGTCGCTCATCGGAAAAATGTTCGGCTTCATGATGCCCCGCGGGTCGCGCAAGCTTGGACTCTCTCGCATGAATTTTGGCGGAATCGGAGCGAAAATGATTCGCAAGGTCATGAAGCAGAACGGCGTTTCTTCGCTGGAAGAACTGATTGAAAGCGCAAGGCAGAAGGGCGTGAAGTTTGTCGCCTGCCAGATGTCGATGGAACTGATGGGAATCACAGCCGAAGAGTTGATTGACGGCGTGGAACTTGGCGGTGTTGCGACGATGCTCGGCTCCACTGAAAAGTCCGACTTGACGTATTTTATTTAAGCGAAGCCTGCGATATGTACGATTTCGACACCGTAATCGATCGACGAAATGGCGATTCTATAAAATGGAAAGTCGCCGAAAACGAGCTGCCCATGTGGGTGGCGGATATGGATTTCCGGACTGCCCCCGAAATTTTGGATGCGCTCAAAAGCCGCCTGGATCATGGCGTTTTTGGGTATGCGGATGTTCCCGACGCCTGGTACAATGCTTACATCAATTGGTGGGGTAGGCGGCATCACTTGAAAATGGAGAAAGAAAATCTGATTTTCTCTGCAGGTGTGATGCCTTCGATTTTCTCCGTAATCGAGCAGCTTGCCGCTCTGGGCGAAAACGTCGTCATCCAATCTCCAGTCTACAATAACTTCTACAACTGCATCGAAAATAGCGATTGTAACGTTGTCGAAAATAAACTTTTGTATAAGAACGGAGCTTACGCCATCGATTTTACGGATCTGGAACAAAAGCTATCGAATCCGCAGACAACAGTGATGATTCTTTGCAATCCCCACAACCCGATTGGAAAAATCTGGAGTGCGGAAGATTTGGCAAAAATCGGTGAACTTGCCAAGAAGTACAATGTCACCGTCATTTCCGATGAAATCCACTGCGACATTACGGAGCCTGGGAAAAGTTACGTGCCGTTTGCGGCGGCTTCCAAAACTTGCCGCGAAGTAAGCGTTACTTGCATTGCGCCCACGAAGGCTTTCAACTTGGCGGGTCTCCATACTTCGGCGGTATATGTAGCAAGCCCCACTTTGAGGCGCAAGGTACGGCATGCGTTGTACACGGACAAGATCGCCGCGCCCAATTCCTTTGCGGCGGTGGCCGCGATTGCTGCGTTTGAACAGGGCGAGCCATGGCTTGAAAGCTTGCGCGAATACCTTTGGGAAAACCGGAAACTGGTCGAAGACTTTTTGGCGAAGGAACTTCCGGAAATCAAGGCTGTCAAGGGCGACGCCACTTACCTTGTGTGGCTTGACATTTCGGCGTTGCCTGAAACTGGGCGAAATGTTGCCGCCTATTTAAGGCGTAAAACGGGACTGTTTCTTATAGGCGGCGATGCTTACGGTGCCGGCGGTGAACATTTCTTGCGAATGAATGTCGCCTGCCCCAAAAGCATTTGCCTAGAAGGGCTCAACCGGCTTAAACAAGGAATTGCAGCGTTACTACAAGCGTGATTTTTTACGCATCAGTGATGATGCGAATGGTCATGCATGGAATGGTCAGGCATGGAATGATTCATCTCGACGGATTGTTTTGTCGGCTGGTAGCCTGCAATAGACGGATCCACCATACCAAAAATCATGGCGATGTGAGACAGAACCAGGAATGCTGCCAGCAAGGAAATGCGAATGACGTTTCTTTTCTTCGGCTCA
>NZ_CALEFV010000023.1 GCF_937877005.1 uncultured Fibrobacter sp. | reverse complement strand
CCCGCCATTAAAGCCGACAAATCCAACGCAAACAACTTCTTGCCTTTCAAAGCGTCAGGCACGTCGCCGCGATAGATTCGCTCGGCGAGGCCTTCCACAATGGCGGTCTTACCCACGCCGGGTTCACCGACCAGGCACGGGTTGTTTTTCGTCTTACGGCTCAGAATCAAGATGACACGGCGGATTTCCTCTTCACGGCCAATCACCGGCGAAAGCTTTCCGTCAGCGGCCATTTCCACAAGCTCACGTCCGTAGAGTTTCAGCGGAGACTGTTCCTCGGCATTGGCAGCACCCGCAAACGGATCCGAAAGCCAGGTTTCCACCACTTCCACGCTGCCCAGCGCATCTTCGAACACCTTCGCAAGGCCACGGTCGCCCGAGAATTTCATCAAGGCCACGAGCATATCGCCCGGGGTCACCATACGGTTCACCTGACGCGCCGCCTGCACCGAGGCACGCAAAATGCGGTTCAAGTCGTTATCGGGTTCCACGTCGGGGTTCACGCCCTCCATGCGCGGGATCTTCTGCACGAACGGCTCCAGCTTGCCGCGGAGCTCATTCGTCTTCGCGCCCTTCGACTTGTAGAGTTTCTTCAGGGTGGCATCAGGGCCTTCGACAAGCCCCACCGCCAAATGCGCCGCACCCAGGTAGGAATGCGAGCAACGGTCGCGCAGGCTCTGCGCCTTCGCCAACACCTTTTCTGCATCGTTATTGAAATCGGACATAAATGAACCTTCTTTTTATTTTTTCCGCTTCCTAAATGCAAAACCCGTGCCAATTTCCCAAAAAACGAAAAAAATGCATTTTTCGGCAATTTGCCCCAAAAAGAGCCCGCTATTCTCACCGGTCCAAAACAATGTTTAATAAGAAAATGGCGTTTTTTCAAAAAAAAACGCAATCTCGCCTCATTTTGAGACAAAAAGCGTTGTAAAACCGAACAACGCTTTGTTTCCACAAACCCTTTCTCTAGCCCATTTTCAGATTTAAATTATAGACATCTACCATAGATAACCAACATCCCCAAACACCAAAGACTGCATTCCCTTGGGGGGAATGCAGTCATTTTTTTACCTTCCGCCGACCAGGATCTGATCGACCTTAATTGTCGGCTGACCAACGGTCACAGGAACATGGCCAGAACTCGCTCCACACACACCGGCCGCCAATTCCCAATCGCTGCCGACCATGCTGATGCGGGGCATAATCTCGTGCCCCTTGCCAATGAGGGTCGCGCCGCGCACCGGCTCGCAAATCTTACCGTTACGGATAACGTAACCTTCATCGACGGCGAAGTTGAACTCGCCTGTCGCGGGGTTTACGGAACCGCCTGCCATGCGGGCGGCATAAAGCCCGTTATCGACACTCGCGATCATGGAATCGAGCGTATCTTTACCGGGGGCGATAAACGTGTTACGCATGCGGCTCACCGGCGCGTATTTGTAGCTTTCGCGACGAGCCGAACCCGTGCGGGCAACCCCCACTTCGACAGCCCCCACACGGTCACTCATATAGGTCTTCAATACGCCGTTTTCTATCAGCGTCGTACGCTGCGTAGGTGTCCCTTCGTCATCAAACTTAAGACTACCCCACACACCATCCATGGTTCCATCATCAATGGCCGTTAAACAGGATTGACCAATCGCTTCACCGATCTTTCCGCAGAACGGGCTCGCCTTGCGGCGTACAGCCTCCGTCTCGAGCGGATGCCCACAGGCCTCGTGGAAAATCACTCCGCCAAAGCCGTTACCCATCACGACAGGCATCTGACCGCCAGCGATGTACCCCGCATCAAGCATGCGCAGCACGCGCTCCGTCGCCGTAGTCGCCAATTCTTCGGGAGAATAATTCGCAAGCAGTTCATAACCGCCCAAGGCGCCGGGAGCTTCGTGAGTCGTCAAGCGTTCCGTTCCATCTGAAACCGTTACCGTCACATTTACCCGTAAACGCGCACGGTTCATCGTCAGGTTCAACCCCTCGCTATTCATGAGGCTTATCGTTGAACAGGAATCCGTAACTGACGCTCCGACCTGTACGACCTTATTCGAAACCGCACGGGCAGTCTTGTCGGCACGAAACAAAAAATCCTGCTTAACCGCTTGCCCCAGCAAGCGAGGGTCCTTGAAAGCCGCTTCGTTGTAATCGGAAATTCTTTTTTGCGGAGCAAATTCTATCGGCCTAGAGGATTTTCCTGCAATACGTCCAAAGGCAAGAGTCTGCACTAGCTTGACAAGGGAGTCTTCACTTTCGTCGCTGGTAAAACCGTAAAGGACCTCTGTCCCGTATATCAGTCGAATTCCGATTCCATACTCAGTCCCCGCCGTTGCAGTCTCTATCAGACTCGACTTAAGCCCAAGTGACGAACTACGAGTCTCTTCCTCATAAATCTCGACAAAATCCGCGCCGGCACTGCGGCCCGCTTCAAAAATCTTGACAGCAACAGACGGATTCATACAACCTCTCTAGCAGCCAAAGTTTTGGCCGCGAATCTACTTGTTGCGAACCGGCACACCCGCACGCCGCATGGCATCCTTGATGCCCGGCACCGTGTAGTCGCCAAAGTGGACCATTGATGCAACCAGGGCGGCATCGGCAGATGTCTTTGCGAACAAATCCACAATGTGGTCCGGAGTCCCCGCACCACCACTAGCGATAACCGGGACCTGTACCGCACGCGAAACCTGATCCGTAATGTTCAGTTCATAACCATTTCGAACTCCATCCGTATCGATGGCGTTCAAGCATATTTCTCCTACGCCAAGTTCTTCGGCACGGCGCGCCCATTGCACAGCGTCGAGTCCCATAGGCGTACGACCGCCACGGATATACACCTCGTAACCGCTTGGGAACTTTTCAGACACTCCCACAAACTTCGCATCCATACCAAGCACGATACATTGGCGTCCAAAGGCTTTGGCGCCTTCAGCAATAATGTCCGGATGCAGCACAGCAAGACTGTTCACGCTCACCTTTTCCGCTCCCGCAAGGAGAGCCTGGTGCATGTCATCCAAGTTGCGGATTCCACCACCGACTGCGAACGGGATAAAAACGCGTTTCGCAATCTGACGGATCATTTCCATATCGCAAGGCCGATTCTCGGCACTTGCCGTAATATCATAAAAAACAAGTTCATCGACACCGTCATCGCTATACCGCGCACCCATTTCTACGGGATCGCCAATGTCGACATTACCCTTAAACTTGACACCTTTCGTAACCTTGCGGTCACGGACATCAAGACACACTATCAAACGTTTAGTCAGCATGAAATTACAGGTTACGGTCGATAACTGCCTTGACGGTCGCCTTGGGCACAGCCCCAACGACATTACCGACTTCAACGCCATTCTTGAACAGCTTCATGTTGGGAATGTTCGTGATACCGAAACGTCCGCAAATGTCTCCCACGCCCTCGGCGTCCACGTCGATCTTCGCAATGATGGCACGGCCATCATATTCATCGGCGAGTTCGTCAATAATGGGGCCCATCATCATGCAAGGACGGCACCAGGTAGCCCAGAAGTCTACAAAGACCAGCTGCCCCGAAGAGATCACTTTGTCAAAATTTTCTGCAGTAAGGTGAATTGCAGGCATAAATGCTCCGTTTTTTTTATAAAATAGAAAAAGTTACACTAGAAGGCAAAGCCTATCGTGTAATTGAAATCCCAACCAACACCCACAGTAGCAACATCCTCTATATCGTCCTTTTCGTCCTTTGAAGCGGAGTACTTTATGTAATTGAGACCGACATCAAACGACGAGGTAAAGTGGCCCGAGCGGATCTTGTGTCCCAAATACAGTCCACCGCCGAAACCATTCGCATGAGAGGATACGTCCTTTGACGCATTATTTTTATACTCGTAATCCAGTCCGGCACGCTGGTAAATAAAATGAGCTGCAACGAACAAGCCGCGATGGCCATCGGCAAAGTAAAACCGCAAGCCCTCCGAGATGCCAAAAATGAATATATCCAATTCTTGATCGCTACTCGAAAAATCTTTCCAGATAATATTCGGGCGAGTAATCACGGACATGTTACTCCCCAAATTTCCTTCAATAGTCAAATAGATTGACGGAATATCGAAAAGAGAAAGGATTAACATTGAAACCGGGTGAACCGACACAGCAAAAAGAGGTTCGTCATTTTCGACATGATTGATGTTGACAACAGGGGTCTCCGGTTCACTCGCTCCAGAAGTATATAGAGTCGGATCGGCTATTTCTGCCATTGCAAAACTACAGCCCAACACCAGCACGGTCAATATTTTCTTCATTGAACGATTCTCCTTAACTATACGCTAAAGATAGAAAAGATTCACAAAACACTTCAGAACGGTTCATAAATAAGGCGCATTTCGTCGGCCCAGAGGGTCGCCCCCACCGTTCCCAAATAGAGATTCCCCTGCGCACTGGACGCCATGACCACACGGATATGCGTCACGTCAAAATCATCCGGCGAGTCCGTCTTTTCGACATGGTTGTCAATTCCCGCCGTATTCTTGAGCCCTGTCGTAAAGAGACTCGAATTGTAGATTGGCGAAGCCTCGTCCGGGATACCATACTTGAATGCCAGGCGAATGGTCTTGAAACCTTCGCGACCCGCGTCCACAATGGATACGACATCGGGGTCATCTTCGCTATCGACCGTCGTCGCTCGGTACCAGGCACTTGCAACTAGCGTATTTTTGTCATTCGACGTTCTATACTGATTCCGGCCCTCGTAAGTCGTTCGGCTGCGATTTTCAAGAATGACATACAAATCACAGGAATCACCCTTGCCCTCGTACTTCACGTCAAATTCCACATACTTTGGCCGGCCATAAAACGGACGGCCGAAATCAATGAGTTCGTTTCCGTCGTCATACCCCGTCAATTTTAGCGTACCCACCGACTTAGGATTAAAATAAGCCACCAACATGTTACCGCTCGCAAAACGACCGAAGCTTAGAATCGTCGCATTTTTCGACTCCATTTTAACAACCTGCTCATCTTCATTGACAGTCAGAGTCTTTGTCGCCGAAATAGCATCGTTATTACCATTGTCCCAGCCATCAACATCGTTCTTATTCCCAAAATCATCCTCGATCCAGGAATTGAAATCACTTCCAGGGTACTGGTACCCCGCCTGCATCTTGTAAACACGCTCTTTTCCATCTACGATCACGCGAACATCCCTGGGTCTCGAGAAATCGTATGCTTCACCTACGGCAATATCGGCGGAAGCCCCCTCGCTTAGCCTTATCGACTTTACGCCAAGGCTTCGCAAATCCAGGTCCTTTCTGTAATCCATATCGAAAAATACCGTTGCGGATTCTTCGTCAATCATTCCTGCCACTTCGCCCTCGCCAACGACTATTTCTAGCAGTTTAGGAGAATCTCCCGAATCGGAAACATCATCCCTAGACGACGAATTAGTCGAAGATCCATTCTCTGCAGAAGAGCCTTTTGATGACGAAGACTTATCGGTCGAACCTCTTGTAGACGAAGAGGATTCCTCCGTTTTCTTTGCGCTACTGGAAGACTTCGGTTTATCCTGAATATCGAATTGGACCTGCCAAATAGAAGTCTTGCCGCTTTCGGAAACGACCATCAGATAAACGACGCGGCTCTGTGGAATGCGGATTTTGTCTCCTTCGCCCAAGCTCGACTTGACATAGGACACCTTCTTCGCAAGCGAATCAAGAGTCGCGGAGTCCGAAGGAAATTCCTTGAACTTTCCATCAACCAAATGTAATGTCGCTAACGAGCTCATGTCGAGACTCCCAATCGTCACGGAATCCCATTCCGAGCCCTCCGATGCAGGCAGAGAGACCTTGATTACATGTTCCGACGCATAAATTGCACATCCCCCATCCTGTTCTTCAAATATGATTTCGGACAGGGTCCTGTAATCCGATTCATCAAATGTATCATAATCGGCGGTACAGCCGACAAGGCTTACGACTAATATGGCCAGGAGCCTCGCTAGGGAAAGATTCCTTTTCATCATTTTCATTTTCTTTCTCCTAGTAAATCAATTTAAGCTGGTCCAGCGTGAGAGACGATCCTTCCCCGCCACGGTATTTATCAGAAGAGCCCAGAACACCTCCGGCAACAATATGCGCATATGCCGAAGACGCAAACATCACTATAATTTCGGCAACATCTTCCCCACCCGTTCCCAGGACCAAATCATCGGCAACGGGATAATCCCCACTCAAAATCCCAAAGGGGTCCCTTCCATATTCCAGCGTTACGGTCCTGGTTGTCATGGCAACACTCGCACTATCTAGAATGGCCCCTATAGCGACCACCTTATGTTCCTTGCTCACTAGCATCACATAAGCAAGGCCTCTCTGCGGGTAATCCTTGGAATTTCCTTCGACATGGTTGTAAGCATAAGTCAGCTCAAAAGCGATGGGACGCGCCGTAAAAGGCTGTCCAAATTTCATATCTTTCGTAATGTCGGATTCATCCGTCGAAGGGGTTCCACTCGCGTATCCCTGCTCATAAATATCAAGGGCTGTCATTCCTTCATAATCCCCTGTAAAATAGTAGCCCCCCGCCATTTTCCAGCTACCGTCAACAAGCAGGGATCCCGCCACCTCACGAGTCATTATGGTAATGCATTCACCATCTTCCACAAGATTCGCTTCCGAGGAAATTTTTATCATTGAGGCCGTTTTCTCCGTTGCCATCGCATCGCTCGTCGTTGCCCAAAATTTATTTCGGAGCGAGAAATCGGCTCCCGGCAACTGAGGTTCTTCCTGGCTAGAGCTAGATTCTTCACTACTCGAAGAAACTCCGATACTAGAGCTTGATGTAACACTATCCGAAGACACTACGGCGCTCGAACTCAATTTTTCCTTGCTACTGGAAGACACAGCAGCACTGCTCGAGGATTTCGCCTTGGAGGAGCTTGACTGAGCCTCGCTACTCTTCCTAGACGGATTTTCAATCTTCCAAACGGCCACAATACGGCTAGATCCATCCAGTACAACAAGATTCGCCCCCGATTCACCAATAGCAACGGCAGAGCCCGATTTTACCGGAGAATTCCAGTCAATTTCCGGATCAATTGGGTCATCATCCAACGCCAAATAAACTTTTTTCCCTTCAAGAACATCCAAGTCTTCTAGCTTGAGGCTATCAACCCACTTGTTCAAGATAATAGTCCGCTTATCGTAGTCAATATCGGCCTTTTCCGCCCCATCAAACAGCGAAAGGACGTCTTGCCTGGGAGCTACAGCCGAAGATTTTTCATCGGAACACGCCTGCAGGATTACTAGGAAAACAAGAACCATCCCGAATTTAAACATATGTCCCCGCTCCTAGAAAAAATACACCAGAGAAAAATCCAGAGCCAACAGGTTTATAGTAAAATTCACGATATTGTAGACAACCCTGCTATGCCTTTCACCGTTCTCTTCCACTTCCACGACATTGGAACTAAGTCCCAACAGACCAACGGACGTTTCAAAGGCAAAGCGGTTCAGCACCATAATGCAAACACCTGGATTGATACCCGCCTTAATGGTCCATCCCGTACTTCGCGTCTTATCCATATCCTCGCCGTCATCGACCTGCGATATGCCATAAGAATATTCAACCGAAACCGAAGTTTCGTTAAAGAAATAGATATTGCGTGAATCAAAAATTTTAAGATAGTTCTTCAAGAATGGTTGCACAAAAAAGCCGTTGTTTACATACTTCCGGTGTTGCTGAATATCAGCAATGTCCTCAAGAATCGAGAAATCTATGTCAAACCAGGTGCGCGAATACCCCACATGAGTACCGACCGCCATTGCATTCCTTATAAAATATCCACCGAAGAGTTCGGCTGTAAACATGTAGCCTTCTCCCTCATAGACATCTCCTATCAGGACATTAAGGACATCATCATCCGTATTTCCCTGAATTAGCGAAAGCGTCGCTCCCCCCAGAATACGTCCCTTAGCAATGGCCTCATCAGGTGAAACTGGGTAAAGGGCATCCAGCAGTCCCCTTTTTTTTTCTTCGGAAATCGTAGAAGAAGCCTGGGAAACAGAATCAGTTGCAGGGGCAGTCTGAGAAAGAACCACTTGGAAGCAGCTCAAAATTAATATAGCGAGTAGCTTCATCCTCATATTCCCAATAATAGGAATATTTCAAAAAAAGATGACTGCTCATTTTTTCTTGTACCTTAAATAAAGCCCCTCTATATCGGATCTAAACGCCTTGAAAAGCGTTAACCCCTGCAAGGCGTCATTAAAAAATTCTATTTCCAGCGATTCCGGGCCAGAAACATCCGCCTTTTCCATATCCGTCGTAATTTGAATATAATTCGTTGGATCAGCAACTGTCATGACAAGCATCGTATAATCCGATGTCGCCGGCCCCGAAAACACCGCTTCAAAGTTCAAAACGAGTCTGTTATTCCTAAAGGTCGCCTTGAAATTTCTGATATCGCGAACTCTTAAAAAATCCGAGCCCATTTGTACATAATTGTAATAATTGGATTCACGTAACGGTCCGAGAATAGCCTTGCAGAACCACTCATTTTCTTTTTGCGAAATATTTCCATCGCCATCGGCATCCCCAGTAGACATCATGGCGACGCTGTAAAGTTCGTCATAGACCCACTGGTTCCGCACCCCCGCAAAACCCGTTTCATCAAAAAAAACTACTATGGATGCGTCCACAAAGACATGCGGATGTGCACTCGCCAAGGTAATGGCGCACAAACAAAGCAGACACCATTTTTTCAGGGATAGACCCATTGCAGCCCCTGTCAATGCAGACTAGAACGCAAGAATGATGCCGGCAGTCAGGAGACCTAATCCAAGAGCGCCAAGTCCGATTGCAATGCCGCACTTAGTATCACCCCTATCATTTAGATCATGATTGTCCTTGACCATTTGCCGCGTATCATCACTATCGAATGCAGCAAGTTTTTCATAGGCATTTTTCTTGTCGGCGGCATCGCTCCAATCCCGTTCCGCCAAATACCATAGAACGCCCCCCGCAATCAGGGGAACGATAGAACCCCACAGGAGCCCACGACCGATACGGCGCTGGCTACGCTCCTTGTTAAAGGCGTTCTGCTCTTCGATAAATTCGAGATCATCCAGCACGGGTGTCATATCAACATAAACCAGGTTCGGCATAAAAGGCTTGATTTCCATCGTAACGGAAGTATCCCTATACCCCACTTTACGGAAATGAACCACAGCGGACACCTGAGGCTTAACCTCGTCAACAATGACATCCGTCATGTAATCGGGCATGCTGTTGAGAGAGGGTTCTCTATCCAAATAAACTTCCGCCGCTTCGGGATTCGAATTGAGCGTTAGCCTTGTAGAGGGCCGAAGCACCGGTATCGTCACCCGGTTTAAGCTATCCGCATTGATGCGCACCACGGCAGACCCCCACCATTCCACGTCCTTCAAGACCTTCATCACCGAAATCGTGTATTTGCCCGGGCGAATATTCCTAATCGTATCGGGCGCAACCTGCTTCAACGGGATGCCATTTACGAACAGGGAACAGGCTTCCGGTTCGGACAAGACCAAGAGATTCGCTTTTCCCGGAGGATACAGTTCTATAGTCTCTTCCGCTTCGCGAATAACCGGTACAACATAATTGGAAAGGGACAGGTCTATCATGACCTGATCTTCCATATTAAACAGACGCTTCAATTCAAAACGGAATATCTTAATATAGGGATTCTTTTTCGCTGCGGCGATACTGTCCTGAATTTCACGTTCGCGGAACTCCCGCTCCAGCTTTTCGATTTCCTCGTTTTTCAGGCGAGTTTCTTCCTTGGCAAGCGCTGTTTCCAAGTCATCATCGGCACCATCGTCGACAGGAGCCGCTTCGGCCTGATTCTCCGTCCCCGACTGGGCAGCCATGGAATCCCTAACAGCATCCGTCATGATGATTTCTGCGGTATCCTTCCGTATTTCGACATCCTCGTTTTCATCCTCTTCGACCGGCTCCACCAGCTGACCATTGCTCTCCTGCAGCGCCACGGCCTGTTCATCGGCAATCTGCTCGATCTGTTTCTGTTCTTCCTCGCTTGGTTTCTTGAGATAAACCGTATCGTTCTCGATCTTAACAAAAATCGCTTCCAGCTCCATGGAATCGCCATTTACCCAGTAGCGCACCGGTACCTCGCGACTCAGGGGAGCACTCGATGACGAAACCACCACGGGAGAGACAGAAGAAGACGATATTTCCGATGAAGACAGCTGATTTTCCGAAGACGACTGCAGAACAGAATCCGAACCATCCTGCGCATACGAAAAAATAGCCGTCAACAGCATTATTGACGATATGAGAACATGTCTAAACATATCCAAAAGATAAATAAAAAAGAGCCCGCAGGGACTCCTTTTTCGCTAATTTTTGCTTTTTAGTAACTTAGCGCAATAAATGGGGCCACGACCTTCGGAACGATCCGGCAGTGTGTGAACGCCAAACTCAGTCCGTTCCGCTCCAGGCAACAGGTCCGGTATTTCTACCATCCGCATCGCCGGGCGCTTTTTCAGAATTTTCCGCACGACATCGTCATTTTCCATTGGCGAAAGGGCACAGGTCCCATAAACGACCAATCCACCCGGCTTCAGCGCATCCACCGCCGATGCGAGAAGAGCCCCCTGTTCCACCGAAAGACGCTTCACCCGCTTAGACGACCACATGTCCAGATGCGAAGGAGAATTTAATACGTGACGATCCGACGAACACGGAGCATCGAGCAAGACCTTGTCGTAACATTCCTTCCTATGAAGGCCAAACTTTACACCATCGTACCCCGACACCTGGATGTTGGCACGCCATTCCGGCGGCAAGCAATTTTCGATGACATGGGACAGACGCAGGCGACGGTCTGGAGAACGATCATTACTTTGCAGACTACCCGTTCCCTTCAGCATCGACGCCATAATCAGAGTCTTACCACCAGGAGCAGCACACATATCCAGGACATCGTCGCCAGGTTCAACCCTGAGCGCGCGCGCAGCAAACACTGAAGCCTCGTCCAGATAATATGGCTCAAGATTTTCACCAAAACGGAGTTCCACCGCACACCCCTCCCCCTTCAGGGATTCAAGCAAAGCGGGCCAACGGTCTCCAAACAGGTTCTGGTAGTAGTCAAAGAATTCCATGATGACAAATATAGCAGGAAGTAGGCCGTAGCAAATTCCGGTTACTCATAAAAAAAACTCTCTGCTCAGGGGTATGAACAAAGAGTCTTCGTTGAGCTACCAGGATTCGAACCTAGACAAACAGAGTCAGAATCTGTTGTGCTACCATTACACCATAGCTCAATGCGAACGCAAAGGTAGCAAAAGAATTCGTCTTCGGCAAGGGGTTATTTGAAAATATTTTGATTAGGAGGCGTGTAGGTCATCCACTGTTGCCGCTGAATGCTCCCTTCCGGAAGTGAAACTGCAGTCAGTGTCACATAATAGGACATCGGCTTGTCCGATTTCCGCAGGGCATCCACCACCTTCGGAATACCGGAATAGAGAACGATTTTCTGATTTCCTACAGGAAGATCAGTCAGCAGGATTGGATTACAGGTCGCGTCCCGCACAAAATGCGAAGTTCCCTTAATACCCACAACCACACTATTCACCATACAGTTGCTGGACTGGGTCGAATCTTCACGGTCAATCACAAGGCTCACCCCACTTTCAAGCGCAGAGGGCTTTGTAAGAGTCACCTCCTTCACCTTCAGGGTATCCTTCAGACCATCAATCTCCTTCTTAGTCAAGTAGCGGGACACACCCACCTGTGTCACGATATCGTCCTGCATCTTGCGGAACTCGATTCTAAAGGAATCGCCCGGCAAAGAATCGGGAATCGGCAACCACCAGCGGCCCGAACTATCGGTCTTGGTCTGCGCCGTAAATTCAAGAGAATCGCCTTCCACGAATTCAAAACCGTAAATATCCCTAATTGTCATCACCTCGACATCGGCGCAGGGATTTCCATTCTTGCACAGAACCGTCCCCATAAGACGGGCAACATTTTTAGCCTCTTCTATAAGGGTATCGACACGGGTCGTGGTACTCCATACGACAGGTCCCGGGCTCACCGTATCGCCCGACTTGATCTTGCCAAGTTCGAGACTACGGTAAATCAAGCTATCCGGGAAGCCCAACGCCCTCATGCGGGAAACCGTCATGGAATCGCCCGGGAAAATTTCAAGCAGCCAATCGCTACCCGCCGGGACAATCATCGCAAAGGTATCGGCCGCAAAGACATCATTGCAGAACGGCGTACCTGAAATGCAGGTCATAAAGTGACCGCCCACAGAAATGGCGGAGTCCTCGACATCTTCGAAATAAAGCACGCTCTTCACGACAGCGGCCTTGGCAAGCTTGATGGAATCGGTCATGCCCGACCGCAAAGTCGTGCGAGGCAAGAAGAAAACTTCAATCGCCGAAGTGTCGATTACAGCGAGCTGGAATGTATCGGCCAATGCGGAATCAAAGGAGAACACCCCCTCGGAATCTGTCAGGACTTCGACCCGTTCGGGAACATGCAATACTGTATCATCTATGGTCGTGCGGGCCATGCGCACCAAGGCCGCCTTCGCAGGAGAACCATCTACGCGGGAAACAACGCCCGACACCTGGTATTCACTCTGCGCAATCGTGTTTCCGGTATCCGTTACGGTACCGGCAACATCTTCGGAACTATCACTGCAAGCGACCATGGCAAGAGCAGACACAAGCCACAGGAAAATCAACTTCAGGTTCATCCTCATTTTTCCTCCTCGGACTCAGGCGGCAAGTCCACCTTTTCCTTGCTTAACGGGAAAAACTGAATATTCATCTGACACACCATCGTTTCGCCTTCGTCGGAACGGATAATGTCAACGACTTCCTTACGGAAAAGATCGATCTTACTGATAATCCGTTCTAGACCTTCGGCAGAAACACTCATTGTCATACAAGATACATTTCTGCGTTCGGTACTATAGTGGTCCAAGGCATCCTTGCCGAGATCAATCATCTGTTTCTGGAACTGATGGACAAACAGCGGCGCAATTTCGGATCCGCTGAAGATGGCCTTGTTCACGGACCGGTAGAATCCCTTTTCGTCCAGTTCAATCAGCTGCAATGACAACAAGAGCTGAATAGCCTGCTTTGCCTGCGGAAGCGTAATACGCGGATTCAGGAACAGAGCCAATTCCTGAATGTTCTTCGGGCCGACGTTCAAGACGGAAAGAGCTTCGCGGACAGCCACATAATACCACTTACTATAATATTCCTGCTGGCTCTTGGTCAATGACTTTATAGCGCTAGGGAGAAGCGCTGACATCTGTTCGAATACGGCCTGTTTAGAGGCGGGAGTGGTGGCATGAGTAAAATCCACCATCAAGGTAAAATAGCGACCTTCCTTTTCATTCAGGCCAAGGGCAGCTATAAACTTGGGCAACATCTGAGGAGTCAGCGACTTGCGACCGCGGACAAGATCCAGATAGAAGCCGGACGAGGAATACCCCGCCTTCTTGGCAAAGGACCGGTAGGAGAAATAGCGTTGCACGGACTTACGGTAGTCGTAATAGTCCTGCAGGTATTTCCTGTAGTTATAGTAAGCGTATACATTCATCACTTTAAATATAATTTTTTTCATTTTTTTTGGGAACACCCTTTTTCAAACTTTACATGCACGATTGCGTTAATTTTTATAAAAAGAACAATTTGAGAACACTTTTGAAAAAAAAACTAATACGCTTCCCCATTTTTTTAGATATATTCAAGGAACACCCAATCCCATCCTTTGGACCTTCACCTTGAACAAGGTGAAGGTCCTTTTTTTCTAGATTTTCGAATCATGAATTTTACCTCTATCAAGACCACTCTTAAAAAGGCACTGTTCAAGGCCCTACGCATCCTGGGCATCCTACTCGTCATTTACATCAGCATGGTTTTCTACCTTGCCCTAACCGAGCGCAGGAACGCTTTTCCGCGGGCAATCTTCCACAAAGAAGCAAACGAAGCCATTAAGCAAACCGCAAAAGTTCTCTCCTGTACCTTAGACGACGGCACCGTGCTTGAAGGTTTCAGCCTCGGAAACGGGAACGCCCCCCTCCTGCTCTACTACCCAGAAGCCGACGAAGACGCGGCACAATTCCTCGCCCAGACCGGGACCATCCCCAACGTGACGTTAGTCACATTCAATTACCGAGGTAGCGCCAATAACAAGGGCACGCCTTCGGCTAAAAACTTCGAAAGCGACGCTATTCAAATTGCGGAATGCGCAGCCCAGATCAACGGGATGTTCCCGCAGATTCTAGCTGGTCGAGGAACGGGCGCAATTCTTGCCGCGGAACAGTGGAAAAAAGGACAGCAACTCGTCTTTATAGACCCCATTTTCAACATCGCAGACGCCATCGCCGAAAAATACAGACTGCTTTATCCAAAATTTTTAATTCGAACAAACATTTTATTCGATACGAGCAAATTAAAAAGTGATGTAGAACACATTGGAATAATTTACGACCGGAAAATTTTTGAGACTCGCACACGCGAACAAACGCAAAAAATCAAGAACGCAAAGACGATCAATCGCAACGGCGAGAGCCTTCGGAGCGCGATTGAGATGTTGTTAAAAATCAATTAATCCGTTCGAAATAACAGTCGCCGAACCGCTTTGGGGCATTGTGTTTTTTTTCTTAAAATACTTGCTTTTGTATAAAATTTTTATTAGTTTACCAAGAAAACCACAAATAAACAAAAGAGGTGTTTAATGGATAGTATCATCGTCAAAATGGATATTCGCGGTTTTCTGCGGTTTCCTGAACAAGCTATCAAAACAATGAAGCTTGACAAAATGGCAAAACAGGATTCCTCCAAGAAAGGAGTCATCACCGAAATTGGTCCCTACGCAGATATTGAGGTTGACCCCGTCGGCAAGCGCATCGCCATCACACCAATCAAGGAAGCCAAGGCCACGTCGTTCCGTTTTATCGTTGGTATAAACTCCATTAAGTCCAAGTTCCTGTATTTCAAGGGAGCGCTGAACGCCATCGGCGAAAAGATCGTCACGGGCGCCTACACGCTTGAAAAAGAAGGGAACAAGTACATATTCACAAGCAAGAATGGCTCCAAGAAGAAAGGCTCCTGGCAGCCAATCGCCTGCCGCAACGCCGTTGCCAACAAGACGATGCTTTCCATCGACTCCCGAGGAACCATCATTTTCGACCGTAACACTCGCGACGCCATCAACACCCAGGTTAACAGGACCATGGTTGCCGACTACGATCGCACCAAGAAGATTTTCAAGCTCACCTTCAGCAAGGACAAGGGCTTCATTAACGTGCGCACCATCGCAAGCCACGCTAACGCCTCGTTCATGGGAACATTCTCATCCCATGGGCTCGCCCTTCCCAAGAAGAGCTTCCGTACCGAATGCAAGGTCGAGGGCAAAACAGTCACATTCAATGTCGCTTCTTTAGTTGCAGAGCAGAAAGCCTCTGAAAAGAACGCCAAGAAGTAACAAAAAGAGGATAACATGATCGAAGTCCTAAAAATATTCTACACCACCCATTACAATTTCGGCGCAGTGGCAGTCCTATTGTTGCTCCTCTTGATATTTCTTCTAAGCAAGAAGAATTTCAAGTTCGCAATCATCGTCCTCATCGCCCTGATTGCCATGAACGTGGGTATTTATAAAAGGACCGAAGGCAATGCATGGACTATCACCATCGACCCCCCACAGACCGCTAATTCCGGTTACGATAGCTATAGCAAGCCCCAGCCGATCAAGATGACGTTCTCGGTTCACAAGAACTGGACTATTACCGACAACAAGGGCAACACCTATCACTGGTGCTGGGTTGATGAATACTGGGACCGATTCTCCAACACGGATGTAGTCGCCTGGATCTGGGGTGAAAACGCCAGCAAGAAGATGATGAAGTCCACGGAGACCCGTGCAGAAAACGCCGCAAACGGTGATTAGCCCTATTCAAAATTCTTAATTTCAAACTCACCTTCATCCATCTGGATGTAGGTGAGTTTTTTTATCCAATCTCCAGGCGAAGCAACCGTACCGCAATCGGTATTCCAGATACCCGCTATATGGTGATGTCCCAGAACACAATAGTCACACTTATTCTTCTGCATCATGCGGCGTGCCCAGTTCAGATATTCGTCAATCTTAATAACCCGGGATTCGCCCACCTTTCGACTGTTGCGCCCCACAAAACGGGCAAGCGCCATTCCCCAGTCCGGATGAATCTGACGGAAAATGAACCGGTTCAGCGGAAAATCAAGGATACGGCGCATGATCCGGTAACCAAAATCCGACTTCGCCACCCCATCTCCATGCTGAAAGAAGATCCTCTTGCCTTGAATGTCTATGACAAGTTTCTTGCAGACATTGACTCCGAGTGTCTCCGGAAAGAAATCCCCGTAAGCGAAATCATGATTGCCTTGCAGTAGATAAACCTTGCATCCGGATTTTACGAGTTCTCGCATCGCAAAGAACAAATCGAAATGATTGCGATTGATGTAATCGTTGTATTCGTACCAAAATTCAAAAAGATCCCCTACGATAACCAAGTGCGAAGCGGTCCCCTTAATCGTTTCCATAAAGTGAACCAGGGCGCTTTCGCGGTCGGGAATAGCCCCGGGAGGATTTACCCCGAGGTGCGCATCCGAAATAAAGTAGGCTTTCCGTTCCATCGCCCTCAATCTAACAATTTTTTTATCTACTTTTCAAGCGATGAGATTACACGTGTCCAAATCAGCCCTGTTCATCGGCATGCTCGGCTTATTTTTAGCCGGTTGTTCCATGAGCCTCACTAAATACACTCTTGAGGAATTTCCAAAGACGATTCCCTTTTTCGAGCCCATAACGCTCAGCTACGGAGGCGAAACCCTTTACCTGGACACAAACTTGCAGAGGGCCTACTCACTTGCCATCGATACGGCCAGCTACCCCATGGAGAATTGCCGCGGCGTTGCCCATATCGCAGCCTCCGCTGCACCGGATTCCTCGCCTAGCTCATGGAATGTGGGCGCCGCATTCATACCCTTCTGGCCCGCCATGCCCGTCGAAGAATCCTGGACATACAGCATGGAGGTCCGCATTTTTTGCAACGGCACCCTCACCTTCAAGGCATCGCTAGAAGAGCATGAACATGTCAATGCCTTCTGGTACGGAAAGTTGCGCGCCGACCTCGTGAACAGCGCTTCCGAAGAAATGCACCGCAAACTCATCGAGCGCCTCCGTTTCGAGACTCGCCTCAACCGCACTGCCGACCTAAACTTCGCTCAGGACTTCTAGCCGGTTCTCCCCTACGATTTACTATCTTTCTTTCAAGTTATGCACACACTCTATATTGTCGCAACTCCGATCGGGAACATGGAAGACATCACCTACCGTGCGGTGAGAATTCTCAAGGAAGTGCCCCTGGTGCTTGCCGAAGATACGCGCCATACGCGCGTACTGTTCGACAACTATGGCATAGACACACCCATGGAAGCGTATCACGATTTCAACAAGGAAAAGGTCACGCCCAAATACGTCGATTTCCTGAAGAACGAAGGCGATATTGCTCTCGTGAGCGACGCGGGGACACCGGGAGTTGCCGACCCCGCCTTCAATTTGGTAAGAGAGTGTGTACGCGAAGGCATCGACGTGAGGGCCATCCCTGGCGCCTGCGCCATGATTACGGCACTCGTCAGCAGCGGCATGCCCACCGACCATTTCAGTTTCCAATATTTCTCCCCCAAGAAGAGCGCCCAGCGAATCCACCTACTCGAAAAACTCAAGGAGGAAGAGGCAACGCAAATTTTCTACGCGAGCCCACACAATATCGACAAGTTTGTCGAAGAAATCGGACAGGTTTTCGGAGAAATCAAGATTGCCCTGATGCGCGAACTCACCAAGAAGTTCGAAGAGCACCTGATCGGGACACCTGCCGAAATCACGGATCACTTCAAGGCTCACCCGCCCAAGGGAGAATTCGTGCTCATTTTTAACCCTCAGGACAAGAGCGGACTATAATACCACGGGATACGACGAATAACGGTCGAAAACATGATTGAGCGAGTCAAGTTGAAATTTAGTGCACTTCCGAAGATATTCTGGATTTATCTAGCCGCCCTTCTCGTTGTCGAAATCATCGCACTCGCACTCCGTCCCGACTTGCCGGGACTCTACACGCATATTCTGCAGTATCTGGCCCTCCCCATTGCAGCCCTATTCCTTTTATTCAAGCCCATCCGCCACAATATCCGGCGTTGGATCTATACGCTTGCAGGCACCGCATTCGTCTTTCTCGCCTTAGACTACAGCCTAGCTGACTATAACGGCGCCGGCCATGCGGGACTCGCTCAAATCGTCGTGACCGCCTGTCCCGTAAGCTTTTACTGGATCGTCCTCTTTTGCCGCTGGAACTATAGGCACATCAAAAGTTCCGATTCGAGAATCGCGCTCCTGCTATCTTCCTTTGCCTGGGGACTTTACGCATTCGCCTACCCGCCCATGCCACTTGGCCCCGCAGCGCTCCTTCTGCTCGTGCCCTGGTTCATCGTCTTAAACAGGTACTCCCGCGGTCAGGCCATGTTCGCAACCTTCTGGTCGGGCATGCTTTACAATGCGATCAACTACTACTGGATCTATAATGTGATGCATGTGGAAACAGCTCCATCCGGACTCATCCTGTTCGGTTTATTCCTACTGATCGCGTTCTTCAGTGCCTATAACACGCTCGCCGGATTTATTTACACGCTCGCCCGTTCCGCCACATTCAAGGGGTACCGTATTCTACTCCCGTTGTACCCCCTATTCTACGCAGGTCTTGAAATGACTCGCACCAAGGGTGATTTCGCCTTTCCGTGGAGTCACCTAGGCTACGTATTCGGCAATCACCTTGAACTTCTGCAGATGCTCCCCTTTATCGGAATTTTCGGATACACCGCACTAGTGATTGGTTCGAACCAAGCCGTAGCGCACGCCTTCTGCAAGTTCCAGACTATCAGGAAGGCGGTTCCCGTCCTGGCCATTCCCGCAGCCATTTTTGTTTTGCTACTCATCCAAGGTTGCATCGTTCTGTCTAGGCCCGAAGCCGCTCCGTTCAACGGAGCCAACAGCAAGGACAATCCGACCATCGCCCTCGTGCAGCCAAGTATACAGCAGGGGGCCAAGTGGAGCAAGGAGCGCTTCAACGGCATCGTGAACAAAACTCTCGGAATGATTAACGACAGTGTCGCTTCCAAAACGGACCTCATCGTTCTTGCCGAAACAGCCATTCCCGATCATATCCGCAGACAGCCGAGAGTCATCGAAAGGCTGCACCGGACTGCGGATCACAAAAACGCAAGCATTCTCGTCGGCGCATTGGACTACAAGAGAAACGAGCGCGGCAGCATCCGCAAGTTCGACATCTACAACGCCTCCTTCCTGTTCACCCCCCAAGACGACCGTTTTCCCCAACGCTACATCAAGAAGCACCTTGTTCCTTTCAGCGAGCGCATTCCTTTCGACGACCTCTTCCCGATTCTCAATTACGTTGATCTCGGAGAAGGCGATTTCGTGACCGGCAAGGAAACCCCCGTATACCCCCCCTTCAACTGGACTCCCTATATTTGCTACGACGCCATCTTTGGCGACCTGGTTCGCGAAGCAATCCGCGAAGGATCGCGCATGATGGTGAACATCACGAATGACGGATGGTTCGGCAGGAGTACAGCCCCCTATCAGCACCTGAACCTCATCCGATACCGCGCCATTGAAAACGGCATGCCCGTCGCACGACTCGCTAACAGTGGCATATCGGCCTATATAGACCAATATGGCCACTTTGACGGGAATACAGAAATTTTCACGGACCGCGTCATCCAAAGAAAAATGCCCCTCAAGACGAGGGACACGCTCTATAGTCACATAGGGGATGCCGTCGAAAACGCCCTGCTCGTCTTTTTCGCCATCTACCTGCTTTTCGCGCTGATAAGCCTAAGGCAGCGCCACTAGAAGAGCAACATGGGCGGCCAATGACCGGCCTTGGGCCGTTCCCTAAATTCCACTCCCGGCAAGAATTCCTTCAGTTCCAAAGTCATCGCAGGGGGGACGGCCTGATCCAGGCGCCCGTAAAGCACCTGTATGTCGGACGGATCTATAGGAATTTCAGACTCGATACGGTTATCCGCCAGAAAATTCAAGCCGGCGCCGATTGCATCGGGCGGCATCTTGGCCGCAGCAGCCATCCAATCTTCTTGCCAATCGCCGAATTCTTCCTGAACCAACTCTTCGAAAGCATTTAGAACGACCGACAGGGATGTATGGGCCTGTTTCGCCATAAAGTGCAGGTTTTGGGAAGTCCAGTTACTTTCTTCGGAACCGAAATCGGCAAACGGAGCAAGCAGGATCCATTTCTGCCCCTGGGGATGGTGAGATGCCGCATGGAGCAGCGCAAACGCACCAAGGCCCCAACCGACCACATGGGTTGCCTTTGAAAGACCATTTATTTTATACAAGTTGTCTAGACAGGAAGCCATTTCCGCATAGGGAACAAAGGAATGGTTCGCAGCGGGCGAAACGCTGACAAGGTCATCTTCCCAAAGCGACAAATCCGATACAAAATCCGGAAACCAAATCCATTTTTCTGCCATAGGAACCTCTCACTTCATTCTCCGTATCCTCGTTTTAAATATATAGAGTATTTTCTAATAGAGTATACAATTGAAAAAAAAATTTGTCTTTTTTATTGACTTTTGTAATCACTTTAAATATTTTTTTCGTATATGAAAATTTCAAAATGCGTACTCGCATTTCTTTTGTTCTCTATTATATGTGCCTGTTCTGGAAACAGGCAATCTTCCTCTATTGACGAAACTCGCAACAGAGCCAACGACGCCTATCGAGAAATCGACCAAAACGCTCGAAATTCACAAACAAATCACGATGACATCGCTACGGCAAAGGCTGTTCAAGTTCCGGCAAAACCCGTCATCATGGTTCTCCCCACCACAAATGCGAAGGGTATTTCGGGATTACAGCAGGTTTCTTCCGATCCGCTCTCCAAAGCCGCCATGGACGGACTTAACGACTACCTCGCCAAGAAAAATTACGAAGTCAAGTCCCTTGAAGGCAGTACAGAACTCGAACACATCATCCAACTGCAAAACGACATCGCCGGAAATGACGAAGACCTCGCCTACCTAGCGAGCCTCGCCCTAAACGCGGATATTTTCATCAAGTATTCCGGCTCTATGGACGCCAAAGGTTTCGTCACTGTCGAGCTCAAAGCCTACGAAGCCACGACGGCGAGACTACTCGGTTCACAAAGCAGTTCCGTAGACAGCCATGGTCGCACCGAATTAGTCGACCAGCAGGCGAACTTCAAAACAGCAGCCAAAAAGGCTATGCCCTCTATCGAAAAGCAGATTGCCACCTACTGGAACGAAGACCTCAAGTATGGAACACAGTATAAGGTCATCATGAAAATCACCGGATCTTACGAATCTACTCAACTGGAAGACCTCGAGGACCGTATTACTCAAAGCCTTAAAGCCAAATTTTCAAAAGTCAAGGTCAACTCCATGACTGCCAAGACCCTAGACATTGTCGTCTACGCTTCAGCCACCGACTACGAAGATGTCAACGATGTTTACAGAACTATCCGCGAAACTATCCGTTCCGTGGCAGAAACCAAAAAGCAGAACATTACCAAAAAACTGATTGTCATGGAAATTCTGTAACATGAAAAAACTCGCGATATTGCTGTGTCTTGTAGCAGTCTTTCCCGTTTTCGCAGGAAAGGTGATTACTTACACCGCCGTATCGAACGAATCCCAAGAAGACGCCAACAACATGGCCATGGCTGGCATCGCGAAGCAGATTTCCTCGCAAGTCAACGTCAATCAGCAACTTTCACGACAGGAAACGACCGCGAATGGCCAATCTACCATTTCGGAAAAGTTCCTCATTCAAGACCAGGTCAAAGCTTTCATAAAAATCAAGGGCGCAACAATTACCCCAATCAAGGTCGACAAAGGTTTCAAAGCGACCGCCACCCTCGATCTAGATGTGTTTACGGCCGACATTCAATTCAAGTTACAAGCCCAGAAGAAGGAACTAGCGGACCTACAGACAACAATCGCACAAGCGCTCGACAACAGACAATACGCAAGCGCCATCAAGGAAATCGAGCGCGGCAAGGAAATCATCCAATCTTATGGAAAAATGTCTGATCAACTGGGACAAATCTATCCTATTGACAAATCCTACCTCCTCGAGCACAATATTCCGGACTACGAATCCAGGTTGCAAAACGAGCTGTCACAGATTCGCATCGAGGGACCGGCAGAGCCCTTTACACTCAGCAATCCCGAAATGCCCCCCTGGATTGTCACCGTCTATGACAGACATGGCCCCGTAGCCAACTTTCCTCTCGTAGCAAAGCAAAAGGGGCACATACTCCTAGAACGACGAACATCCTCAGACGGCTCGGCAACATTCAAGCTCAGGAACGTCAACATCGAAAATGCCCCCTATGTTATCACCATAGAGCCCAACCTTCCAGGACAGTGGCTTGAAACTGTCGGTTTGCGAAAAGCATTCGAGATTCCCTACAGCGTAAGTCAGGCAAAGTGCAGAATCCGCATCCAATGCTCCGAAGTCGCCAATATCTGCAACGCACTAGAAAAGAAGCTCGCAAAGAAGTCAATTTTTATCGAAGAAAATCCGGATCTGCCCTCACTCGAATTCAAGATGGCACTAAACGAAGTGAAACAGCTCAAGATAAACGCCAACACGACTCGGTATTCATACACTTTTGACTACATGCTCAAGGGCAAGGGCATTTCCTTCATCACAACAGTTAAGGAAAACGGCAAGACACCGACCGATGCCACCATACAGGCGATCGACAAAATAGACTTTACGCCGTTGCAGCAGCAACTTAGGCCGTTCTGCAACCACTAGGCCCTCTATCTTTGAAAAATAAAGTTCATATTTTCCTTTTGTCTTGAAATCTTTGTATTTTCTAGGCAATGCATATTCGTCAATTCATTACCGTTTCGATTTTTCTCCTCTGCGGATTCGCCGCAGCCGTCGAAGAACGGCCCATTCCCGAAAAACCGACCGAAAGTGCAGTCTATGACGACAACCACCTAATGAATGCAAGCGAGATTCAGCTTTTTGACGATCTCGCTTTGGAACTGAAAAAAAAGACGGGCATCAGCCTAGCCTGCGTTCTGGCTAACGACATCGGCAGAACAGACAACAAGTCCTACGCACGAGCGACTGCAGAGCATTGGGACATCGACAACAACGGACTCATGATCTTTGTCGCCCAGAAACAGCACTGGAAGGATATCATCGTCGCTCCTCAATTGCAAGATGTATATTCCGAAAAGGTCTTGGCCAAACTACAGCAGCACACATTGCTGCCGGCTTTCCGTGAATACAACTACAGCCAGGGAATTCTCGCCCTAGCCTATGCACTGGCAGAAGCGGGTGTCAAGAGCAAAGGAATCAAGCTCGACATCGACAAGACTCGTTACGAATTGCAGCAGAACAAAGTCTCTTCGCTGATGATTCTATTTATCATGTTCGTCGTATTCTTCTTGCTGATGGCAAAATTCAGCGGCGGGCGCGGAAACGGCTGTTTCTGGTTCCTGTTCGGCGGAGCCATCAGGAAACGCAAGAAAGAAGAACCCGAAACCGGTTTCGCCGGCAGCTTCGGCAATTCCAGGAGCGGTTTCGGTGGAGGATTCGGCAATAGTTTCGGCGGAGGATTCCGAGGTAAGTTATGAAGAAAATCCTAAGCATCCTAGAACTTCAAAAATCAAAATGGCCCGGAATGCTCCAACAGGCACTGGGCGACAACCTCATTTCGGCTTTTATCCACGGTGACTGCCTAGTCGAGGGTTTCAATGCTCTTGAAAGACCATGGACAGTCAGTTTCATCCTTCGCGAAAACACGACTAGCAGCCTGAAGGCCCTGCAACCGCTACTGCATGAAACGGCCAAGGAGAACATCGAATTTCGCTATTTCTTTACACTCAAGGAAATCCAGACCTCCGAAGACGTGTTTCCGCTTGAATTTTTGCATATTGCCAACAGGAGCGTTAGCCTAGCCGGGGCAAGGCCCTTGCCAGGATACAAGCCGAATGTTGAATGTCTACGTCTCGAATGCGAACGTGAACTTCGCGGCATGCTTATTCACCTACGCGAAGCCTACATGTACCTTAAGCAGGAACGGAACCCGCTAGGCTTTTTCATTCGCGCAAATGCATCCCTGCTTCCAATCATGTATGGGGTCTATTATCTGCTGAACCACACCTATCCCGAAAGCCACAAGCAAATATTTGACCAATTTCCGTCTCTCCAAGTTCCTGCCAGCAGTCGAAACCAGGCTCTTTTTGAGGAAAGCGTAAATAACTATATTGCAACCGTCACTGAAATTGTCAACCAAGTCGACTCCATGGATGTAGTATAATGTTTTGCGACAGGATTATCGGGACCACCCACCACGGGACCTACAAGAAAGTCATTGATGTTCTTTTTGAAAAGCACGAACTGAAGGAACATTCTATCAGGCGGATTGCCCGCGATGGCGTGGAACTGGAAATCGAAGTCAACGAAGACATGCAGGAAGGCGACATACTGGCCGAGACAGACCACTATGTGTATGCCATCAAGATTTACGTTCCGAAGCCACCCAAGGAAAATCTCGATCCCGAAAACAGGGTGAAACATTACCTTTAAAAAAAATCCTGCCAGCTTGAGCGGCAGGATTTTTCACACATTCATGACAGTCTTACTTGAGCACGGCGTTCTTGCCCGAAACGGAACCATTGTGTTCGATGGTCACCATGTAGCGTCCGCTCGGAATGTTTTCGCCATTCCAGTTAATCTTGTTGAAACCGGGCTGCGCATTGTCAAGGCGGAGGGATGCCACCACAGCACCGTCATTGTCCATTACGGTCACCACAGCCGTACCGGCACTGGAAAGATTGAAGGCGATGGCCTTGCGGCTAAAGCCCTTAAGCTTCGAAGAGGCAACCTTGTTCACGCTCTTGCTTGCCTTAGGGCCAAACTCGCTTGCGCGGTCCACATAGACACCGTTCAGGTTCTGTGCATTTACCGATTCACCTGACGGAAGGAGGGATCCGTGCTTGAGGACGGCCACCAGTTGCTTGTTGCCTTCGGTCGCACTTGCATAGGTTTCGAGTTCCTGAGCATTGAATTCAGTCTTGTCGCCATACCAGGCTTCGACCTTTTCACTTTCCAAATCCTTCACGGTAATCTGGGCACGACGAAGAGTCGCGGTCAAGGTATCAGCGCCACTCACGAACGTGAGTTCGAGCGGCTTGTTCACCTGACCACGGAGCATTTCCTTGGAGGCTTCGATATCAAGTCCCTTGAGGCTCGCTCCATCGACAGCGATAATCACGTCACCAGCCTGCAACTTGGTTTCTGCAGCAGGGGTTCCCGGAATCACTTCAGCAACCTTGACTCCGTTACGGAGCTGGTAAATCGTCACGCCAATACCGCCGAACTGTTCGTCAGCCATAAGGGGGGCAGCAAGCATCGCCGCCATCAAGGAAGCCTTTACAAAGTGTTTCATTAAATTCTCCTTATAATCTATACATCCTAAATATATAATAAAAAACAGGACCGGCAACCACTCTTCAAAAAAAAACTCATTGAAGAGACTCATTTTCCCTGCATTTCTTATTCAACACCCAGAATACCGTAAATCAGGAGTCGCTAAGCCACTTTACATAATGGCTTTTTTACTATAACCGGGATGACGAGATATTAAAATAATTTTCGACAGCTATTCGAACATGGTGCCGTCGTTTTCTTCTTCACCCTCGCCATCATCATAGTCATCCATGGTCTTGTCCCCTCCGGGGACGATGATGAGCCCAAGCGTCACGGGCTCTCCCTTCATGTTCAGATAAGCTTCCAGATATAAGTTCGTCGAAAGACGAAGCAGACGAAGGTCAAGCATGGTGCCGCCCTTGTGAATGCTTTTCGGATTCAGGTTGAAGAAGAGGAACTTTTTATTGATGTACTCGAAGCGGTCATTCTCGTAGTTAATCGCCCATTCGGAATTGCCGTCATTTTCCTGGCGGTAGGTGCAGCGGTCATTATCGATGTCACATTCGAAGCTCGCGCTTTCCTGGTAGCGCTTATTCCATTCGCGGCTAAAGGCGCAGCTCTGCACGCGGCCAGCCCCGTTGCGTTGCTTGTTTAGCTGATCGTTGATGACCACATAGTCCATCTTCTGGTTCTTCACCTGTTCATAGACATTCATCAAGATGACATACGCCTCAATATCCTTGGGGCATTTTCCCGTTAGGTTCACATCTTCGTGGGCCTTCAGGAGCGTCTGCTGCAAATCAATGTCAATAGCGTCGGGAATTTCACTTTCCTTAATCTTGTCAAGCACTTTTTTGGGCGGGACAAAGACAACCTTGTCGCCCTTCTTGACAGCATAACCCAGTTCATCGCGAACATAGTCCAAGCACTGCTGCACATGGATATGCACCGTATTGGAACCTCCTGACACAAAGTCCACGCCAATGCGCACATTCCACTCGCCAGCCGTATTGCCAGCATTCTTATCGATTTCGCAGAATGGTTCTTCGCGGATACCATCGATAAATATGACTTTTGCATTTAGCTTGGTCACGAGGGACGCTTCCTTATCGAGTGCGCCACCCAGGCTCCAAAAATTAGGATTCAGGCGAAGCACCTCTGCAAAGGCCTTGTCGCCATCGAGAGCAGGCAAAAGCGAATCGTTGCGGGCATTCTTTTCTTTTAAAAGTTCAGAATACTCCGTCACGACGGTCATGTTGCTAAAGCCGTTTCGGGCTTGCGGAGCAGGGAGCGCAAACGCAAGCGAAGAAAGAGCCATTAAGCAAAAAACGACAAGTAGAAAAATCTTTTTCATACGAGGATAAAATACAAAATTTAATTTTTCAGGCAACGGACAGAAAGAGCATATTCCATGGGATCTACAATCACCGAAACTTTTTCGCTATCATAGCGCATCGTTATATGATATGCATCGGATTCTCCATTTACAGAAGATGTCCAGAAATTTGCGAACTTTTCGATATCAAAATAACGGCCATCACTGTAATCTTCTTTTCTAAATCCTGCCGGCAAAGCAGCAAATCCATACAAGTCCAGCCCATTTACACTAACGGCATCACTCGTCAATTCCATCCATGAATCAGTCGATTTCAGCAATCCTCCCGCAGTTAGCGAATCTCCCACTGTGGCGACCAAGACATTCCATTCTTCCAAACTCGGAAGATGCCAGCCCTCTGGACAGATATCCTTTGCTGTTTTCCAATTGTAGAGTCTGCCATATTTATCACAATAAGTTTCTTCATTCTTATAGCACCAACCTAAATACGATGATGCACCGTCTATTTCTGCGCCATCGTAATTCATATTTTCAGCCATCCAAACCTGCTCGCCAATGGCAACGGACCTGTAGACCCGCTTATCGCGAGAATCCGTCATTGTGAGCCTTGTGACAGACACTTTCGATGAGCTACTCGATTCATTTACAAGACTGCTTGAAGAATTTACAGGGGGCATAGCACTCGAGCTACTGGAAAGCATGGTGCTTGACATTTCTACAGGACTATAGCTACTACTTGATTTTCCAGCTATACCGCTACTAGACTCAATACCGGCATTCATACCGACAATGCGCCATACTCCAGAAACGCAGACAACCGTATCTTCATCTTCTATAACATAGACCACAAAGCCCTCTTTGCTTTCTGTGCATCCAGGAAGTTCTGACATCGTGTCTACGAATAATTTCCTTTCTGCGACATCACTATCGCTGGAAGTCGATGAATCACACGCAGCCAAAACGACTAGTACAGTCAAAACGGCAAACAGTAGAATATTCTTTTTCATAAGAAGGTCCTTGCTAAGTTACATTTTTGAGGCAATTCCAACAGATGCGCTATATGATAATCCACCCAATCGGGGCATTCTTCAGTCGGATTCACGAAAATGGTCGTCCAGCCACGACGATGCGCTGGTTCCAGGTTACGGAGCGAGTCCTCAAGCAGGATTATCTCGCGGGGATTATCTGGATATGGGATTCCCATGCCAGACAGTCTATCCGCAAGCCACTGTTCCATCTTTTCATAGGCACTATCATGCGGTTTTCCAACCCAGCCAAGTTGTTTGAGATCGAACACGCCATCAATCGCGGAACTTATTCCCATGTGCACCATGCCCGCCTCGCTCCAGTCATGACGACCGTTGGTAAAAACGAAACGTGGTCCCTCGAGACTTTTGAGCAACGCCAACTTTTCGGGGGCCTTCTTAGGATAAATCAAATATTCCGGTTCATGGATAAAGTCAAAAAAGTCATCGGGTTTCGTCCCGTTCATCGTCATGAGCCCAGCAAGCGTCGTTCCGAAACGCTCCAGGTAGTCGGTGCGAATCTTGTGCGCCGATTCGAAATCGCCCCCAACGGTTTTCTGCACAAACAGCGAAATACGATGATCCAACGAATTAATGACATACCGTTCCTCGGTACCGTACAGAGTCAGATCGTAATCGAAAAGCCAAACCATCCTAGCCTAGTTTCCCATGGCGAGTCCACCAATCTGACGCGCCAGATAGGTAGCGTAATTGTCCGTCATGCCGCTCACAAAATCAAGCACCTGATGATAAGCCTCGGCCATCGTCACGCTCTGACCAATCTTTGCCTGACCGATGAGACGCACGATGCGGTCGGCACGGTAGGAATTATTGCCATTCAGGCGAAAATCGTAAACACCATTGATAAAGGCGTCAAGCACCGTAGCCAGGGTCGTGTAGCTGCCGACTTCGAGTTCCGTCTTGCGACGGTCAGGATAAATACGTTCAACACCCAGACGCTTTGCGATGCGAATGCCTTCCATCACGTCAGATCGTGAAAGATTTGTCAAGTGCTTAACCCTTTCACCGGACATGATCGCCTCATAGTTATTCACGAAGGTCACGGCAACATCATCAATCAAATTCTGAATGGCCAAGCCGCGGACGCTGCTCAAGAAATCTCGAAAGTTCTGACCATTTTCCTGGAACTCGCGATCGATATCGACCTCGGGGCCGCAAAGATAGCTGAACATGCCGCGAACATCGCCGTAACTCAAGATACCCAGTTCAATAGCGTCTTCGACATCCAGAATGCTGTAGCAGATATCGTCAGCCGCTTCCATCAGGTACACTAGCGGATGGCGCACCCACTTGCCCGTTTCCACTTCAGGGATGCCTAGCGTATAGGCCGTCACGCGATATAGATCAGCCTCGGTCGAGAACAGACTCGTCGGCTGGCCAAACTTTGCCAGCTGCGGATACTTGATCATAGATCCGATCGTCGCATAGGTGAGACGCATTCCGCCATCCAAAAAATGGTATTCAAGTTTACTCAAAATGCGGTGTCCCTGCGCATTGCCGTCAAAATTTTCAAAATCGGCAACTTCGGTATCGCTCAGGCCCCTCATCGGTGCCGAATTGCGGTTTTTGCGGAACCATTCACGAATAGCAGCCTCCCCAGCATGACCAAAAGGCGGATTACCGATATCGTGCGCAAGGCAGGCGGACTGCACGATAGTTCCGAAATGGTACTCGTTGATATACTTCGGGAGGTATTTCTTAATCAGATGGTAAACCGTAATGGCGAGACTACGGCCCACACTCGACACCTCGATACTGTGCGTGAGACGGCTATGCACATGGTCATTCACCGAAAAAGGATGTACCTGGGTTTTGCGACCAAGTCGCCTAAAAGCCGTTGAGAAAACGATACGGTCGTAATCGCGATGAAAATCGGAACGGTTCGGGTCCAGATCGGCCGGATGCCCATAACGCGTCGCAGAAAGCAAGGTGTCCCACTGTAGCATAGGCTAAAAGATAGAAATTAACGAGAACGCAACCTGAAAGCAAGAATCGCTATCGCCATTAAATCAAGTAAGGTGAATGCCGCAAGCCATACCGCAGATCCCGATTGAAATCCGTAACTGTGCAAGCCTACACCAAGCAAGTTCACACCGAACCAACAAAGAAACGTGACAATGACATTGAAGCTATTGATGAGCGCAAACCCATGTTCTTTCACCAAGCGGCCAGCACGCAGGTGAAGCGCTAACATTGCCCAGAGAATCACGAACAACGCTCCGCATTCCTTGGGATCAAAACCCCAGAATCGTCCCCAGGCAAAATCTGCCCAGACGCCTCCTAGAAGGGTACCGACAATCGTAAAAATGGCGCCAAAGACGAGTGTTGCAAACAGGAGTGGCTGCAGGCTTGCCGATTCGCGACGGGCTAGCGCTAGATGCGCGACAATACCCGACAGAATCATTCCCGCATAACCAAGCGCAATCGTGAACACGTGCATTGTCAGAAAAACCGAAGAATTCAACACCGCAGGTATCGGCTGGAAGGAATCGCCCTGTTCCAGCACGAATTTTGCAAAGAACAGAAGGACTGTTGCCATCAGGACAACGGGAATCATCAATGTATAAGTCCTTTTCTTGCAGAAGACGTATACACCCGATTCAAATGCGACCAACAACAGCGCCACCAGCAGCACGATTTCATACAGACTCGAAAGGGGTGGACGGGTTGTAATGTAAGCGCGCGCGGCAAAAATCAAGACCAGAACAGCCGAATCAATTATGCAGAAAGCATTAGCGACCTTGTCCAACATATGCGACTTGAAAATCATGTTCAGCGCAGACAATAGGCACCCAACAAAAGCCATGATAAAGGCCCACAGGACAAAATTTGCGCGGTGGTAAAGCACTTCTATCGAAAGCCGTCCAGAATTCACCACCATTTCATCCTTTTTAACAAATGAAATGGCCAATCCATCCTTGACAGATTCATAGCGCAGAACATTCGAATAAAGTCTTTTCATTTCCAAAGTCGCCGGGTGATCGTCTTCTCGGCTTGCATAAAGCCGAAGGATATCTATCGATGAAACTATCTGCGCATAACTCAAGTAACGCGATTCCGTAGGCAAACGGAGCGCTTCCGCGACATCGCTGCGGAAAATCTTGAATAGCGAAAGATTGCAGGCCTTTTCGGGTTCAAGCGATATCATCCGAATCACCTCAACCGCAGAAACCTTGCCTTGGCACGGCTCCCCCTCCCGGCAACCATATGTCACGCGACCATACAGATCATCAAGAAAACCTCGCGCAAAGGAATCAAAAGGCCGGACAACGCTGTCGACTAGAACAGGAGTATCAGGGCCAAGTCCCTCCCACACAGGAATTGGATTTTCCGAAGCCCGGGAACTGACAGGAATGGAAACTAGGAAAAATGCAATGAGCGGCAGAACTTTCATGGTTCGCCTACAACGAATTTTCACGACATAATGGTATACGGCTCCCAATAGGAACAGCACCATGAATGCATAGGGTACAAAATGGAACGGATCATAGAAGGCCCTATACATTGCCACGGACCTTCCTTGTGGCAACTCGACATATCCCCGGTACTGAACATAATACGGCCAGGAATTTTCAATTATCACGGGAGTCCTACCTAGGCTATCCTCTGCGGCAAAGTAGCGGACATTTTCCGCCATATTCTCCGAAGCCTGCCGAGACGATTCCACATAGCCATAATATTCTCGCTTCAGTTCACAACCAAGTACGCCGCCCACAAGTAGAACGAGCAAAGCCAAATGCATCACCCAAAGACCCGCATTCTTTACACCGCGGGGAATCCGGCACGCCATCGAGCAAATCAAGTGGAAACTCGCTAAAACAGAGAGCCCCTTGAACGCCGGAAGAGGAATAAAGCCCAGAATCAAGATTATGTAACTATCGAAAAAGCGCTCTATCGCTACGGATGCGGGGAGTCCTGCCGATTCAGCATTGGCCTGCGCAAGGACTCCCCAAAAAATCAGCACCAGAAAGGCGGCTAGAAGCGCAACAGTCACCTTCATGGAGGCTAGAAATCTTAATGCGACAATGCATCTACCCATACAAACTTACTTTCATCAAGGTGCTGTTCGCCATCAAAACGATACGCGACGAGACGACCGTTTCCGCGGTACCCCGCTACACTAAAGTCAAGACAGCAGACATTGCTACGAATTAGTTTCGGAAGTCCCGTAAGCCAGTAATGTCCAAAAAATACAGGCCGATTTTCTTCCCCATAAAAACGCCGTGTGCGAACTTCCGGTAAGACATCCGCCTGGACATTCATCAACGCCCCCGGCTGGTAGCTGAGTTCCTGGAATGTCGCATGGCTTGGATCAATCCACCAGGTGATTCTGGTGCGTTTACGCTGAACCCCTTCGGCATCGTTAAAATACAATCCCTCGGGCAAATCCATCTCGGGCCCCTTCAACAGAATACTCAACGGTCTAAAGAGGCTATCATCAAATTCATTAAATTCATCGTTCGCCCTCGCAATCAGTTCGTCAAAATTTCCGTCGGCAAACGACCGAATTCCTTCGCGCCTCAGGATCTCAACCGCGTCGATGTCAAAGCATGCATGCTGGGCCCGGAACGATTCCGTCTCGATATAGAACGGAAGGGTTTTCACAAAGGCGAGCATGTCTTCAAATTCCTGACGTCGGCCGACAAAATCGGCCACGGTACGCGAATGGATCGCAATCTTGTTAAACGAGTGTTCACGAAGATAGGAATCCTTCATTTTTTTCAGGAAATGGCCACCACCAGCACCATTACGCTGCCAGAAGGAAAGCATATTGAATTCATGGTTTCCTAAGAGAGCTATGGCAGAACCCGCTTCGCGCATGGCTCGGACAAGCCTGATAGTTTCACGCACATTTGGACCGCGATCCACATAGTCCCCCAGAAAAACCGCCATGCGGCTTCCTCCGGGGTAGCGAAACGCTCCAGCCGATTCCACATAGCCCAACTTTCCGAGCAATAATTTCAGCTCGTCGGCATGGCCATGGATATCGCCGATAAAGTCCAATGAATCCATCATACTCGCAATATAAATTTTTTAGCCGAGGCAGCCAACAATGCAAGCAGCGACTTTCCGCGAAACTAGCTTCTAGAAAGAGTCAGCAGCACCGCACCGGCAAGGATGATAAATGTCGCAAACAGGAGCTTGATTCGTTCGCGGGTACTCCGGTATTCGCCAAAGACAAGCACACCCCAGCCAAGGTTCACGAGCAAGTTGAGCTGCGTGAGCGGATATCCCACAGCGTAGCCAAGCGCCCCATTGACATCGATGGCCCAGAAGCATCCATGCGTACCGGCCATCCACAAAAAACCCATCAAGATGCTAGCTAGGCTAGGCATGCAAGTGAACTCGAACATTTTTTTGCGACGGATCTGAAGTACAATGACAAGGAGCTGGCTTCCTATGAAAATACCTTCCGAGAATGAGCAGATAAATTCGAGGTCAGACAAAGAGTATCCCGAAAGAGTTGCAAGCTTGTACGGAATGAGGTATGTACCGAAGGCGAGCCCCCCTAGAAGCGATCGCCAGTTCTTAAGAACCGATCCACCATGAGACGGGGATAGGCGCGACAGGCCAATCATAAAACAGGCTATTGCGGGAATGGACAATATGAAGTTCGAGCCCTCGTGAAATAACAGCACTCCCGAAAGAAAGGACGATAGAATGCTTACACCCATGGAACGCACTCCAGCCCCAGCCAAATCGGCTTCGGCCTGCACGGACCAGAAACAGAACGCGCCGCCAATGACCCACCAAAAGCCACAAACCAGACCAATCGGCGAAACATTGAAGGTCCCCGTGGCAAAAGCGACAACAAGGGCCGAAACGAGGATTCCTGATGTCATCATCGAAAGATAAGCCCAGTTAGTATATTTCGGCCACTTCTTGAGAGGCACCATATAGGTCCCGAACATGAAAATGGCAAGCAAGGCGCCTATATAACTATTTTCCAATGCAGAACCCCGCAAAAATAGATTGTAACACATCTTCGGACGAAATTTCGCCCGTAATGCTCTGAAGCGCGCGGCGCACGAGCTGCATTTCAAACGCAAGCAGTTCCACCGCCGGATTTTCAGCAAGTAGCTTCAACACACGATCAATCCCCGCCAAGGCCTCTTCGAGGCAAGACTTTTCGCGTTCGCTCGTAATCCAGAGATCCTCGGGATTTTCATTCTTCCTAAAAAGGTTCGCATTCAGGGCAAAACGCAAGTCGGCGAGCCCTTCGCCCGTCTTGGAAGATAGGTAGATCGTATTGTTGCGATGTTTCCGAACCGATGGGTCCAGCAGATCGCTCTTGGATATGACCGTAAAATCGGGATCGACTGGATTCTGCCCTGCCGTTGGGCAATTTCCATCGACGACTAAAATCTTCATGTCGGCTTCTTCGAGAACTCCGCGACTCTTTTTCTGGCTGAGAGCATCAAGTTCGTCGGTAGCCCGGTCCGCAATTCCCGCCGTATCAATCAATCGAATCTCGCCGCCATCCAGGAACAGCCGAACTTCAACAAAGTCTCTCGTTGTCCCCGGAACATTGCTTACCAGAAGGCGATCTTCTCCGAGAAGAGCATTTACGAGACTTGACTTACCCGCATTAGGCGCACCATAGAGAACGGCAAGCGGAATTTTGCGAAGCGATGCCTTGCCTCGGAAACTCGATAGAATCGATTCGATGGATTCCCGGATCTTTACGAATTTTTCCTGCCAGCCGCTATAGTCCGGGTCGGCTTCTTCTTCAGTAAAATCTACATCCAGTTCAAGCCGCGCCGAAATATCCTTGACCTGAGCCGTCAGGGCATCGACCTTTCTCGAAAGGGCACCGGAAAGAAGTCGGTGAGCATTTTCAAGTTCAGCCCGATTTGCGCTATGGATAACATCGGCGACCGACTCCGCCTGGGAGAGATCCATCTTGCCATTCAGGAAGGCGCGGCGGGTATATTCACCGGGATCAGCCAGGCGAACCCCTTCAATAGAACGGATTGCCTGCAACAGATCTCGCACAATGAGCGGATTGCCATGCGGAAAAAGCTCCAGCACATCTTCACCGGTATAGGAATTCGGAGATTCAAAATAAAGGAACAACAAGCTATCGAGGACCTTGCCGGTCTGCGGATCACGAGCAGTACTGAGCGATGCCTGGCGGGGTTTCAGCGAACTTGCGACCTTTTCGCCAAACAGGCGCCGAGCCACGTCGCGGACGCGGCAACCGCTCACTCGCAGCGCGGCGACAGCACTGACTCCGGCCGGAGTCATCGGTGCCACAATCGTATCGGCACTGCGAGGGGAATCTCCCAAATGAACCTGTTCCATAAAGTAAAAATATAAAAAACTTATTTATATGTGGCAACAAAACTAACAGTTCTGATTTTTATATAGATTTAAAATGTCTATGAGTCAGTTCAAACTTATTTCTCGTCCCCTGGGCACTATCGCCTGCTATGTCCTGCAACGCGATGATGGTGCCGAATTTGAATTTTTAAGTGGTTTTGGTGGCGGGCTGAACGCCTGGCGCGTTCCCGTCGAAAACTTCCGGGACTCCCGCAATTCCACCATGCTCGATCTACTGTACGGTTATCGGGACGAACCGACTCTCCGCAAGATCTATCCGGACACGAATGCTGGTTGTAGACTCGCCCCATTTCCGGGCCGCACCGCCTTTGCGCAGTTCCAGTGGCGTGAAAACACATACAAACTCGTAAACAATGTCAGCTGGGCACCGCACGCTCTACATGGCTTTTTACAGGACAAAGAATGGGCTTTCGAAAGTTTCGAGAGCGATAACGACAGCTGTACAGCCACCTTTTGCTGCGACTGGCCGGGCGCCTTCGCAGGTTTCCCCTTCCCATTCCGAGCTATCAACACGATAAACTTTACCGGTGAAAGCGTCACCATCACTTCGATCGTCAAGAACATCGGCAAATCCGACCTACCCTATTCCGAAGGCTGGCACCCCTATTTCATGCTAGGCGAAAAGATTGACAACCTGACGCTGAAACTACCCCAGAGTACACTCGCCCTTCTAGACAGCAACGACCTCCCGACAGGAAAATTTAAGGAAGACCAACGCTTCACCTGCGCAAGAAAGATTAATGACGAGTTCATCAATGACTGTTTCTGCTTAGAAAAGGAAATGACGAGCTTTCCCTCCGCCGATTCCTACTTCATCAACAATGCGCATGTCCTTTTGGAAAGTAACCGCTATTCGCTCGACATTTGGCAGAAGGCCGGCATCGAGCAGTACAACGCCATCCAGATTTACACTCCACCCGACCGCATGAGCATCGCCATCGAACCCATGACATCCGAACCCGATGCCCTGAATCACCACCGTGGGCTCATCGTGATTCCCCCCGGCGAAGAAAGAACATTCACTTTCGGGTTCCATTTCCATGAAAAACAGGGAATTGAGCTATAAAATCCCCATATTCGTCCCATTTTGTAACATTCTTCTTTCAAAAATCACCATTCTAGGTGACTTTCTTCGTTGAGAAAATCCCAACGAATTGTTCAACGGTGTTGAAATTGTGCTTTGAAAACGCCTTTCAAGAATATATTTTCCTAGTCGATATAAAAGGAGTCTTAAGATGAGCATTAGAAAATCTGTCTTTACCTTGGGCCTTGCTGCCCTTGCGACCACTTTCATCGCCTGCTCTGACGATTCGAGCAGCGGCGATCCGACCGCTCCGACTGATGATCCTCAGGTAGTGCCTGGTGATTCGACTTCTGTAAACGGGAATCCGGCCACGGTGAATGACTCTACGAAAACGACCGATTCGACTAATGTCAACACTCCGATCGACAACCCGCCTGCTGTTCCGGGTTCGTTCAGCTACCTGCCCGTGACTGAAGGGGCAACTGAAGGTGCCCAGAAACTTTACAACTTCCTTGCCGTGAACTACGGTGTAAAGACCGTTTCGGGCGTCATGACAGGCGATGTGAGCTCTGCCTCCCTTAAGGAACTTCCTGATGTGGCCGCCTTCTACGAACATACCGGCAAGTACCCTGCTCTAGTAGGTTTCGACTTCCTTTTTGCAACGGGCAAAAATGCGGGCGACGCCTGGTACCAAAGCTACACCCAGATGGCGCTCGATGCCGCAACGGATCTGTGGAACCAGGGCGGTATTCCGGCCTTCACCTGGCACTGGAAGGACCCGAGCGACCAGATAGATGCCTTCTACACCAAGTCCGGCAATGCCAGCGAATATACCGAGTTCGATTACACCCAGGGATTCGTTGACCCTGCCTGTACAGCCAATTGCGCTTGGAATGTCGAATCCGAAACTTATAAGCAACTCGTGAGCGACATCGACGAAATTGCGGATATGTTCCTTACCCTGCAGGATGCAGGTGTTGCCGCTATCTTCCGTCCGTTGCACGAAGCGAGCGGCAAGTGGTTCTGGTGGGGCACCAAGGGCGGTGCTGCGTTCCAGGCCCTTTACAACTTGGTCTACGACGAAATGGTTGGCGTCAAGGGTGTCAAGAACCTCGTGTGGGTGTGGAACCCCGAATACACCAAGGATACGGACTGGAATCCGGGTGCAAACAAGTATGACGTGATTAGCCTCGACATTTACGAAGCTTGGGATTATACCACCAAGTACACCAGGGCCTATTCTGAACTCAAGACCAACTACGGAACCGGCAAGATGTTCGCCGTTTCTGAAAACGGCCCGATCCCCGATATGTCTACGATGGCTGCAGGCAACACGAAGTGGGCCTGGTGGATGCCGTGGTACCAGACATGGGACGGCAAGTACCTGGACCACACGGTCGCTGGCGTTTGGAAGGCGAACATGGAAAGCCCCTGCACCATTAGTCTCGAAAGCATGCCGGGCTGGGCGAACTACTCCGTTTCGACGACACCGGTTGCCGCTTGTGAAGTCGGCTACGCCCTGGGTTCTATCGATTCCGCTCGCGTCATCGAAGAAATATTCCCCGACGACCTTGCCACGAACGGCTGGCTCAAGGCGAAGCTCACCGCCGCAGGTGAAGAAGATACCGCCAAGGGCAATGTCGTGATTCTCGATGCGAATATTCCCGATCTTTCTGCCGCAACGAAGCTTACCATGAAGGTGTACAACACCAACCAGATGTCCGGCATCTGGTTCACGGTCGCCTTCCTTACGGGCGCTCCGGACTGGGCCTGGGCTCAGCCTGAAGGTTGCTGGGTGAATGCCGGTGAAGAAACGCTCTGCGAAATCGACCTTACCACGACTGCCAAGGACCAGGTCGTGCTGGAAGGGGAAGACTACACATCGTTCATGAGCAATATTTCGAAGGTCTATCTCGAGATCTTTGCGGCAGGCTTTAACGGAACCGTCTACTACGACGACGTGACCGTTGATGGAACGATCGTTATTAACGATTTCAATACCGCTCAGAAGATCAAGGTGGAAGAAGGTAGCTTTATTACGGCAGAAGTTGTCGGAAACGGAAACTAACAAGCGCATTTCTCTTCATGACTCCAAGGTCCCTGCGGGTTTACGCCCGTGGGGACTTTTTTATTGCGGTAAAGACAACGCCTTTTCCGCTTTTTTGCTTTCAAAGTGATTTTTCGGTGGTTTCGAAGGTATATTTAAGGCGTAAATTCAGGAGTGTTGTATGGGATATAAGACATTCGCGGCCATTGCCGCATTTTCTATGGCCGCTTCGGCTTTTGCCGACCCCACAATCTACGAAGCCGAAAATTTGCCGGGCGCAAGCGTTGCCGAAGGTGCCGAATTTTCGGGCGGAAAGTACGCAGAAACAGTAGACCCGAGCGGCATCACGTTCACGGTCAAGGTCGAAGAAACCGCCGTCTACGATATTACCACCAAGGTGTTCATCAAGCAGTATGACTGGACTACCTCTAAAATAGCGGTCAACGGTGTCGATGTGGGTTCCATGCTTACCACCCCGCGCAATTGCGATTCGAGCTACGTGGTTTCGGCATCTGCCAAAATGCGTGTCGGCGAAAACAAGATTACTGTAGGTAACCAGGCTCTCGGCGTGGATTACATTACCGTCGAACGCCACCCCGATCCGGTGTTCAACATTGGGCCTGTCCCTGTCACGCCGAATGCCAGCGCAAGCGCGCAGAAAATTTATAATGTCCTCCGCGATAACTTCGGCAAAAAGACCATCAGCGGCATGATGATCAGCGACCAGAATTTCAACTACGACTATGGCAACATGCGACTCATTCCGCCTGGCGGCTGCACGCCCGCGGATTCCTGCAAGTTCAGTGACGAAGAAGTTTCATGGAAGGGCCAGACCGACATCGCCGAGTTCTACAAGCGCAGCGGACACTACCCCGCTATTGGCGGCTTCGACATGCTGTTTGCCGCAGGCGGCCACCACGAAGAAGGCTGGTTCAAGGGCTACACCGAAAACAACCTGGTGATGACCGAGCAGCTGTGGGAAATGGGTGGAATCCCGACCTTCACATGGCACTGGAAAGTCGGTGAAGACACGATTTTCTACACGCAGCAAGAAGGCTACAGGAATGCGGGTTGCACCGAAGGCGTCACGAAGACGGCCGACAACAACACCTGCTTCAACTACACGAAGGCCTTCAAGGATTCCTCCTGCAAGGAGATTGACGCGACTTCGCAGGTCTACAAGGATATCGTCGCCGACGTGGACATTGTTTCGGGCTACTTCAAAAAGCTCGAAGAAAAGGGTATTGCCGTCGTGTGGCGCCCCCTGCACGAGGCCAGCGGTGGCTGGTTCTGGTGGGGCGTGGGTAGCGCCGAATGCTATGTGCAGCTTTACCGCCTGGTATTCGATCGCATGGTCAAGACAAATAAGCTCACCAATCTGATCTGGGTCTGGAACATCAATACCGACCCCGCTTTGGGCTACGACTATTCTGCCCTGAATGCGGCATGGTACCCGGGCGACGATTACGTGGACATTGTCGCAGTCGATATCTATGACCCGCTGATTGATCACAATTCTGCCGCCAACTACTTCAACAAGATCGTGAGCGACGTGGGCACAAACAAGATGATTGCCCTGAGCGAAAACGGCGCCATTCCCGACATCGACAGCATTGCCGAAGACAAGGCCTATTGGAGCTATTGGATGACCTGGAGTCAGACATGGAGCGGAAACTTCCTGGAAAAGACTCCTACCGACATGTGGAAAAGGAACCTCGACGATGAACGCATCATTGCGCTCGACGACATGCCCGGCTGGGACAAGGTCAGTACCGGCACTGTTCCTAACTTAAACAAAATCACAAGGAAATTTACAATTCATCAGCAAGACAACAACATCGTCATTTTCCTTGCTAATTCGGCACCTGCAAGCATAGCCCTCTTTGATATGTTAGGCCACCAGGTGGCAAGCCTTGCCAAGGGCAACATGTCCGCAGGTTCTCTGCAATTTAGTCTTGACGGCATCGCGAGCGGGAACTACATTGTTCGCGCAAAAATCAACGGAACCAGCTACTCTCAGAAAATTCGCGTGAAGTAAGTGAAACTGACAAAAAGATCTTAACATGGACTCGCGCAAGCGAGTCCTTCGGTCTATCATCTACTATTTTTTTATCTTTACAGCTATGGAAAAGAAGCACCCCCTCTATTTTACGATTCACGGTCACTTTTACCAGCCGCCCCGCGAAAATCCTTGGACGGGCCTCATCGAAAATCAGCCTAGTGCAAGGCCCTTCCACGATTGGAACGCCCGCATCGCAAGTCAATGCTATAGTCCCAAT
>NZ_CALEFV010000022.1 GCF_937877005.1 uncultured Fibrobacter sp. | reverse complement strand
ATGGTGATTACCATGCAGACGACTGCCGACGTGCGCAACCTGGGAACAAGCACTGTGATCGGTGGCGGTGCCGACAAGGTACAGTGGAGTTTTGAACGCAAGGTGAATCTCGACAAGCTCGAAGATGCAGCCGGCATGCGCTTTGACGTGACGGAACACCTGAGCCAGATGCCGGGAATTTCGGGCCAGAAAGACTTTAGCAGCGCTCTTTACTACGAGGGCTCCCGTGCAAGCGACGTGGCTTACCACTTGGGCAGGCTCCGCGTGCCGAACATGCGCCACTTGGATGTCGGGTTCCCGGGCAACCTTTCGGTGATTAACCCGCATATCCTGAGTGCAATCGAAATTCATGACCATTATGGCGCGGGTCCTTTGGGACAGGGCCTTGCAACGTCGGTGCAGTATTTGCCGGAACAGACCAAGGGCGACTGGGGTCTCCGTGGAACGGCCGGCATTACTCTGCAGGAAGTCGTGGTCGATGCTCCGTGGATGTTCTGGGATAGCTTCCGTTTTGCCTTCCGCAGGCTTGACGATGAAATGCTCAAGAACCTGGGAGAAAAATTCTTTACCGAGTTCCGTAAGCGCGATGGCGACTGCGTCGAAGACTGCAAGGTCAAGTCTTCGGATCCCTTTGATCTTTCCGCTTTTGACGTGTATGCCCAGTTCAATGGTTCCGACAGCAGTGGCAATACCTGGGCCATCCGTACCCTGTACAGTTCCGATGAATACAGCATTCATCAGGATACCTCGACGGCCTACGATCAGGTGAATTCCATCGACATTATCGAGGGCAAGCAGGAGTACTTGGTGCTGGGTGCCGAATATGAAAGCCGCTTCGGGACTTCCGCCCATGCAGGATTTGTTCGTGAAGTACTTGGGGATACCCTGCGCGATACGACCGGTTTCCGTAGCACGGCGAATGCGAAGGAATCGGCGACATTTATCGATGGCTACGAACAGACGCACACTACGCTCAGTGGCGGTCTTGACAAGAAGTTCAAGGGAAATATCCTAGGCTCCAAGCTTAGCGGAGCGGTCCTTTATGAACACCATATCGTCGAACGCGAGTACCCCGATTTCGGTGGTAGCATTTCGGACGATTTCCAGACGGGAGTGCTTTCGGGAGCTGGCCGCCTCAACTGGCAGAGCGATTATTCTCAGAAAATTCTTTCTTTGGGTGCTGTGGCCGATGCCGGTGAACATGAGGCTGCGCCTACGGCATCGCTCGATTTCGAACAGAACCTTTCAAGGATTGACACTGCTTACTGGCGCCTGTTTGCCAATACGGCTTACCGTAGCGACTGGAAACCGTATTACGACGATGGCGACTTGACTGGTCGCTTGGAATCCGGAGTATCCGGTAAGTTGGGTCTAGGCTATACTTCCAAGTATTTCGTGGCACAGGGATCCGGCTTCGGGCGCTACTATCCTGATCCTCTGCTGCCTCTGCCCAAGGCTTATGCCCAGTATGACGACGTAACTCCGATAGACTTCGCCTGGGTAGCAGGTGCGTCAGGTACGGTCGAACTCAAGACTTCGCACCATTTCTCTATGGCGACCAATGTAAGTTCCGTCTACGGTGAGTACGAGCTTGATGGCGGGAAATCGCTCCCGTGGGAAGCGAACTCGAGACTCGACATTCTTTCGCACTTCCGTTACTATCCGCGCAAGGATTCCATTGTGTCGGTCATTCTCACGCATCATGCCGCCTTGCATCGTCCGTTGTACTATTATGAGATTGTTCCTTCGGATCCGAGTGACCGCTCGAACGGGACGCGCCGCCTCAAGGACTATCATGATTTTACGGACATGTTCCGCACGGATGTGCGCGTGAACCTGGATCTGGTCGGCAAGAAGTATTTCTTCAGGAGTGCCCGTTTCTATATCGAAGTGGATAATGTCTTCGCGAATCTCGATGTAGATGCGCTCGAGTTCCTGGGTAGCGAAAATGGCCGCGAACGTTCATGGGTGACCCGCGATGACAACGAGAACTCTGCCGATGGTTACGATTTGGTTCCGTTCATGGCGAAGGGCATGGGACTCTACGTGCAGTTCGGTGTCGAAGTGCAACTGGGAATTTAATAGGTCGCTTCGCTTTGAGGTGAGAGCTCGGTCGCGTTGCTCCCTTTGGGCTTTGAGTAAAATGCGAAGAGTGTCATCCTGAGCGGAGCCGAAGGATCTAGAAAGAATTAAGGATGAAAAAATTTCTAGTAACTTTGTTGTTCTTTTGGGGTTCGTTTTGCTTTGCTCATGAGACGGATTCCCTGTTTGTTCCGCCTAAGCCCGAAAAGCCTCTGCGCTTCTGTTCTTCCGTGAAAAAGTGGATTGATTTTGCGACGACGGATTCCAATATGGTGGAAATTACGCGCCTAAAGGGCGTGCGCATGGACTTACGTTATGCGACCTTTGAAAACGTGACGGGGCACGACCTGTACTGCGGCGAGCAACGCGCCTTTGTGCATAAGGATGCCGCCGTTAAGCTCCGCAAGGCGATCAAGGTCATGGAACGGGAGATGCCCGGCAGCGAACTCGTGATTTTTGATGCTTCGCGCCCGCTGTATGCGCAGGAGGCGTTGCGAAGGACGGTGCGTGGAACACCTTATTCGGCCTATGTATCGTCGCCGGGCAAGGGAGGCATGCATAATTTTGGACTTGCGCTGGACTTGGGAATTACCGACAGCACCGGTGCTCTGCTCGATATGGGCACGGACTTTGATTCGTTTGAACGCTGTGCCGGTGCGGTGGGCGAGGCGGACGCCCTGAAAAGCGGACGACTCACGCAACAGCAAGTTGATAACCGCAACAAGCTTCGCAAAATCATGAAGGGGGCTGGCTGGGTTCCGCTCGGTAGCGAGTGGTGGCACTTTAACGCATATCCGAGCAAGTACGTGCGCGAGAACTATCCCAAGTTTCCGCTGTAGTGTAGCACCTGTCGCTTCTATTCGATTTCCACTTTGATGTCAACGCCCTGCACCCAGGGCTTGGGTGCATTAATTAAGGGGTATAGAATTTTGCGAACGGGGGCGAGATCTTGTGTCTTGATGTAGAGTTTTGCCCAGTGGACATTTTGCACGACAGGCACGAAGGCGTCCACAGGGCCGAGCACCATGAGATTCTTGTCGGCGCGTAAGAGGGTTTCCAGACGCTCGACGGTGTGCCGCAGGAGATCTTCGTCGCGGCTTCCGCAGCTGATTTCTACGAGCTTGCAGAAGGGCGGGTAGAAGGCGGCGCGCCGGTCTTCCAATTCCTTGTTTGCAAATCCGTTGAAGTCGTGGTTTACGGCGAACTGCATCACGGGTTCCGAGGGCTTGAGAGTCTGAATCAGCACGAGTCCCTCTCCCCCTGCACGACCCGCGCGTCCTGCAGTTTGGCTGAGGAGTTGAAAAAGTCTTTCGGTGGAGCGAAAGTCGGGAATGCCAAGCCCGCTATCGGCGCCAACGACCCCGACTAATTGCACTCCCGGAAAGTCGTGGCCCTTTGATACCATCTGTGTTCCGATTAGAACATTGTATTCGCGGTTGCGGAAAGCGTCGAGAATTTTTTCGCTAGCGCCAACGTTTTGCGTGGTGTCGCGGTCCATGCGGATGATTTTCGCTTTTGGAATCCATTCGGAGATCTCTTCTTCGAGCATCTCGATTGCGCCGCCCACAAACTCGTAGGTTTCGGCGCCACAGGCGCTACAGGGTGTGTTCACCGGGTAAAGGGCGGCGCAGTAGTGACACATGAGCGAACGGTACTGCTTGTGGTAAACGAGCGGAATATGGCAATGCTTGCAGTAGAGAGTCTCGCCGCATTCGGTACATACGCGCATCTTCGAAAAGCCGCGACGGTTCATGAGGATGATCGCCTGGTCCCCATGTTCGATACAATCAGTTAATGCCTCGCGCAGCGTGGGTGACAGGAGAATGCCCTTTTGCTGGCGCATCTTGCCCATGTCGACGATTTGCACCTTCGGGAGCGGCGCCTGCGTGGCGCGTTCCTTGAGCGTAACCGTCTTTAAATTTTTCGACTGCGCGTTATAGAATGTTTCGAGGCTAGGCGTGGCACTGCCGAGCACCACGAGAGCTCCGTGCTTGTACGCTAGGTGAAAGGCCATCTCGCGGGTATGGTAACGCGGTGCCGGATCCTGCTGCTTGAAGGAGGTGTCGTGTTCTTCGTCGAGGATTACCAAATCGAAGTCAAATGGAGCAAGAATTGCGCTACGCGTGCCGAGAACCACTTGCGCATCGCCCCTTAAGATCGAAACATAACCTTCGCGCTTTTGGGGGGCCGAAAGCGCGGAATGCAGGACGACGATTGGGACCTGCAGAAAATCCTCAAAGCGCTTGCGCGTTTGTGGAGTAAGCCCGATTTCGGGAACGAGGATTAAAACTTTCTTGTGGCGCTTTAAAGCTTCACGGGCGAGTTCCTGGTAGACGCGGGTTTTGCCCGAGCCCGTGACTCCGTGGAGCAATACGCCTCGGAATCCGTCCTTGTCAAGTTCTTCGCGAAGAATGTTGATTGCGTTAGTTTGTTCTGAAGTGAGCGCCGGGAAATTCCTTTCGTCTAAGTTCTGGGGCTCACGCGGGGGGGCGGCATCCCCCTTTTCAAAGGCGAGTACGGCCAGATACTTCTCGAAGTCGCTAGGCCAGAATACAAACAACGACTTCATGGGGGTGCTAATGTAATACCGCGCCGTCCATTCGAGCATTTCCATGTAGCGTTCGCTAAAACGGTAGCCGGACTGGTGCGGAAATGCAGGACGCACATCGAATGGGGGACGGTCCTGGTGAACCTTGGCGACAACGGCCAAGGTTGGCTTCTTGCGGGTGGCGAATTGGACCCAGACGATGTCTCCGCGGCAAAGGGTGACGCCGGTAGGGACCCCGTAGGTATAGGAGTCCGGAGCCAAGGGAATATAAACTTCGCAAAAGTCCATCAGGGTGGTGGACTTGAGCTTCTGGAGGGTGCCTTCGGGGGCGGAAAGCTTGGGGATTCGCCTTGTCACGGGCTAAAAGATAGTTAATACCGCAAAAAGTGCCTAAAATTCTAGTTTTTTTATTTCAAAAAACTTTTTTTAGTTAGATTATGGTAAGCAGATCCCCCTGCGGGATCGGTCATATTTTTGGAGACCTCTATGAGTTTACTTGACGCCTTTAAACCGAAGTGGCAGAATTCCAATCCACAGAAGCGCCTGGAAGCAGTCGCTGAATTGGGTGCGGACAATCAGGACATTTTGGAACGTGTTGCTAGTTCCGATTCAGATGCTCAGGTCAAAATTGCGGCCCTGAAAAAGCTGAATCTCATTCCGTCTTTGTTGAAAATTTCTAAAGAAGACGGTGACGACGATGTGAAGCGCACTGCTAAGACCCGCTATATGGAAGAGGTCGTCAAGAAGCTGAAAAGCGTGTCGAACCCTTCTGCGGCAGACCTCGACTACTTGACTGATCTTAGGGATACTCATTATGCCGAAGAACTTTTCAAGTCCGTGGGAACAGCCGAAGCTGTTCGAGAGAAACTGGTGGAAATCAGCAGCAAGCAGTCGGTGCTCGCTTATGCGGCAGTTCGCGATCTGAGCGAAAAGATTGCCATGGCCGCCGCACGCAAGGTGACCTCCGATACGCTCCTCCAGGATATCGCCAAGAATTCCAGACAGCCCGAAGTGCGCAAGGCCGTGAATGAAAGAATCCGTGCCCGTAAGGATGCCGAAGACGGAGGCAAACGTGCCGCCGAGCTTCTTGAAAGCAAGCGCGACGCCTTGGTACAGCAGGCTCACTTCTTTGCTGCTCAGAAGGATCCTCTCGCGGTCTTGCCCCAGTTCGACGAACTGATGGCCGAAGCCAATAAGTTGGGTATGGGTGAAAAACAGGCGACAATCGATGACATTTATGCGAGCTTCAAGAAGTTCTGTGACGAGGCCAATGCAGAAAAGCTTGCTGCAGAAAAGGCCGAAGCCGAAAAGCGCGAAAAGGTGGCCAAGCTAGTTGCTAGCCTCGAAGAGCTGGAAGCCCTTGTCGCCGAGAACAAGATTTCCGAAAATTCAGAACGCATCGAGGCAATCCTCGCCGAGTGGTCCGAGGACAAGGCCTTGATGGACGCTCCGCTCGTGAAGCGTTTCAATAACGCCTATTTCAAGGTGCAGGATGCGAACAAGGTTGTCGAAGTGGCATCTGATGCTTCCGAGTCGACCGACGAGTCCGTCCGTCCTGAACTGCTGGAACGACTTCAGGCTCTGGCCGATGCCGATGTGAATGATGCGACTAGTAAGCACCTGCATGCCATTGTGCATGAATGGGAAAAGTTCCCGCCGCTTGCCGGTGAAGATCCTATGTTGCGAACTTACAATGCCTTGCGCAACACGCTTTCGGTCAAGATTAGTGCCTACAACGAGGATGCCCAGAAACGTTTTGAGGAAAATTCCGAAAAGTTGAAGGCCATTATCGAAAAGGTCAAGTCCTTTGACGAAAATGAGGACTTCCGCGAACTAAACAAGAAGGTCCGTGAATGTTACCAACAGTGGAAGGAAATTGTTGGTGAAAACAAGTTCAAGTACCACGACCTGTGGCAGGAATACAAGGCTGCGACGGCTCGTTTCCAGGAAATGCAGCAGTGGGAAAACTGGCACAATGAAAAGGATCGTGACGACCTGTTGCTAGAGATGGATGCCTTGACGAAGGAAGAACCGAGTCAAGCTGTGTTGATGAAGCTCAAGGATATCACGAACCGCTGGAAAGAAATTGGACCAATCTCTGCGGCCAAGTTGCAGGAATACCGTGACCATTTCCAGAGCAATTACGAAAAAATCAAGAACAACTGCGCCGCCTTTATCGAAGAGATTAATGTGGAACGCCAAAAGAACTTGGCGGATAAGGAAGCCTTGTGCCAGAAGATTGAGGATTTGGTCAAGAATGCTGAAATGTTCTGGAAGGACAAATACAAGGCCATGCAGGAAATTCAGGAATCCTGGAAGTCAATTGGCATGGTGCCCAAGGAAAATGTGGCAGCCCTTACTGAACGCTTTAAGACCGCAACAAATGCTTTCTATGCTCAGCACAAGGAAAATCTGAAGCAGGAAGATGAATCCCGCGAAGCGAACTACGAAAAGAAGGTTGCTCTTTGCGTGGAAGCCGAAGCACTCAAGGAATCCAATGACTGGAATGCTACTTCGAATAAACTAAAGCAGCTTCAGGAATCCTGGAAATCCGTGGGTCCCGTGCCCAAGAGCAAGTCCGATGAAATTTGGACGCGTTTCCGCACGGCCTGTGACTCCTTCTTTGAAAAGAAGCGTGCTCATTTTGAAGAGATGGATGCCACGAAGCAGGCAAATCTGGATGCAAAGAATGCCCTTTGCGAAAAACTGGAAACCATGGAACAGTCTGCCCAGGGTTCTTTGGAAGATCTCAAGGCCCTGGAAACAGAATGGAAGTCCATTGGCATGGTCCCGAAAGATGCCATCGAGACGATTAGCAATCGTTACAATTCCGTTTACAACAAAATTCTCGAACGCCTTTCTAAGGCTGATGCTACCTTGGCCGAAGCCCTGGATGCAATCAAGGCCAAGAAAATCGAGATGATCGAGAAAGTTCGTCAGTTTGCTGAAAGTGCCGGATCCAATCAGTTGGCCGATGCCGTTCGTGAAATTCAGAAGGAATGGCGCGAAATTGGTTTCTGCGGACTCGCTGATATGGAACTGTACAAGAATTTCCGTGAAGCCTGCGATGATTTCTTCAACCGTCGCCGCGATCAGCTGGATATTCAGGAACAGGCCCGCCAGAACAACCTGCAGAAGAAGCTTCTGCTTTGTGAACAGGCCGAAGACTTGCTGAACGACTTGAACGAACAGACCGTGGGTGCCTCGATGAACAAGGTGAAGCATCTGCGTCGCCTGTGGAAGGAAGTCGGTGCTGTTCCTCGCGAACATTCCGAAAAGACCTGGCATCGCTTCAATAGCGCCTGTGACAAGGTGTTTGCCTTTGGACGCAAGGATGACAAGCCTGAAGCAGGAAACGCTCCTGCGGAAGCTCCGGCGAACTAATTTTAGGTTCCGGAGTATGTTTTTTGAAAAGGATGACGGATGCGCCATCCTTTTCTTTTTTCGTTGGATACAGGAAATTTTTATCTTTGGAACATGCATTTCCCTCCATGGACAAGTGTTGATGATGCGGCCCGACTTTTACGTGATGGGCTGGTAGTGGCGATTCCGACCGAAACGGTTTATGGCCTTGCGGGAAACGCCTATGAACCGAAGGCGCTTGCGCAGATTTTTGCAATCAAGGAACGCCCGACTTTTGACCCGCTGATTGTTCACATATGCGAAATTTCGCAGTTGGCTGACGTTACCGAAAATATTCCCGAAGCCGCTTATGCGTTGGCAAAGGCTTATTGGCCGGGCCCGATGACCATGATTTTACCCAAGAAGGATTGCATTCCGGACTTGTGCACGAGTGGACTTCCCTCGGTGGCGGTGAGGTTCCCGTCGCATCCGGTGGCGCAGGAAATTATCCGCAAGGCGCTCGTGCCGCTGGCGGCTCCGAGTGCGAACTTATTCAAGCATGTGAGCCCGACAACAGCCGAGCATGTGGCGGCACAACTTGCCGACCGCGGTCTTGCTGGAATTGTGGATGGTGGGCCCTGTAACGTGGGGGTGGAAAGCACGATTGTTTCTCTGGTGGGAGAACCTACGGTTCTTAGGCCCGGCGCCGTGACGCCCGAAATGATTGCCGCCGTGGTCGGAAATGTGAAGGTGAAGGAATCGACGTCGAAACCGGGACAGCCGATGGCTGCGCCGGGGCAGTGCGATACGCACTACCGCCCGCAGGTTCCGCTGTTCTATGGAAAACTTCCCGCTGAATTCAAACTGCCGGAACGCTGCGTGCGCATCGCCTTCGGCGATACCCCCGGCGTGATTCCCGCGACGCTAAACCTGTCTGAAACGGGCGATATGCTGGAGGCTACTGCCAAACTGTATGCCTACATGCACGACCTCGATGACCCCAGGTATGACCTGATCCTTGTAGATCAGATTCCGAATGTCGGAGTCGGCATGGCCTTGAATGACCGCTTAAAGCGGGCAAGCATTAAGGTTTAGTCTTTTTTCTTCAAGATTTCGCGGAGCTCGTTTGCGGCGCGCTGCAAGTCGTCGTTGATGATGACGTATTCGTACTTGCCTTTTGTCTTTGCAAATTCCATTTCTTTCTTGGCGTTTGCTAGGCGCAACTGGATGACTTCTTCGGAGTCGGTGCCACGGCCGCGCAGGCGCTTTTCGAGTTCTTCTTCGTTTGGCGGCAGAATCAGGATGCCGGTGGCATCGGGGTAGACTTTGTCGAAGTTCACCTTACCGAAAACATCAAGATCGAAGAGAACTCGGTTTCCTTCGGCTAGAGTCTTCTCGACAAAACTTTTGGGCGTTCCGTAGTAGTTTCCGTGCACTTCGTTCCATTCAATGAGCCCGTCTTCCTTGATGAGTTTTTCGAATTCCTCTTTCGTCTTGAAGAAGTAATGGACTCCATTTACTTCGCCTTCGCGCGGAGCACGGGTCGTTGCCGAGATGGAATACTTGATGTCCGGAAAGTCCTTGATGACAAGGTCCTTGAGGGTGGTTTTGCCTGCACCGCTAGCGGCGCTCATCACAAAAAGTTTGTTTTTCATTTTACTTGTCTTCTTTTTTCTTATCTTCAATGTAAAGCGGACGCTGCTTGACTTCGTCGTAGATTCGGCCTATGTATTCGCCGAGAATGCCGATGGACATGAGCTGTACGCCTGCAAAGAATACGATTGCTGTCATGAGCGATGCCCAGCCGGGAACGGTTGTTGCAGGGGAGAGGATCTTTTCGAGGATGGACCATATGAAGATGCCGAAGCCGACGATCGTTGCGAAAAGTCCCATGTAGAAGCTGATTTTGAGCGGTGCAGAGCTGAAGCCTGTAATGCCGTCGAAGGCGAGCCTCACCATTTTTTTGAGCGGATATTTGGAGGTGCCTGCCGTACGCTGTGCGCGATCGTACCTGACACCGATTTTTTTGAAGCCTACCCAGCAGACGAGACCGCGCAGGAATCGGCTGCGTTCCGGCAGGTTCTTGAGCTGGTCCACGACACAGCGGTCCATAAGGCGGTAGTCGCCTGTATCGGGGGGAATGTCGATGCTGGTGAGCTTGCCGATCAGGCGATAAAATGCAAATGCGGTAACACGCTTGAAGATGGTTTCGCCCTTGCGCTTGTTACGTTGTGCATAGACAACCTGATAGCCTTCGTGCCACTTTTTGAGCATCTCGTGAATGAGGCTTGGCGGATCTTGCAGGTCGCCATCGATAATTACCACTGCATCACCTGTCGCGTGGTCGAGTCCCGCGCTGAAGGCGGCCTGGTGTCCGAAATTGCGGCTGAAGTTGATAATTTTGTTGTTTGGATTTTGTGGCAGGAGCGATTCCACGATTTCGCGGGTGCGGTCCTTGGAACCGTCGTTCACGAAAATCAGTTCGTGCTCGATGTCCTTGAGTTCTTCTTCGAGAACACGGTAGGTCTCCGCGACGATTTCTTCTTCGTTGTAAACGGGAATGATTACGGATAGAAGCATGGTTTACCTACGGAATAAGGACGGGGTTGATGATGTCTACATGATCGCAATCCATGTTGTCGAGCGGGAATGTCTTGATCGTGAGGTTCTGCGCATTTTCGACGCTCACTTCGATCGTGTGCAAGTTGCCGAGATTGAATCGACCACTGTCAAAGATGATGTTGCCGTCGGCAATGACTTGTAGTTGAGCCCCGTCGCTGCAGAGGGATTCCTCGTCAAGGCCATAGCTGGCTTTGAAAATCTTGTATTTTGAACCGATGTTGAATGAGGTCTCGGACGCGGCGTGCGTTCCAAACCCCTTATCAAAGAACTTTCCACCGACTTTAAAGGCGTTTCCTTCGATAGATTCGTTCGTATGAAGCGAACCCCAGCCCTGCTTGTGGCTGGTATAGGGAATGTCGTTCAGGGCTACGGCTCCAGTGGCGCTGTTGAAGTAGAACTTCTGTACGTCCGCTAAAACCTTTCCGCTTTCCCGGTCCTGGACGATGAATTCGAACTGATTGTAGCCGGGGAGCAGGTCGGGTTCGTTGACGCGGATTTCGAGGCTGTCCTTTTTGTAGGGGGCATGTTCCAATGTGTCTCCGTTGACAAGTACGGTGTAGTCCCAGCGGCTTGTCACGGCAGCGCTTTCGTTCAGGCTAAACTTGTAACGGAAAAAGGAGGAATTTCCTTCGGATTCGGAAATATCCATCCCAAAATCTTGTCCGTTAATGGTGATGATATTTTTGGGATTGAATTCCTTGCGGCCATTAAACTTGGCTATCTGCACCCAATAGTTGTTGGTGATGAGGATGTTCTTCACGCCTTCGAGATCCATTTCTCGTTCAAAGACATCGCAGGTGGTGGGAATTCGGTGCTCTACGGCCTTCTTGTGGTAGGTGTGGCTATCCCAGCAGTCAAGTCCACGGATATAATAGACTTCTCCGTCGTACTTGTTTATGTACTGCTTGAGCTGACTGTCGCTCATCTGGCGAGCCCTGTCGTAATGGATGGACGAAATGCCGTATCCTACGAAGTGCCAGGGGCGACCGTAAATGAACAGACGGTCCTTCTTGGGCTGTTCCGCAAGCCAGGCGAGAATCTCGTGCTCCTCGACCGTAAGGTGGTTGCGGTTGTACATGATGTTCTTGTTGAAGTCTTCCTTGTAGTGGAACGTCCAGCCGGTAAAGAGCGCTGCGACAACGAGTACAGTGAGGAACGCCGTTATGGCATTGGCTTGTTCGTTTTTACCTCGCATGGATTCGTTGAGCTTTTCGACGAGGTGCGCTATGGGAAGTGCGCCTATGAAAGCCATGCTCGGGAGCATAACCAGGCTGTAGCGCTGGTTGATCTGGATCGTGAAATCGCCCGAGACGTTTTCAAGGATGACGTAGGTCTGTATATGGTAAAGGACTATGAATACCAGGACCTTCAGGTAGAAGTAGTCCTTTTTCACATAACCTACGATTGCACGGATGATGAGATAGATTGCTCCGACGGCAAAGAGGTAGTTGAAATAGGTAAGAAAGGGGTTGGCCAGCTCGCCGTTGCTGTTGAGTGGCTTGGTCATCTCGGCCCAGTTTTTTGCAACATCTTCGAGGAAATGTCCATGCGCCTCGAATTCGCCGCCCTGGAAGCCGAAACCTTGGAAATAGCTGATTGTCAGTAGGACTGGTACTGAGAAGGCCGAAAGAGTAACGAAGAATGCCGGCGCCTTGGCACCTTTACTGTCGAGCAGCTTGGGAAGGGCAAATAGGATAAAGGCTAGCAGGCAGAAGACGGTTTCCTGTCTCGTCTGTGCAAAAAATGCAAGAATCAGGGCTAGCAGGATCCAGTGCTTGAGCGTGTTGCGGTCGAAAGCCCACTTGAAGGCGAGCAATGAAAGTGCCGAAAGGAAAATGTAGAGCGGTTCCACTGACATGGCGCGGAACTGGAACATGACTGTCGGTTGGAGCGCCGTGAGGAGTGCTGCGAAAAAGGCTAGCAGGGGCTGCCTTGTCCAGGCGACTATTGCGAGGAACATCAGCAGAACGGCTAGCGGGAAAAGGGCTAGCTCCATGTTGAAGATCCAGTGAAGATTGGATCCCATTAGGGGCATGCCGAGCAGGTACAGGAAGGCGAGTCCCTTGGTCTTGAAGCTATTTGATTTCGAAACGCATTCCAGTTTGCCGTTGTCGAAGATTCCCTGGTTGCAGGTTCCGGATTCCTGGTTGTAGAACATGTTCTGAGCGACCGACATGAATACGCTTTCGTCGCTTTGGACGCGGTGCCTTGCCTCAATCTGCGTTCCCGAAAAAATCGTGATTGCGACAGTAAAGCAAACCATCAGGATGGAAATGCGCCTGTCGGGGAGGATTGCGCGGATCCATTCTCTAAAGTCCTTGTTCAAGAGGGCGAAAAGGATGATTGCGGCGAGCAGTTGCACGACGAATAGCGGCAACGGCAGATACAGATCCAACTGCTGAATTGTGGACTTGTGGCCCACGTTGGGACCAAGATAAACGAGGAAGGGTATTGCAATTGCCACGACGAGACCGATAACGGTTCCCGGGTGGGCTAAGTTTCGTAGTAGACCAAGTACAAAGGATTTCATTCCCTAAATATAGATAAGGCTATCGCAAAGATTTTAGCCTTGCGATGCCTAGCGACGCTTTGATTTGCCTTTCTTCGAAGATTTCTTGCTTGATTTCTTTGAAGACTTCTTGGTCTTTGCGGCGTTTTTCTTTTTAGCGGTCTTCTTCTTGGTCGCCGTGGTTTGCTTTTGGGGGTCGGCCGGAGCTTCCTGAACTTCTTCGGTTGCTTCGGGTGCTGCGTTCTCGGCGGTTTCAACGGAATCAGCCGGAGTTTCTTGTGTGGGTTCCGGTGTCGATTCTGCGGCAGTCGTGTCTGGTTCCGTCGTGGATTCCTCGGTAACGGCTGCAGTCGTGTCCGTCGTCTCGCTGGGAGCGTAAATATCGCTAGTAGAGTCTTCGGCGGGTTCTTCCGGGGCGGAGTAGAATCCAGTGGAATCGGCGACCGGTGTTTCGCTGATGGGCTTCTGTTCCTGGTTTTCCTTCTTTTCTTCGTCAGACTTGTATTTTCTGTCGTGAGAAAGTTCGAAACCGTAGGAGAGCTGAATTCCGATACGGCCCGAGAATACGCGGTAACGGGTGTCCAGGGATTCAAAGGATTTCAGCATCGAAGAATAATCGTAATTGACTTCAAGTCCGATGTTGTAGGGGAAAATGACGCCGATACCAAAGTTTCCGAAAAAGTTCAGGGGCTTTTCCCACCAGTTTCCGTCTCCGGTTAAGGGTGCGATGGAACCGAATCTTGCGGCGAAGTAAGGGGAGAAAAGCTTGTCGCTATTGAAGGTTCCCACGGCAAGGGATAGCCATAGGGGAATTGTCGCAGGCGTTGCTACTTGGTCATCCTGTTTTTGGGCACTTTTATAGGCGAGGCCGAAACCGTAACGCATCGGGGCGAATTCTGCCTTGAACAAGAATTCCGCACCGCCTTTTAGAACAAAGTCTGTTTTCCATTTTTTTTCCTGATCGACATCCTTCACTTCTTTTTTGATGGTGATCTTTGCGGGAAACAGAAACTCCGCAAGAGGCCTAATTTCAAAAGCGTGTACGGATGATACGCAGGCAAGCGCGATGACGAGTGCAATAGCTTTGGTGTAAAGTAATTTATACATAAACTCTTTTTCCTCTTAAAGATGAAAAATAGAAAAGAATTTGAGGAATGGTTGAATGTTTCTGCAATCTTATCTATATTTTACAATATAGTTAGAAGGAAACAATGATGCTCAAGATTTGGAGCGCGTTTTTCGCGCTATTAGTTTCGTTTTCGTTTGCCGCAGAACACGGTACAGTTTTCACGATAACAGATGTCGAAACGGAGTATAGTGCCGACGACCATTATTACGACGAGAATGACCAAACCTCGGTCCGGTTCAGCTATACGGCTTCTGGCACAGGAATTTGTTCGGTAACGTCGTCCTATAAGTCCAGCTCTTTTTATCGCTACCTGTATAGCTATGGAACGGACGATTCCTTTTCTTCGTATACAGACTACAAATCGGGCTATTATTCCCTGACTTCGAGAGACTTTGTCTGCGCAGATGGTGTGACATACTATTTTAAGGTCGAGACCTATTATTCTTCATATACCAACTATAAATTCACAATCAAGGTAGACAAGAAGGCTGCCTCCTTCGTAACCTTCGGAGCCAATGTTGATACAGTCCCGATGAATGCTTCGATGAGCATTTCGGCTACGGTAGAACCGGACTACAACTTTATCGGCTGGAAAGTGGAATCGGGTGCGGGAACATTCGGTGATTCCAAGAGACCCTCGACCACCTTTACGCCTACGACGACGGATGTCACGCTGTCTATCGATACGAAGGTGGCGAGCCTGTATACTTTGTCCGACCTTTACCTATCCTTTACAAGTTATGCCAACGGTTCCATGACAGCAGATGGTAATTACGGAATACGCACCGTCTATGAACCGGTCGAATCTGGCACCTATGCCCTGTTGACCAACTATGGCTATACACGGTATGTCTACCGTTACGATGGTGACGGTTCCTTTACAAGCAGTACCTCCTATTTGAGTTCCTCTAACAATCCGGGCCGATTCGTTTACAATCTGGAGGCTGGACAGAAATACTATTTCCTGCTACAACCCAATTACAATTATTCCGATACGGATACCCTTTCGGCAAAAATGGCGCCGACCTACAAGGTCAATGCGGATACGTCAGGTGCAGGAACGGCGTATGTCGGGACCTCATCCCGGAATTACGATTCCTCCTACGTGGCCGGTGAATCGGTTCCCCTTCGTGCCGTTTCAGCGACGGACAGCCGCTTTGAAAAGTGGGAAAAGGTATCGGGAAACTGCGCCATTGACGATGAAAACGCCAGGACGACCACGGTCTCCATTAACGGGGATTGCAAGGTCCGGGCCGTATTCGTGGCCTCGACAATGTATCAGATAACGTCGGTGGCCAAAAGCTACTCGACGGCCGAACATTATTATTCAGGATCCGCATCTAATGGAGTGCGCTTGTATCTGGTTGCTCCGGCGACAGGTGCCTATATCGTGAATCTGGAAAACCCAGCCTATGAATGGTTCTATGTCTATCGCTATCCTACGGGGACATTCAGTTCGTATTCGTGGTATCGAAATGCACGTACCGAAGTCGTCTCCGATACGCTGCAGCTTTCCGAGGGAGACTCCGTTTTCTATTTGCTGAAGAACGAGTATTCTTCCGATAGCCTAAATACCTTCAATGTTAGCTACAAGACTGCAAAAACCTATACAGTGACATTGGAAAGCTCGTCGACTGAATGTACAGTGAGTGCTCCGACATCGGTCACTCTGGTGGAAGGGCAGGTCGTCTATGCGACGGGAACGGCGGATCCCGGGTATAGGACGAACGGCTGGAAGTTCGTCAGCGGCTCGCACAAGTTTGCAGACTCGACATCCTATTCCGTCAAGGATACTATCGAGTCGGATACGAAATTGCAGTTGCAGTGCGCAGAGGCTAGACTGAACGACATTACGAACAAGCCGGTTTATTACAAGCCTAACGACGACTATTACGATGTCTCGCCCGCCTCGGGAATGAGGTTCAGGTATGTCGCTCCGACCACGGATTTGTACATCATCCGGACGCAACCGGATGACCTGTATGGAACATATAGATATTACGGTACAGATGACTCATTTACTGCCCCCCTGAGAACGATTTCCAGTACCAGGGCGAGTTCTTTCGAGTACTGGTCGCCCGTGGCGGTTGGGGATGCCTACTATATGAGTATCGTCCCCTATAGCAGCAATTATTACAGCGATTCCGCATCTGTAGTCGCGCTCCCGGCAGCGATTGTCCAGGTGGAAGGCCGTGCTACTCCGGATACGGTTGCCATTGGTGAGGATATATCCCTGTCCGCGACTCTGGATACGGGTTACCATTTCGTAAGTTGGAAACTTTCTACGGGAAATGGAACATTTCTGGACAAGAATTCCATGTCAACAACTTTCAGCCCCTCGACGGCCAATGTGAAGATTACAAAGACGGTCAAGAAACTTCCCATTTACGCTCTGACCGACAAGGAAACCCTGTATACGGTTCAAGACAACGGAGTCCAGGTCTATAACCGTTACGGTGTCCGGACCTCCTATACGGCCAAGAAGAAGGGTACCTATGTCCTTCATCTTAAGCAGCCGAATTACTCCTATGTCTATAGTTACGGGACCGATTCCACATTCTATAGTTACGACAATACGACCCGCTGCTATAGTGATTGCCGCATCTACCTGGACATGGATGCCGGTGACAAGTTATATTACCTGTTTACGCGTGATTATACGAACCAGTGGGCGGATTCCTTGCTGTTGAGCGTTTTGCCCGTGGTCAAGGTTAACGCCGATACCTCAGGAAACGGCTTTGCCTATGTGGGTGCCTATAGCAGTAACTACGATTCAACCTATGCGGTGGGGGACACTGTGCCTCTTAGGGCTGTTGCGGAAACGTCCGATTCCCGCTTCAAGGAATGGCGCAAGGTGTCCGGTAATTGCCAGATCCTTGATTCTACCAAGGCGGTGACCTCGGTAGTGGCTAAGGGTGACTGTAAAGTGAAGGCGGTCTTTGGAATAGGTCAGGTGTACAAGATTGTGGAAACGCCCAAGGTCTATTCCACAGAAAAGGATTACTACACCACCAACCCCTCTTACGGGGTGCGATTCTCCTTTGTGGCTCCCTCGAGGGATGACTATACTTTTGTCTTCTCGGGTGTCGACGGTAACCGGCTTGAGGTTTACCGTTATGATTCCTCGGATTTCGGTTCCTACACGAACTCCCTGACTTCCGGTGTTTCGGTGTCCGAGACCCTTAGGCTATCCAAGGGAGATTCCGTTTTCTATATCGTCAAGAACGACTATTATTCGGATTCTTCCAAAGCCTTCTACGTGAACTATGCAACGGAAACGGTCTCCATTACCCTGAATAGCGGAAAGAATGGAACCGTTACCCCGTCGGCCGGTTACGCTGATGTAGCCAAGGGTGCCTACTATAGCATTAGTGCCTCGGGAAAATCCGGGTACCGGTTCAGCAAGTGGAAAATTGTTTCCGGTAACGGAAAACTATTGGATGCGACAGCCCGCAATACGCTAGTCTCTGCCGAGGACGATATAACGGTTAAGGCCTCTTTCAAGACGGGCGATGTTTACGAAGTGACGGAAAAGGCCCAGACCTTCAATTTTAGAACCCATTACTATTGCGACAGCTCTGAATCGGCCATTCGGTTTACTTGGATTCCTCCCGATACCAATGTCTATTTATTGCGTTTCAAGATGACTGATTCCCTGCAGGGTTACTTTGCTAGCTTTGGACAGGATTCTTCTTTTGAAACGGGCGGAAAAAAAGTGTTAGTCTCGGGAGATACATCCCTTGTTGTCCAGGGTATTCCGGGTATACCCCTTTACTGGACTTTTGCGGCGAACTCTTATGGTGCAATTCCCGACAAGTCCTTTGAACTGTATGTTTCTGTACCGTATTTGATGCTGGTGGAATCTAGGCAGGGCCGTGCTATTCCTTCGGGAAACGTATACCTTGAACCGGGAAAGGATACTCTTGTACGGGTGGTTCCCTATGGAGGCTATGTGTTTGATTCCTGGACATTGGTGGAGGGCAAGGCGAAAATTGACGACCCGACCAATGTTAAAACCCGGATCCAGCCCCAGTCGGAATACTGCCGTGTTCAGGCCAATTATGTGCTGGACTTCTCTGTGAAACCGACTCTAGAAATTACAGGTATGGATATTAGCAGTCACCCGGGTATCTGTACTCAAGTTTCCGTGACGGACCAGAATACAGGTTCCCCTCTGTTTGGCTTGGATTCTTCGAACTTTATCTTGTTCCAGGATAATAAGGCCTTGCCTGTCCAGGTGACGACTACCCAGGATTTTGGCGGTGTAGCTGTCGCTTTGGTGGTGGATGAAAGCGGATCTATGTCAGGCGAAGTCAATGATGTTCGTGAAGCCGTTCGGTTATTTATTGATGAAATGAGCTTTTCCGATAGGACTACGATTATTGGTTTTGAAAGCTCGGCAAGAGTAATCCAACCCATGACTTCCGACAAAAGTCTTCTTTATGATGCCGTAAACAATATCCATGCCTCCGGTGGTACAGCTATCAATAATGGTGCATACGCCGCATTGGAAGAATTGAAGGGCGAAATAAACGGAGCTACGGTAATCATCTTTTCTGATGGTTATGGTGCCGGTTCCTATACAAGTAGTGAAATTGTTCAGAAGGCTCTTGGCCAGAATGCGGTAATCTATTCTGTGGGAGTTGGAACGGGCGTGTCTACGGAACCGTTAAAGTCCATTGCCGAGGGGACGGGGGGCATCTATACAGAGGCTCCTTCTGCAAGTGACCTGTCCGCTATTTATGCCTCTATTCAAGGAACGGTTCAGGCCCGGTATACCCTCTGCTACCAGAGCCCAGACACGGTCTTGAACGGGGAAACCCACGAGGTGATTGTCAAGACGAATTTTGTAAACAAGAATGCTGTCGATACGGCCTATTGGAGCGAAGATGCTATGCCGCCCCGAGTTGCGTTGACCAAGGAAACCTGGAAGAAGGTGGGGGTGAACCAGCCCCAGAAGGACAGTATCGAAATTACGGTTTACGTGACGTCCAAGGAGCCCCTGGCGTCCGTGCGCATCTTTATTCAGGAATCTAATACCAAAAGACAGACCTATACCTCCTATGAAATGGAACATGTGAAGGATAGCCTGTGGCGCTATGTGGTGCCGGCTTCCAATGCCCTGCCACCGGGAATTGATTTCTACGTGGTGGCAACGGACTCCCTGTCGCTTATTGGTAAGACTCCGCTCTTGCCGAACCCGGCCAAGGAACCTTATACGATTCCTATCCGTAACGAGGTCCCCGAGGTAATGTTTGCCGATGTTTCCTGTGTTGATACCACGGGTGGAACGGGCTATATGGCTTTTGACATTACCGACGATGACGGTGTCTACAATGCCTTCCTTTACTACAAGGATTCTGTGGCGGTGCTGTTCAACGAAGTCGCCATGGGACGCGAATCCGAAAACCGATGGCTGGCTGCAATTCCCTCGGAAAAGTTCGCAGCTGGGATACTTGAGTATTACGTGCGTGCCAAGGATGGTGACGGCGCCGGGGTGCGCTACGAAAAGACGTCAAACCACAAGATTTCAGCCTGTGAGGGAAGCTATAAGGCTTCCGACGAAAAAGACGTCATCAAGATTGTGAATGCCGAAGCAGACAGTGCCGAGGCCTCCGTGACACGGACAACGACCTTGGTGGGCCTTACCCTGGAAACTCAGGACTTCTCGGTCCGTACGGATACCGTGAAGGCGAAACTTTCCTGCCTGGTTTCCGGCGACGTGGAAAGCGATATCGTCATGGTGGAAAAGCGCAGCGGTTATTTTGAAAATAGGGATTCCATTCCCAAGAATGAATGGTCTGCAAAGAAAAATGACGGAAAAATTTCCTGTATGCCGGTGGATACCCTGGTGGCGGAATTTAAGGATCCGTTTTATGGAACCTTTGCAAGGGATACGGTTATCCTGGCCGATAAGGATGAGTACAGCTACCAGTTCCTGGAATTGGAAGAGGATGTTGACCTGGATTCCGTGGAAACCTCCCGCTCGGCACCTTTCCGCTTGCGGGTTCGTGGACCTAGTGCCTCTTTGACCAAGGTGGATACCCTCAAGGTGGTTCTCTTTACCGAAGATGGAGATTCCCTGTGGGTCAAGGCCGTAGAAACGGATATCTATTCTTCCATGTTTGATTACGAAGGGATCTTCTACTTTGCGGAAGACAAGCAATCCATGATGAATACTAGACTGGATGCGGTCTTTAACCTGGATACGATTTTCAACCGTGTCCTAATTTATGCCCAGGCGGGCAAGGACGAATCACCGCTTTCTGATAGGGATTCCCTAGTGGTGTTCTCGAATTATGTTCCTGCCGATAGCGCTGAAATATATGACAGTGACTTGGATGGACGTGCGGATTCGATTCGCATCCACTTCATGCTTTCGCTCGAGGAAGAAGTGAAGATGGTTGATACGGTTTACTGGAATGTTGCCGGTGGCGACCGTCAAAAAGTATCCGGAGACGATCTGGAAGGCGGTGTAGGTGACGAGTGGGTTTCCGCATCCCTGGATAAAGCCTTTGAATACGGCCTTACGGCGGGGGATACGGCCAAGCCTCCCTACATTCGCGTGACCAAGACGGATAAGGACTTCTCGCAGAAGGTCTACATTACCGACAAGATAGGGGCTGTTCCTGCAAAGGTCGAAAAGTTCCCGGGAAAATATTCGATTGAGGAATTCATGGATGTGCATGCGAAACTTCCTCCCGATACCCTTGTCGTTACGCTTTCGGAACCGATTCGACTGAAGAAGGGCGGTCGCGACAATTGGGAGTCCCTGTTCCGTTATTCTCCCCGTTGCAAGGATACCCTCGATTATTCGTTGAATATTGCAAAGAAACCGGATGTTGATTCTACGGGGATGATCTGGATTCTCGTTCTTGACGATCATAATATTGTCACCGGAAATTGCATTAGGACGAATCCGAAGGCCTCGTATGTCGACTTAAAGGGAAACCGCATGGGTCGCGGTGGAGCGGAAATCGAAGGCGACAATGGCGATATGTACCTGTACGAAGTTTCTCCGAATCCGTCCGTGAGTGGTCTTGATAAGAAGGCAAAATGGATTGCCCCTCATGAAAAGGAATGGTCTCGTGTGCCTGACACCCTATCTACGATTCGCGTGGCGGCTGTGGCTCCGTATAAGGCCGTTGTGACCATTTTCGATGAATATTCGAATGTCGTGGCGACATTCAAGCAGTCGTTCGGTTTCGATGGCGAGATGGACGAGGAATTCCGTAGAAATGGTGAAGACCGTTCAGCCATTGGGTTCCTATACTGGAACCAGCGTACGGATGAAAATCGCAAGGTGGGAACGGGTGTCTATATCTGGCGAATTGACTTCAAGTTTGACGATGGGCATACTGATTTCCGCATCGTCAAGACCGGCATTAAGCGGACAAAATAATTAACGGATTTTTCCGCTGTATAGGGAGCGCCGTCCTTCTGTGACCAACAGGATTGCGGCGTTCGTTATGTTATCTGTTGCAAAATCAAACGACGATCCGGTGACCTTTTGACGGAACAGGATATTTCCGTTCAGGGAAAACAGGGTGACGGTCTTTTCGCCTTGCGGCAAGTCGTAAAGGAAAATGTGGCCTTTTTTATTGACGATTTCGATGCTTATGTCGAGGGGGCTTGCGATAACGAGTGTTTCTTCGGACGAGGAAGACTTCTCTTCACTGGAACTGCTTTCTTCGCTGCAGGAACTTTCCGCTTCGCTGCTGGACGATATTTCTTCAATCATACTGCTGGAAGATTCCTCGGAGCTGCTGCTTTCGGGTTCTTCGGTAAGTTCCAACGTTCCGTCTGGGGCGTTCATGGCTACATTGAAGGAAACATAGGTCTTGTCGCTTGCTTCGGTTATATTGCTCAATGCGACAGGAAGGGTGTTGCCGTCCCATAGATTGAACTGGCTGAATTCCGTGATTTTCGATTTTCCGGGGAATGAGTTTCCGTTCAGGGAGTAAAGGGAGGTGTCGTTATCGGCTTCGATGAGGTCCACGTGCTGGTGTTCCGTGGAGTTGACCTTTGCGGAATCCCAGGCCATCTTGTTGTAGTCTATATGCCAGATGAGCATGCCGTGATTCGGAAGAGCCTGATCCCAGTCCTTCTGGGTCCTGTATTCTAGGAGGTAGAACTCGTCATTGTTGCTTGGATTTGTGAGACGTAGTGCGACATTGTTCTCGATTCCGGTTATGGAGACGCTTCCATTTACATAAAGGTCCGTCGCATCCATCCACCCTAGCGACATGCGCTCGAAGGCGGAATAGTAAGGAGGAGAGGTGGCGAGAGGCCCATAGTAGTTGTTCGAGTTATAGGCTCCGTTGTCCATGATGGACCAGCTTGACGGAGTGGCCTGCGGAGTGCTGCCCGTGGCGTACAAGTCTGGGAGCCCCATCAGGTGGCTGAATTCATGCAGGAAGTTTCCGACGCCAGCAATGATTTTGTTGTTCGGGTTTATGTTATAGGAATAGCCGTCCAGTTCTGCAGAGCAGGCGTAGCTGGATACGTAAATGGATCTTCTTTGTGCATTTTGCGCAACCGCCTTACGGTACTGGAATATCCATTTGTGTGGCCATATGGCCGAATCCTGGTCGGAGTCGTGAGCCCCGAAACCGGCATAGATCATGTGGACGAAGTCGAGATAGCGGTCGCCGTCGTTGTCGTATTTGCTAAAATCGACGGTCCCCAGCCTGATAAGCGTGTCCAATGCGGCCTGAAGCGCGAGTTGGGCCCCGTAGTTACCATTTTGGGACAGATATCCGTAATCCTTGTGGTAGTTGCCGCTGATGGTGACTGGGCCGACGATGTCAAAGTGAGGTTTGAATTTTCCCATGGAATTTTGAACAAAGTAATCTTTTGCGCTACCGCTTTGCTTGTGCTTGTTGTAGCCTTCCATGTTCAGTAGGCTGTCAAAGGAGGCTTTAGGGTCTTCGAAGCTAAACGGGAGGTCGTTGAACTGTACCAGGATGACAAGAGCATTCTTTTCTCCTGAAATGGTTTTGCTGACTGCCGGGAGCATCTGTGGCGTCGACATGCTTTCGCTAGTGGAGGCATTGGTGGCAGAAGGAGCCATCATGGGTGTCGATTTTTCGTTTTTTTCTAGGTGATCGTGCTTGAGTGAACGGATGATGTCGTCCTTGTTTTTAGGCTTTTGGGTGGACAATTTCCCATTTTTGTCTATATAGCGGAAATATCCTCTGGAATCCTTGTGGATGGGGTAGCCGTCGGGGGTTCCGGTAAAGTGGAAATGCTCGTTTCCGAATTTGCGAACTTCGATAGTCGATCCGTCGGGCTGTTTGGCCTTCCAGGTTTTGTCCAGGGCGGGCATGGCCCATGATGTGGTGGCGAAAAAGGCCGCAAAAAAAGGGATGTAGAGGAGTTTCTCGAAGATCATGTCTTTAACATAAGTTTTTTAGGACAATTTTGCACTGTTTTTAAGGCCGAAAAAAGAATATTACCATACAAAAAACTTAAAATCAGGGGTTATTGTTTTGCAAAGGGGTGTTTTTTTCTCGTAAAATGCTAAATTTGGGGCGCTTATTTTCGTGACGGCTCATCGTCTCGAATACTAAAGAGAGGTTAAAAAAGTGCAAGACGCGTTGGTTACAAAAGCGGCTGACAACATTCGAATCCTTTCCGCTGCCATGGTGCAGAAGGCAAAGTCCGGTCACCCGGGTGGAGCCATGGGCGCAGCAGACGCCATTACGCTCCTGTATTCGGAATTTCTCCGTTTTGACCCCGAAAACCCCTACTGGGAAGCCCGCGACCGCTTCTTTATGGACCCGGGCCACATGTCTGCGCTCCTGTACGGCGAACTTGCCATGCTCGGCAACCTCTCGATGGATGACCTCAAGAATTTCCGCCAGCTGGGTTCCCGCACGCCGGGCCACCCCGAAGTCGAAGTCGCCCTCGGCATCGAAAACTCCTCGGGGCCGCTCGGTATCGGCCATGCCGTAGCCCTCGGTAATGCGATTGCCGAACGCTTCATGGTCGAACGCTTTGGCGACATTCTGCAGCACAAGGTCGTGTGCCTCGTGTCTGACGGTGGCCTTGAAGAAGAAATCGCTTACGGCGTGGGCCGTATTGCCGGTCACCTCAAGCTTTCGAACCTCATTTTCTTCTACGATGCCAACCAGGTGCAGCTCTCCTGCAAGGTCGAAGACGTGATGAGCCACGACTTGGCAGGTCAGTACGAATCCTGGGGCTTCCGCGTGATTGATGTGGCCGACGGCCACAACATCGCAGAACTCCGCAAGGCTTTCAAGGCCGCCTGGGCCGAAACCGAAAAGCCGACCATCATCATCGGTCACACCACCATGGCGAAGGGCGCCATTGCCGAAGACGGCAAGAGCTTCGAAGGTGCCGTTTCTACACACGGTCAGCCGCTGAACGCCGCTGGCGCCTCTACCGATGCAACGGTGAAGAACCTCGGCGGCGATCCGGCCGATGCATTCAAGATTTTTGACGACGTGAAGGCTGGCTTCGAAGCCCGTAAGGAAGAACTTCGCAAGCAGGTTGCCGAATGGAAGAAGGCCAAGGCCGCTTGGGACGCCAAGAACCCCGAAAAGGCTGCCACCCTCAAGGATTGGCTCTCGGGCAAGGCTCCGAAGATCGACCTTTCCAAGCTCGAACTCAAGGAAGGTGTCGCTACCCGCGTGACTTCCGGTACCGTGCTCGGCTACCTCGCCGAAAACGTGAAGAACTGCATCTGCAGCTCCGCTGACCTTTCCAACTCCGACAACACCCAGGCCTTCCTCAACAAGACCGGCATCTTCCGCGCGGGCGACTTCAAGGGCGCCTTCGTCCAGGTGGGCGTTGCCGAACTGACTATGGGCGCCATCTGCTGCGGTATCGCACTGCACGGCGGCCTCTATCCGATTTGTGCCACGTTCTTCGTGTTCAGCGACTTCATGAAGCCGGCGATTCGTATGGCCGCCCTCATGAAACTCCCGGTCAAGTTCATGTACACGCATGACAGCTTCCGCGTGGGCGAAGACGGCCCGACGCACCAGCCGATCGAACACGAAACCCAGATCCGTTTGCTCGAAGGCCTCAAGCGCAAAGACGGCAAGTCCGAAATGCTGGTGCTCCGCCCGGCCGACGCCTTCGAAACCGTGACCGCCTGGGAAATGGCTTTTGAAAACAACGATCGCCCGACAGCGATTATCCTTACTCGTCAGAACGTGAAGACGCTCCCCGGAGACAAGCGCTACGAAGCTTCCAAGGCTTGCCGCAAGGGTGCCTACATCGTGAGCGACAACTGTGGCTCCGCACGCCCGGACCTGACCTTCGTGTCTAACGGTTCCGATGTGCTCCTGACGCACGACGCCGCCGAAATCCTCCGTGGCGAAGGCCTCAAGGTCCGCGTGGTCTCCATGATCAGCCCGGCCCTCTTCATGGCTCAGGACAAGGCTTACCGCGATTCCATCATCGTTCCTTGGACTCCGGTGTTTGCAAAGTCCAGCGGCCTTCCGCTCCTGTTCGCCCAGGTCGTGGGTGGCTTCGGCAAGGTCTCCGGTCTCGAACGCTTTGGCGCCTCTGCTCCGGCAGCCGTGCTCGAAAAGGAATTCGGTTACACTCCGGAAGCCGTCGTGGCTGCCGCGAAGGAATACCTCGCTGAATTCAAGGCAAATGTCGCTGAATTCAAGAAGTTCAACTAGGGTTCAAGATGATTTGCCCATTCTGCAAGAAAGATAACGACAAAGTGGTGGATAGCCGCGTGAGCGGTTCCTCCATTCGACGCCGTCGTGAATGCTGCGAATGCGGCAAGCGCTTTACCACTCGCGAATACATCGAAGTCCAGCCACTGACCGTAATCAAGCGCAGCGGCGAACATGAACCGTTCCAGCGCGAAAAGCTGCTGCGCGGTATCATGAACTCCTGCAAGAAACGTCCGGTTTCTGTTGCTGACATAGAACAGCTCGCGACTAACGTGGAAAACGCCTTGACCGTGACTGAAAACTTCGAAGTCAGCTATGAGCAGATTGGCAATCTGGTGATGCAGGAACTCAAGAAACTCGATGCCGTCGCTTACGTGCGCTTTGCCTCGATCTACCGCGAATTCAAGGAAGTCGGCGAATTCGTGGACCAGATCAAAAGCATGGACAAGTAAGAGTGTCATCCTGAGCGTAGGGCGAAGCCCGAAGTCGAAGGATCTATGGAGCAGGATCTGAAGCAAAATGTCCTTTAAGTTCACAAATCTTCTAGATGCTGCTTTTGATAAGCGAGCTCCGTTGTTCGAAACGACGGAGGCTTTCCGCATTGTGAACGGGGCGCCGGACGGTTTCCCCGGCATGACGCTTGACAAGTTCGGCGACCGTTATCAGATTCAGTTTTTCGGCGATGAATTGCTCCGCGAAAAAAATGCTGTCGTTGCCGCCGTCGCAGAAAAGTTCGCACCGGTTTGCCTCGTTATAAAGGAACGCCTTTCCCGTTCGGGCAAGTCGCTGGAGAACCCGCCGATGGAAGTGGCGGTGGGGCGCGCGGAAGATTCTGTAGGCGTTGTTCGCGAAGGTTCTGCGAAATTTCACATCGATTTGCTCGACACGGTGAATCCGGGGCTGTTCCTCGACATGCGTGCGATTCGATTGGAAATGGGCGAACGCGCGGCCGACCGCCGCATGCTGAATCTGTTCAGCTACACTTGCGCCTTCTCGGTGCATGGTCGCCTAGGCGGCGCCGAGATTTCGACGAATGCCGACATCAGCGCGAAGATTCTGGACAAGGGCCGCGAAAACTACGCCCTCAACGGACTCGAACCCAAGCAGGGCGAATTTTTTAGAGGCAATGCCGTCGAATACGTTCACTGGGCGCAAAAGAAAGGCCTCAAGTTCGATGCCATCGTGCTCGACCCGCCGAGCTTTGCTCGCTTCAAGGGCAAGAACTTCAATGTGCGCGAACACCTGATGCCGCTCGTCGCCGACTGCGCCACGCTCCTCAACAAGGGCGGCCTCTTTATGGTGAGTTCCAACTATAGCGAATTTAATTTGTCTAAATTCTCGCGCGACGCCCTTGCTGCGGTGGCGTCTGTTCACTCGAGCGCCAAGACGCTTTGGAACAAGTCGCAGGATATCGACTTTGTGGGCTCTGGCCACACTAAAGACAGCTGCCTTGTGGCAACACTGATTGAAGTGTAGCTGTTTGAATTAATCTTTCATTAGCCGGTGGATTTCGGCTTTGACTTTATCAAGATCGCTGTCCGTAAGAATCGGAATCAGTTCGTTGATTTCTTCGATGGGCTTGTCCCACCACTTGAATTTGAGCAGGAGCTTCGTCAGTTCCTCGTCAAAGCGGTAGCGAATGGTTTCGACGGGGTTTCCGACGACAATCGTATAAGGTTCTACATTGCTACCGACGACGCTGTTTGCACCGATGATGGCACCGTCACCGATATGCACGCCTGGCAAGATGGTGGCGTTCTGGCCAATCCACACATCGTTTCCGATGACGGTATCGCCCTTGAACGGCATGTCGCTTTTGGCGGGCGGATTCATTTTCCAGCCTTCCAATGGATAGAACGGGAATGTAGAAACCGCATTCATCTGGTGGTTCGCGCCGTTCATGACGAATTCCACGCCCGCGGCAATCTGGCAGAACTTTCCGATAATCAGCTTGTCGCCGATAAAGTCGTAGTGGTGCGTCACATGGCTTTCGAATTCCGAGTCCGCGATATAGGTGAAATCCCCGACAATAATGTTCGGGTTCTTGATGGTAGGCTTGACGTAGATTTCCTTGTCGTAGCCCGCAATTGGATGCACCGTGTTCGGATTCGGAGCGCTCATGCGATTCTGCCTCGTCGAAAATTACTTTGCAGCTATGGTGAAAAGCCCACTGCGCGGGATGTGAACCTTCCAAGTGAGCCATTTCATCTGCTTGTCGTTTACCATGAGGTAGGGGTCTACGAGCGCAACGCTCTTGGTGCCGGAGAAGTCCATGGCGGTGCCGGCGTTGTCGTCGAAGTTCTTGCCCTTGCCGAACACCTGGTAGAACAGCGGCTGGCCGAAGGTTACCATGATTTCGGGCTGAATAAAGCTGAGTTCCTTGGTAAGCATCTTGCGGAGTGCTGCTTCGAGAAGCGGCGCGAGCGGGCGTTCGGTGGACTTGAAGAAATAGGTGATGCCGATGTCCTTCTGCTCGATGGAGAGGCTTGCGAACAGGCGCGAAAGCATCTGCCCGACGGGAGTTCCGAAGAAGGCGTCGGTGCTTGTTGCCGAGATGCTTGCTGCTTCGGCCATTTTAATGGCGGGGAGCAGGAAAAGCAGTTTCGGCTTGGCGGGGCCTGCGTAGCGGGCGAGTGCAGCTTCCTTGGCGTACATGGCTTCGCCCTTGATGGATTCGTAGAATGCGTCAAGGGTTTCGGCAGATTCGAAGGCGTGGGCGGCGCGTTTGACGACGCGCTCGGTCGGCATGTTGGCGGCAGGAATTGCGGATGCCTTGGTGTCGACGGCGCCGAAGAGCGAGGGGGCAAATCCGGTGGTGTCCGGAATCGGAGCGCTTGCGGCTTCCGGAGCTGTAGAAGCGGGCGCACTGTT
>NZ_CALEFV010000021.1 GCF_937877005.1 uncultured Fibrobacter sp. | reverse complement strand
GCAAGATTGAATTTAGGGGTGCCCGGAAGAACGGTGGGGATTATTTGGATGGGTGATTAAGTTTCTGTTCTGTGCAAAAGAGCTATATTATGCGCAAAAAGAAGTCTGATTATGCATAAGATTATTGTTTCCATAATTGCCCTATTGGCTATGACGCAAACCGCCATAGCCCAATTCAATACTCACATAAGCCATAGGCTCATCAGCGGAAAGTCGGTGCAAACAGTAAAAGCGGGAGACTTCATCGAACCTGTCGTTTACGAAATTACGGAACTCAATCGAGTTTATGATTTTTATATCAATTACCCGGTAAATACAACGGTCAAGACGCTGGGACTGAAACTGGATTGCGACACACTGCCAAGCAGTAAAGCAGAGTGCACCATATCCGGTCGCATTCCGGCTAACACCCCCGGGGACGAATACGAAATGTCATTTACCGCAGCTGGGAATTATGCCCATGAATACCTGCAAATCACAACCGGTATAAACGTCACCCCGTTAAATGAACAAGTGGAGCATGTCAGCGGAAACCTTGACCAAACAGTTACCGCAAGCGATGAGATTGAGCCCATTGTATTCGGTTATACAGAATTGTTTAAAGCAAGTCTTTCTGGCGTGCCTGAGGGAATTTCGGCAAAAATAGACGACGAATCTGCTATAATTACAATTTCGGGTGCCACGGGCCAGGACCATCCCGATGGCGATTTTAATTATAGACTAGCAGCCTACATTACGGAAAAAGATTCCATCGTCTTTAACGGCACAATTTCTGTCAAACACAAAAAGTTCACAACGACATTAGTCGCTATCGAAAACGAAACGCAAGATGTCGTTGCAGGCAACGCGATCAAACCGATCGTGTTTAGGTATGCCCACATGCAGAACGCGACCGTTGACGGGATTCTCGAAGGCTTCGAAGTCAATCAGGATAAAGAAAAGGATCTCGTCATTATCACGGGAACCATTCCTCAAGATATCGGTGACCATGTGCTGACCATAACCGTAACCGCACAAGGCAACGACAATAACGCCGAAGCTAAAGCCTCCGTCAACATTTCGGCAAATCCCGACTATTCTTCTAGCTCTGTCTCTAGCAGCAGCGAAGTTTCCCCAAGTTCGTCTTCTGTAGCATCAAGCAGCAGCGCCGCGGAGTCTAGTAGTAGTGAAGCTGCCGAAAGTTCTTCTAGCGAACACACGACCGCAATTTCTGTTGTTCGAAACATATGCGACGTAATCTTCGCGAACAATGAATTGAGCGTCACTCTTGCAAGCGTGCCCAGTGCGAACTTGCAGATATTCGACATGATGGGCCACCTGCTCGAAACCCTCGATGTAGGCGCTTCGACTACAATCAACCTCGGCCACCTGCCGCGCGGAACACTCCTCCTTAGAATTTATGGCCAGGGTTTTGCCGAAACAAGACAGATTGTTGTCAAATAAAGTAAACGGACTGCCCGTATAATTAAGATATTACGCCCCTTTCCCGAGCACGGCGCGGGCCAGCTGGTCGGCGC
>NZ_CALEFV010000020.1 GCF_937877005.1 uncultured Fibrobacter sp. | reverse complement strand
GGATTTCGCGGGTAAACTCAAGTTCATTCTTTGCAGCATTCAAGATCGACTGGGCAATACGCACAGGGTCATCCCTGTATAGGCCCATTTCCTTTTTCACTTTGTTCTGCACTTCCACACGTTCAGCAATCTTGAACGGGATTCCCTGTTCGCTGAACTTTGCAAGCGTTTCCAAGCGTTCGGGACCAGCAGCAAGCGACAGATACTCGGCGCGGGCTTTTTCGGCCTGCAGCTTGACCTGGGCCAAGTCTTCGCGGGCAACGCGCACGTCTTCGAACAGGCGCGCACGTTCCGACATCAAGGCGTCGACTTTTTCTTTGCTTTCGTTGTACTTTTCGTTAAAGAGTTCGCGTTCCTGGTTGGCGGTTTCACGGTCCTTCCAGCGGGCAGCAACTGCCATATCGCGCTTTTTGCGCGCTTCTTCCAAATCAGCCTTTGCACTGTTCAATGCGGCGCGCTGCTTTACAGCATCGATATCGGCATTCTGCTGGGCATAAGAGAGCGGCGCCAATGTAGCGAGAGAGGCAACCAAGACGAGAGCGGCCATCCCCCATTTTACATTCCACTTTTCACATTTCATCTACTTGCCCTCCTTCGGAATCACCACAGGAATCGTGACAAGTCTCGGAGCAGTCTTGCCTTCGGCCACCTTCATCACATCTTTCAATACCGTACGCATGGTAAGGTCATCGGACACGTTATTCCAGGCATAACCGCCATCGGCCGTCCGGGTTAGCCACAGCACGTCGTTACCGTCGTTGCTCACGAATACCGAGGCGACTGCACCGTAACGCAAGAATGTTCCCGGAACACTGCGGGCATCCACCTGCAGGAATCCCTTGTACACTTCGGTCGTGTACCCCAGGCGAATGCGGTCGTAAAAGACCTCGAGCATGCGATTGAGACCATCGTCCGCTTCAATCAAGCCCTTATGGAGCTGGCCCGCAATTTCTTGTACGCTCTTGATAGTTTCTTCGTTGCGGTACGGGAAATCCGCTTCAAATACAGGCACCAAGGAATCAATCACCAAGGCCAAGGATTCGGCATATTTCGCCTTACGGTTCTCGAAGTACTTGATCGTACCCAAGGATTTTTGACGTACACTTGCCAAATTCTGGAGTTCAGCCTTCAGGGAATCGATTTCGGCCTTCAGAGTCTTGTTCTGTGTCGCGAGCGCCTGAACCTTTTTGCGTCCGACCTCGATAAATTCGGCGTGACGTTTCTTTTCGGCATCATGGAGCGATTTTTCGCGGGCTGTTTCGGCCTCCACCGCCTTAATCTGGCGACGGACACTTTCTACCGTTTCCTGCGCCTGCGAAAAAACACCCGCAAGGCTCAAGCAAAGGAATATCTTGGTGAGTAAATGAAATTTCATATGCGAAAAAATACAAAGAACCGCGGTCACTAGACCACGGCTTCTTTCAAAATAAGTTGAAAAACGAGCGTTAGAACTTAGTTGCAAGAACTTAGAGCTTAGAATTATCAAATATTGAAATCGTCTAAGTTCTACAAGCGCAGCGGACTAAGTTCTACCAACTGAGTCGAAGACGTTACTTCTTGGAATCCTTGAAATACTGCGGAGTATTCTTGGCGCCGGCCTTCTTAAGGGCCTTGATCAAGCGGGTATAGCCTTCGT
>NZ_CALEFV010000019.1 GCF_937877005.1 uncultured Fibrobacter sp. | reverse complement strand
TGTATTTCCACCAGCCCTTCTGGGGCATGATGAACGAGGCGAACCAGATTTTCAACCCGACATCGGATGGTTATGTTTGCTGGAGCCTCTTTAAATACGCACTTTCGCTCCTGTGGATGGTACCCACCAGCTTCTTTGCAGGCATGACGCTCCCGCTCATCACCTTGATTCTCACGCGCGCCTTCAAGAGCGAAGCGCCCATCGGCAAGGTCTACGGCTGGAACACGGTCGGCTCCATCATCGGCTCGGCAGGCGGCGGACTCCTGCTGCTCCCGTTATTGCAGCTGAAAGGCGCCCTCGTCACGGCGGCGCTCCTCGACTTCGCCATCGGCTTCATTCTTCTAGTGGTTTACCGCAGGCGCTTCCGCTACAGCGTCATGTTCTACATCATGGTGTGCGTGATGATTCTCCCGTCGCTGTTCGTGAAGTTCGACCCGTCGCTCATCACTTCGGGCGTGTTCCGCAGCTACAAGAACATGCACCCCAACGAAAAGATCCAGGTCATCGACGGAAAGACGGCAACCATCAGTTTCCACGAATCGCCGGTGCATTATTACGTGAAGACGAACGGCAAGGCCGACGCGAGCATGAGCAAGAACCGCGAAGCTCCCATCTCGAGCGACGAACTCACGCAGGCTGCAACGGCGTTCATGCCCATGGCCGTGAAGACGGAACCCTACGACGCCGCGATGGTCGGCTTCGGGAGCGGCATGGGCGCGCACTACCTGCTTGCCGACCCCTTGCTCAAGGACTTCGACTGCGTCGAAATCGAAGAAGCCATGATGACACTCGCCAAGGGATTCTACCCGTGGAACTACCGCGGTTACGATGATCCGCGTATCCATATCTTTATCGATGATGCAACGACATTCTTCCACACGAATCGCCGCAAGTACGACATGATTATTAGCGTGCCGAGTAATCCGTGGGTCAGTGGCGTTGCGGGACTTTTTGCGCATGAATTCTATGCCAAGATGCGTCGCTACATGAAGCCGGGTGCACTCTGGGTGCAGTGGATTCAGACCTACGAATTTAACGACCTGATGTTCCTAAATATCCTGAAGGCGCTCGATACGGTGTTCCCGTATGTGAGCCTGTACAAGTCGACCGATGAACCGGATATCATCATGATTGCAAGCGACCAGCCCGTGATGCAGAAGGGTATAGGCCGTTTCTCGACGGATACGGCGTTAGTGGCAGAATTCAAGCGTATTCATCGAGATCCAGAATTCTTTGGCGAAAGGAACTTCCTTTTCACGAACAAGATGGTGGCCTCACTCCTTGATGGCGTTAAGCCTAACAGCCTGTTTATCCCGATGGTCGATAATAAGGCCGAAGAAGCGCGTTTCGTGCATTCCGAAGCTCATATTGTACAGGTGTTTGACAGCTGCGAAGTGTGCTGGCAGCAATACCTTGATCCCGAGGATTATGCGCTTCGTCGCGGAGCCCGAGTGAAGGCGATGCTTGCCGAACCGAGGGACGAGTTCAAGAAGACTTCGGTCCTTGCATTCTTGAAGCTACTGGAAGAAGAGGCTGCTGCCGATACGGTGGTCCAAGCTGATTCGGCAGTCGTAGATTCCGTCCAGTCTGAAAATCCGCGTCTCGCCGCACTCGAAGCGTCTGTCGGTTTCCAGAAGTTCCGCGAGAACTATATCGAGTGGATTCGCTCCATTCCGATGGAAGCCCGCGATACGGACGAGGTCTATATTAAGGTTAGCGAAGCCGTGAATGCAGGACATCTTCCGAGAAGCTTTTCCGAGGAATTCGGCATCATGGAAGCGGCACGGGAAGGCGTATACAAGCAATCGTCTCTCCTGATTGCAGACTTCTTTGATCGTTACGAGATTGGCGAAATGGGTGATATCTTCCTGCGGAACTGTATCGTGATTGCGCTCCTAGCGGGCGAACCGGAACTCGCCGATGTCATCTACAAGAATGCCATTCAGAAGAACGAGGATTTCTTCGCCGTCGAGAAACGGCTGATCGAACGCGAAATCCAGAAACTCCGGAGGATGCAGGCAAGTGCTCCTCAGGGAGACGCGGAGGAATAGAAAAAAAGAACCCTTTGAGGGTTCTTCTTTTTGTATAACCGTTGGACCATTAGAACAGGAAGCTTACGCCGATAGTCGTGTAGAACGTGTTGAGCGAAGATTCGAGGAAAATGTCTTCGCGCATCAGGGACTTGTTGGAAAGGCTCGTGAAGCACTGGACGACGCGCAGGTCGACATGGACCCATCGAGTAATCATGTAACCGATGTCGAATACGCCGCCGACTTCCATGCCGGAAGTCGAAATGGTATTGTCCTGCGCCTCGCTGGCGGCACCGTTCTTGAATTCGGATGTTCCGCTAAGCTTTAGCCCCATGTTCAGGCCGAGGCCTACGAAGAAGTTGTAGTCTTCGAAGGTGTAGCGGAAAATGATAGGAATGTCGAAAATGAAAATGTCGATGCTACCCTCGTTGGTATAGATGTCCATATCCATTTCGTAAGTATAGTGCCTATAGTTGAATGTGAGTTCGGGAACGAGACTCAAATTCTTTAGCATGAAATTCATCTTGAGCATGAGACCGCCACCGACCTGAAAACCGGTGTTCCAGCCGTCGGAGTTTTCGCCGAAGAAGGTGTTTATGCCAGCTTGGGCGCGGACGCCAAGGAGCACTGCTCGGGCGAAACCTTCGTTACGCTGGCGGTTAATGTCGGACCTTTTAGTCGTCTCGGCCTTGTAACGTGCGTAGGCGCTGGCGTATTCTTCATCGTTTGCAAATTCGCTGTCGGTGGAACCGTCGTATGTACCCGGTTCGACTGCTGCATTTTCAGAAGAACCGTCGTTGCCGGAAGATGCATCTGCTGCGGTTGCCCATTCTCCATCATCTTCGGAGGCCTCTTGTGCCATTACTGGCATGGCCAAGGCAAAAGCTGTGGCCAACACTACACTCAATCTCTTAAAGTTCATAGTTTAATAATAATAAATGAACACGTGAATCCCGCCTATAAAATAAATTCACTGTGTAAAAAGGGTGTAGAAAATTTTTTTTTACAGCAGAAGGGTGATGCCGGCAGTAACGTGCATTGTGTAGAGCTTGGTGCGCGTAAGCGCTGATTCTGCGATGAGGTCCTGATCAAGCAGGTTTGTAAAATTTTGTATAACTCTTATGTCGACAATCAGCCATCGGTTGATGGTGTAACCGATGTCGAACAGTCCGCCGATTTCTACGCCGACAGTCGGCAGGGTGTTGGGCCGCTTGTCTTTGTCCTTGTATTCGTCGGTCTTGATTTCCTGCTTGAATTCGGATTCGCCACTCATTTTTAGACCGAGGTTCATGCCGAGTGCGACGAATAGGCCGTCTTCGTCAAAATAGTACTGTGCCATGACGGGAATTTCGAAGAGGAACTCGTCGATGGTTGCCTCGTTGTGACCGTATTGTTCGTTTTCTTCGTAGCTATAGTGACGGTAGGTAAAATCAAGTTCCGTTAGAACGCCGATGGAGGGGCCGAGCGGAAGTTGGGCCATCAGACCGCCAGTTCCTTCGTAGCCAAGGTCCCAGTTTTCGGATCCGTTTCCGAAATGGGTGCTGATGCCGCCTCCGAGACGGATGCCGAACTGAATGCCTCTGGAGAAACCTTCCTTGCGGGCGCGATATTCTTCGGCGTTCTCGTTTATGAAGTTTGGCCTGTCATCGTCTTCTTCGTCGATGTTGACGACAGCCTTTGCTGTGTCCTTGGCAGCAATGCTATCGGCCGTGGCGACAGTGGAGTCCAGTTGCGTTTCGTTGGAGTCGGCAACGACGGCATTGTTGGATTCTGTAGAGGAGGTCTCGCTAGAATTGGCCTCGTTTGCAGGAATGTAGCCACATCCATCACCGACGCAGTTTGGGTCGCTAACTTCACCGGAACCCTCAAATACGCCTTGCGCAAATGCGCTGGAGGTTGCTAGGGCGCCTATGAGAAGGATCGATGAAAAAAGTGTCGACGTCGGAACGAATTTCATATGCCTAATTATAACAATTTTTATTTTTTTGTAAAATAAGACGATAGACATATGCCGATTCTTTCTGCCCAGAACCTTCTTTTGCGCATAGGAGCCAATGCTCCGTTGCTTGATAATGTCTGCTTTGATATAGAATCTCTTGACCGGATTTGCCTAGTTGGCCGCAACGGTTGCGGCAAGAGTACCTTACTTAAGGTGCTTACGGGGGAAATGGAGGCATCGGGCGAGGTCATCAAGAAGTCTGGTCTTCGGGTGGCTCGGATGATCCAGGAGATTCCCGCACACATGGACGGAACGGTGCGCGATGTTGTCATGTCGCTTGTGGTGCATGATGGAAACCACGATGCCCATGCCGAGGCGGTTCTTGGCAAGACGGGGATTGATCCTTTGACCTTGTACGATGACCTTTCGGGCGGACAGAAAAGGCGAGTCCTTTTTGCTAGAGCGCTTGCCACGGAGCCGGATTTGCTTTTGCTTGATGAACCGACGAACCATCTGGATATTCCCGCTATCCAGTGGCTTGAAGGAATAGTTACGCGTCTTTCGTGTGCCTTGATGTTCGTGAGTCATGACCGCGCCTTTGTGCGCCGTGTCGCGAACAGAATCTTTGATTTGGATCGCGGTCGGTTGCGCTGCTGGGATTTCCCCTATGACAAGTTTGTTCAGTTCAGGGATCAGGCTCTTGCCGAAGAGGATAAGGCAAACGAGCTGTTCGACAAGAGGCTTGCCGAGGAGGAAGTGTGGATCCGTAAGGGAATTCAGGCTCGCCGAACCCGCAACGAGGGCCGCGTGCGCGCTCTGATTAAGATGCGCGAAGAGCGCGCGAGCCGCCGCAGCCGTACGGGCAACGTGAATATGCAGATTACCGAGGCGGAGCGTTCCGGACGACTGGTTGCGCGGCTCACCGATGTAAGCTACTCTTACGATGGTGCGCCCCTGATTAGCCATGTGACGACCGAAGTTTCTCGTGGGGACCGTATCGGTATCGTGGGACCGAACGGTTCCGGAAAGACGACATTATTGAGATTGATTCTTGGTGAAATTGTGCCGGAGGAAGGGAACATTCGCCTAGGTGCGAATCTTCAGATAGCCTATTTCGATCAGATGCGGACTCAGCTTCGCGAAGACAAGTCGCTTATTGAGAATATTGGCGATGGCCAGGCCTACATTACCTTGAATGGCGTCAAACGCCATGTGTTAAGTTATTTGCAAGACTTTCTTTTCTCGGCGGATCGTGCACGCGGACCGATTAGCGCCCTGAGCGGTGGAGAACGTAACCGCTTGTTACTGGCCTGTTTGTTTAGCCATCCGAGCAATGTCCTGGTCATGGATGAACCAACGAATGACTTGGATATGGAGACGCTCGATCTTCTGGCGGAATTGTTGGTCGACTACAAGGGAACGGTACTGGTAGTAAGCCACGACCGTGCTTTCCTCGATTCCTTCGCGACGAGTATCCTCGCTATAGAGGATGGCGGAAATGTGTTTGAATCGGTGGGAGGCTACAGCGATTACGAAGCGAAGAAGAAAGTTCGCGACAAGGAAGCCGCGAATGCGGCGCGTATTGCCGCCGAAAAAGAGGCTCCGGCAGCGACATCTGCAACATCCCCAGTCAAGAAAAAAAAGAGAAGTTACAATGAGGAGCGCGAATACGCGGTTCTCCCCGAAAAAATTGAAAAGCTTGAAGCCGAAATCGCCGAACGTCAGACGGAACTTTCGAAGCCCGAAGTTTATACCAATGCAGCCCGGATTGTAGAACTGCAGGGGGAGATTTCCGATCGTGAAGCCGAGCTTGAAAGAGCCTACGAACGCTACGAAGAGCTAGATTCCCTCGGTGGGTGACAATTTTTGGGGTGTTTTCCCCCTTTTTTGGATTTTGCGCTCATTGCCGATAATAAAAAAATGATACATTTATAAGGTTATTAGAAAAATGAGGCGTTTATGGCAAAAAAATTAACTCTTTTGGCGGTCGGAGCCCTGTCCTGCTACGCCGCTGCCGCGTCGGCTGTCGTTTGGAGTACAACCGAAGAGGCTACTTTTGGAACGGCCTACTCCTTTACCTATGCCGATAAAATCGGCTCCTCTGTAGATACGACGAACGTGAACGAGGCCAAGGTGCTGGACTTCACGGTCGCATCTTCGACCAAGGACGCTTATGCCGGGTATGGTATTGGCTGGAAGCAGTCCTGCAATGCGAACTGGGAGTGCTCTGATGTCGCGGTCAGTCTTTCCGCCTACAAGGGCGTGTGCATGACCTATACGGCGGATGCCAAGTTCCGCCTGGATTTCAAGCAGAGCACCATCAAGGATAATAATTACTATGGCATGGACCTTGATGCAGCTGCTAGTCCTAAGTCCGTGTTTGTCGCTTTTAAGGACTTGACGAAGGGCTGGACTTCTTCGTCGACCGTAGCCTGGAGCGCGGCCGCTCAGCTGGGAATCCAGATTAGTTACAAGAATACTCATGCCAAGGCGTCCGGTGGTCTTTTAAGTAATACCGTGAACATTTCGAGCTTCGTGCTGGCGGATTCCTGCATTACCTACGCTCCGGAACTGTTGGAACCCTATAAGTCCGAGGTCAATCCGACGGTGACACTGAATGAAGGTGATACGCTTAGGTATGACTTGACGGAACTTTTCTTTGATGGCGACGGCGATGATCTGACCTACAAGATTGGGATTATCGGTGAACAGGCCGGAATCGTGACGCTAGCTGATTCGCTTTATGCAAAGACCAAGATCCTGAACTTGATTACGGGACCCAATCCTCAGGGAAGTGCCTCTGTCACGATCACGGCAACAGACCCCAGCAAGAAGTCTGCTTCCTATAGTGTGATCGTGGAGACCGTTGATAGGGAAAATGCTCCCGTGGCTGTGGATGACCACTACGAGACGAAGGAAGAAACCAAGCTGACGGTGTCTTTGAAGGGAAACCTCCTCGAAAACGACTATGATGCCGATCGCGACGGGTTTACTCCGGAACTGGTTGAGACGACAGCTCATGGTGAGCTGGTCTTTGATGCGGAAACGGGCGGATTTACTTATACCCCCGAGGAAAACTTCTTTGGCACGGATGTGTTTACCTATAGTTTGACCGAAGTTGTTCGTGCCTCCGATTCCTCCTATGTAGTCAAGACAAGTAACATTGCTACGGTGACTATTACCGTTACGAATGTGGATGACCCGATCGGTGTGACGGTAGTCAAAGACTTGATCATGGTGGAAACGGATGAACGCAATCTTGGCGATACGGTTGTAGTGGATGAGGACTTTGGTGCCTTTGTCGTTAAAATCCCGACGGAAAACGTTATCTTTAGCGACCCAGACTATGTTTCGACAAGCGTTCCTGTCAATGTGAAGACGGATGATGTTGTCTCGGCCGAATACGGCTTGATAGGTTTGAACCATGTAATTGAAATCTCGTCCGTTGCAGATGCAAATGGTGTTGCCAAGGTGCGTCTTTTCGCTGCAGACGGCAAGGATACGGCAAGTGTCGCGTTCTTTGTGAAGGTCAATCCGGTGGCGGATAAGCCGGTTGCAGTCGAAGACTCCTATAAGGTCGTTCAGGATACCTTGAACAAGGTGCTTAAGGCGAAGGGAGTTCTTGCTAATGATAAGAACCCCGATGGAACAAGTGTCCTCAAGGCGTACCTCCTTGATGATGCCGCTCAGGGAACCGTGGAACTGGCCACAGATGGATCCTTCACTTACGATGCAGGTCATTTTGAAGGCGAAGATTTCTTCACATACTTCATCGTGAATGCGGAGGGTGATACTTCCGCTCCTGCAACAGTGTCATTGACTGTGGAATACAAGAATCAGCCTCCGCAGATTGTGGAAGGTGTCCTTGATACGGTGGGCGACCGCCTGGCCGCACTCAAGGAAGACTTCCTGGTTGCAGTTAGGTACCAGAAGAGCGAAGTGCAGTCTTGGTTTGCTGACGATGCCGATGCGGTCACGAAGTTGACTTTCTCTGCTCGTAGTACTGACAGCCTGCTTCGCCCCACCTTCTCTTCGGGTGTTCTTGTCATTAATTCTGCAAAGAATGTCTGCGGTGAAGCCGATGTAATCGTGACGGCAACCGATACCAAGGGCGCTTCTACGGATCTGGTGATTCCCGCGATGATTAGCTGTGTCGAGGACAAGCCTGCCGCAGTTGCCAAGACTGCGACACGCTATGTGGGCCTTGAAGCAGCCTGGGTTGACTCGGTTAATCTGAACCAGTACCTTTACGACCCCGATGGTGATCTGCTGACATTCTCCATCGTGACGGGTGCAGGCATCGACAAAGACCTGAAATGGGAAATGGAAGATAGCCTCCTGATTATAACTCCGGCTGAAGGTGCTGTAATCGCTCCCCAGACAGCCTACACGTTCCTTATTTGGGCCAAGGATGCTACCGATTCCGCTTCTACTAGAATCACGTTCGTGGTGGACAACGATCCGAATTCGATTGTTCCCGTACTCGCAGCTCCGAAGGCTTCCTGGCAGAGCGCCATCCTCGCTGACCGTGGCGTGGCTGCAATCTTCGATATGCAGGGCCGCGTGATGTGGAAGCACAGGCTCCCGGTGAGCGAAGCCGATGTGCGTAACGCTGCCGCTCAGGTGCAGGGCAGAAAGATCCTGCAAGTGAACAAGCAGACCTGGACCATTAGGTAACGCACTGCTTCGTCATCCTGAGCAAGGCGTTGTAAAACGCCGCATCGAAGGATCTCGTTGAAAATAACGAAAGAAGGCTCCGCTTAGCGGGGCCTTTTCAGACCGTTCGCGCCAGAATCAGCAAAACAAGTGCAGGGTTGGCGCTCACTCTTGCAACCGCCCCAGCTTAACGCATGGGGCTTGTTGCTCACGGTTACTGCTATTTAACGAGAGCTTCAGTATCCAGCGCGATGAGGAGTTCCTCGTTCGTCGCAACGACCATCGCGGTCGGGGTGCCGTCCTTGCTAATGATGTGGCCGGATTCCTTGCCGTTCTTCTCGTTGCGGGCTTCGTCGATCTGGTAGCCGAGAATCTTGAGGTTGTCCATCGCCATCTTGCGGACGAGCTTGCTGTTCTCGCCGATACCGCCGGTGAACACCAGGGCGTCGATGCGGGGGAGTGCCATGGCGATGCCGCCGATTTCGCGGGTGAGCCTGTAGGCGAAAGTTTCGAGGGCGATCTGTGCGCCCACGTGGCCTTCGCTTGCGGCCTGCGTCAAAGTGCGCATGTCGTTGCTGAGTCCGGAGAGGCCGAGGAGGCCCGATTCCTTGTTCACGAGCTTGTCGAGGCGGTCGATATCGTAACCGTATTTTTTGCTGATGAAGAAGAGGATGGCCGGGTCAAGGGAGCCGGAGCGGGTACCCATGATGAGGCCTTCCAGCGGGGTAAAGCCCATGGTGGTGTCAACGCACTGGCCGTTCAGAATGGCGGAGCAGCTGGAACCGTTACCGAGGTGAGCGGTAATGAAGCAGCAGTCTTCCGGCTTTTTGCCGAGAATCTTGGCGGCTTCGCCGGTCACGAAGCGGTGGCTTGTGCCGTGTGCGCCGTAGCGGCGGATCTTGTCTTCTTCGTAGAACTTGTAGGGAATGCCGTAGAGGTAGGCTTTGCGCGGCATGGTCTGGTGGAAGGCGGTGTCGAACACGGCGACCTGCGGGAGGCCCGGGAAGAACTTGGTGGCGCATTCCATACCGGTGGCGTGTGCGGGTTCGTGGAGCGGGGCGAATAGCGTGATGCTGCGGATGTAGTCGATGACTTCCTGCGTGACGCGCTCGCTCTTGACGTACTTGCCGCCGTGCACTACGCGGTGGCCGATGGCTTCGATGGTGTCGGTGAGCTTCTGTTCGGCGAGGAACTTCTGCACTTCGGCAACGGCTTCGGCGTGGGTCGGGCAATCGAAATTGAAGTCGATGTTGCCGACCGGGCCCTTGGCCTTTACGTGGCCGTTCACGCCGATATTTTCGACGAGGCCGCTGGAGATGGACTGCTTGGTCTGGGTGTCGATAACGGCGAACTTGACCGAGGAGCTGCCGCAATTAAGAACGAGTACGCGCATTGTATTATCCTTTTTGTTTTAACAGCTGATAAAATAGGAATTTTGGCGTGGCGTCGCCAATTGAAAAATCTACATTTACCCCGATGTTCAAGAAAATAGCAGAGTTTGACAATCGCGTGTCGGTGTATTGGACGAACCGGCATTTTTCCGAGAAGACGACGAAGTTTCTCAAGTTTTATGTGCGTCTGGGAGACGGCTACATTTGGGGCGTTTTTGCGGTGGTGCTTTTTTTGCATTTGGGCTGGTCGGCGTTTTGGCCGATTTTGGCTCAGGCGGTTGTTGCCATTCTCGTCGCACTTATTGTTTACGAAGGCGTAAAGCTTAGCACAAAGCGGCCGAGGCCATTTGCGGCGAACCCGCAAATCAAGGCGGAAGTTCCGCCGCTCGACAAGTACAGTTTTCCGTCGGGCCATACCATGAACAACTTGGCGGTGGCCTCGGCGGTGTTCTATGCGGTGCCGCAGTACGGCTGGATCATGATGCTCTTGCCGCTCACATGGGGACTTTTGCGCGTGTACTTTGGCGTGCATTGGCTCACGGATATTATTTGCGGTTTCCTGCTCGGCATTTTGAGTTTTGCGATTGCGCATGCAATATGGGTTCTTTGCTCGCCGTCTGTTCTTGCGGCAATCGGTGTCGGGGCTTAGATGGAATTTGTCCCGGCTGCGCAGTTTTTTGAATCCCTTGCCGCTGACGAACGCGTATTCCTTTTGATTCGTCACGGGGAACGCAGGCACATTACTCCCGAAGATCCTGACTTCGGTGCGCATGTGGGCCTTACGGAACGCGGGCGCGAACAGGCTTTGTCGCTTGGCAAGTGCATTCCTGCCGAGGGCGACATGAGTTTCTTTTCGAGTCCGGTAGGCCGCTGCATGGAGACGGCTTTGAATATTGGCGTGGGGCGCGGTATTGAAAAACCGCAGGTGCAGCCGCTTGATTGCCTAGCGGAATACTTTGTTCAAGATTACGGCGAATACACCAAGGTGCTGCACGCCGGTTTTTACGAAGGTATTTGCGAATGGCTAAAAAATGAGGCTGCTCAAAAGGCACGTGGTATTCGCGAGGCTTTCTATCCGCTGGCGGCAAGATCCGAAGAATTGCTTGCGATGATGCTTGAAAAAGGGGACGCCCGATTCAACATTTTTGCGACGCACGATGCCTGGGTGGTGCCGTGCCTTACGCACTTTTGCAAGATGCAGTTTTCACCGAAGCGCTGGATGAATTTCTTGAGCGGCCTGGCCGTCGTGGCGGATGATTTCGGAAAAAAGGTAAAACGGCTTGTTCCTGTGACAGCTCTTGAAACGGGCTGGCTGAATTTTTAGGTTCCCTGACGGCTAATTAATATATATTAAGGGGTATGGAAACCGCATCTAGTACATATCGCCGCATTTTTGTGTTGGGTTCCGGATTTAGCAAGTCCTTTTGTCCGCAGATGCCCACGCTCCGTGATCTGAATGAGCTTATACCTTTTGGAATATCGGATGAATTTCCGCATCTGCGGGACTATTGCAGGCGTTTTCTAGAGTTATGCAATAATCAATCTGAATACCTGAACATTGAAACATTGTCGACTTCGATCCTTTCGGCGCAGATTTTCCCGGGAATGCGAGAAAGTCTGTATCATTCCAGTCTGCGATTCGAGCTTCTGCGCTTTATTGCGAGCGTCATTCGCCACGATCAAGGTATCGAGGGTGAATCGCTACAGATACTTCGGATGTTTCTGAGAAATTGCGTGAATAGCCCTCGGGAAGGCGTTCGCGATACGCTTTTGCTCTCGTTTAATTATGATATGCTAGTCGAAAATGCTATTTCCGATGACGAAGATCTTTCAGAGCAAGTCTCGGTAGATTATGGCGTTCGCATAGACCCTGCCGACCGATCTGCGGTTCGAGAGCCGCGGACCCATACGGTTGACTTGATCAAGTTGCACGGATCGCTAAACTGGTATGCGGTCAAGGGTGCTTCCGATTCGCTGGATCTTCAGAATGTGTGCCAGGTCGAACCCTGCGACCGCAGTTTCCCTATTTATCGCGAAGACACTCCCATCTATATTCCAATGGCGCACGCGAAGGAATCCTTCTTGCGGGGAAGCTTGTTCAATTTGTTATGGAGCAAGGCGGATTATTATCTTAAGAATGCGGAGGAAATCTATTTCTTGGGATATGGTTTCCCGAAGACCGACATGAATAATTTGGAGTTTCTTCTTGCTCACCGGGATCGGTTCAAGAAAGTGGTCGTGTTTGAAAAACCTGGACATCCGGAGCTTGAACGCCTGACAGGGCTGTTTGGCGATTCTCTAGTGCAGTCCATGGATGCCAAGATATTCTTGAAGGAATTCTGCTAGCAAATTTCCTTGCTATATTTGAAAGCGTCTGAATTAGAGGGCGTAAATGAAATTTGTCGGTTTATTGTTGCTTGCATGTGCCGGAATGGCCATGGCACAGTTAGTGCAGAAAAAGGCGACTGTGGCGGATTCTGTCGATCTTGGGACGAAGAAGGGGCCGATGGTCTATTCCGATCCAAAAGAAAACGAAAAATCGGCAATAAAGGACGCAACTGCCTCTATGGATAGTCGTCAGTTCTCGAATGATTCCACGGTGGGAACGATTATCGGCGTCGGGGCGGAATTTGTCGGCAATATGATGAAGGGTATGCTCTCGCCTAATTCGCCCGAGGCGGATGCCGTCGAGCTGGAACGCCAGCGCCGCTAAAAAAGGCCCACGCCGATACGTGGACCTTTTTCGTTAATTTTTTCTGGGTTATCCGAGGAATTTTTCTCCGCTTTCCACGCTCTGGTAGATGAGCGTGTTGATGGTCATCGGACCCACGCCGCCCGGAACCGGGGTATAGGCGGATGCGATATCTTCAAGACCCTTTTCTATGTCGCCGACTCCACCTGGATGATAACCGGCATCTACGACGACGGCTCCCTGCTTAATCCATTCCTTCTTGATGAATTCCGGCTTGCCGACGGCGCCTACGAGAATATCTGCTTGCTTGATGTAGTCGGGGAGGTTTTCGGTCTTGCTGTGGCAAATGGTCACGGTACAGTTTGCATTCAATAGCATGAGTGCCATCGGCTTACCGAGAATGGCGCTGCGACCCACGACCACGGCGTGCTTGCCGGCAAGCTGAATGTTGTAGGCCTTGAGGAGACGCATGATACCTGCGGGAGTGGCGCAGCCGTAAGCTTTTTCGCCCATTGCCATGCGACCGAAACCGAGGCAGGTTACACCGTCAACGTCCTTGCGGGCGTCGATAGCTTCGAAGGCGGCGCGTTCGTCAATGTGTCGAGGAACCGGGTGCTGCAGTAAGATGCCGTGCACATCGTTATTTTCGTTGAGTTCCTGGATCTTGTCGAGAAGTTCCTGGGTGGTGGTTTCCTTTGGCATTACGACACGGATGCTTTCCATGCCGACGCGGGCGCAGGCGTTGCCCTTCATTTTCACGTAGGTGGCCGATGCGGGATCATCTCCGACGAGGATGGTGGCGAGAATCGGGGTCTTGCCGGTCTTTTCCTTGAGCTTTGCCACGCGGACGCTGAGTTCTTCTTCCGTGGTCTTGGCAAGAGCTTTGCCATCGAGGATGAGTGCTGCCATAAAGGTCTCCGTTTTTTCGCCAAAGATAGCAATAAAAGGTTCGCTAAATAAAAAAACACCCCGCCGGGCGGGGTGTCATTAAGTGTTCTGTATGGAAAAAACTTTAGAAGAGATCCTTAAAACTCGGCACCAGGGAGCAGACGAAAACCCATGGGTAGGAAAGGGATCCTTTCAACCAACCGGTCTTTGCCGGGTTAGGTGCCACAGTGGGCGAAATCTGCGAACCGACCATTTCGTCAAGGCTTTCACGGACACCGTTGATGGAGGTGTCGAACTCCTGCTTGTTCGCGGAGGCAGAATTTATCATATTTTGAAAACGATAATTCATACTTTTTCCTTATTTCTCTCTCTTGTGTGTAAATTTAGAAACATTGTCTCGTTCGTGCAACCCTATTTGTAAAGTTCTAGTTACGTCAAGAGCCCCTAATCGCAATGCTCAATTTGGATAAAAGTGCGTTTTTTTAGCGAAAAACAATGTTTTTGGAAAACTGACGGGAAAAAAAGGCGGTTTCTGAACTGTTTTTGGTGTTCCCAAAAAGTGTTCTCTCAATGTTCCTAGAGTGAATTTTGTATGTTTAGTGTGGTTTAAATCACTAATAATCAAGGACTTATATGAAGAAAATTGCCGGTTTTTCTCTTGGGTTTGCCGTTTGTGGGATATTTGTTGCCTGCGGTGGAAGCCAAAAACCTGCGGTAGAACCTACAGCGGCTCCTGCTCCTAGCGATACGGTGGCGGTGGCCCCTGCTGCAGCGCCCGTCAAGGCGGACCTGACGAACCCTACGGATCGGTATAGCTACGCGTTGGGCATGGATCTCGGCAAGGCTGTCGCTAATATTAATGTTCCCTTGAATATTCCGGTGCTTATGGAAGCTATTAAGGACCAGGTGGATTCTAGCCGCGAAGTTCTCATGAACGATTCTGCCTCGCAGTCGGCACTTCAGGATTTGTTGCTGCAGATGCAGAAGCAGAAGGAGGCCGAAGAAAAGATGAAGGCCCAGAAGGCGCTGGATGAACAGGCTCAGGTGCTTGCCAAGAACGCTATGGATTCTACAATCAAGATGACGACCAAGGGTGTGCAGTATCGTGTCCTGAAGGCTGGAACGGGGATTAGCCCCAAGATTTCCGAACGGGTACAGGTGCATTATGTGGGTTCGCTTCTCGATGGAACGGAGTTTGACAACAGTGTGAAACGCGGTGAACCGCTTGAATTCCCGGTGAATGCTGTTATTGAGGGTTGGCAGGACTTGCTTCTGGTGCTCAAGGAGGGCGACAAAGTAAAGGCCTGGATCCCGAGTGCTCTCGCTTACGGCGAAGCCGGTGTGCCGCCGATGATTCCTTCGAATGCGATGCTCGTATTCGAAGTGGAGCTTCTTAAGGTTTTTGCAGAAGTTCCTGCGATTGACAGTACCGCTCAGGTGCCCCCTGCACCGGAACCCGCTCCTGCTGTCGAAAAGCCTGCAACGGAAACGGCTCCGGCCGTGGAGAAGAAGCCTGCAGCAAAACCTGCTAAGAAAAAGTAATTCTCTCTTAAAGGCAGAAAACTCCCGAAGTGATTCGGGGGTTTTTTGTATACAGAGTAAGGTCTTGTCCTGTATACAGACTGAGATTGGCTTTTTATCTAAATTTGCGGTAACACTTTTGACCTCGACAAGTGTTACAATGGTATGAACGGGAAAAATCTCCTTAACCACATGGCTTTTTCGAAACTTTACGAGGCTTATGCCCCGATGGTTTACCGCCGTTGTGTCTTTTTGCTTAAGGATGAAGACGAAGCGAAGGATATGTTGCAGAATGTTTTTTTGCGCATATACGAGCGTCTCGACTCGCTGGATTTGGCGCAGCCGTCCAGCTTGCTGTGGAATACGGCGACCAGGCTCTGCCTGAACCGCATCCGCGACAAGAAGCGCCGCGGTCTCGATGTCGATACGAGCGATTTGCTTTTGAGCATTGCCTGTGCCGAAGAAGACGGCGGACGTGAAGCCGGTGGGATATTGGCAAGGATTTTTTCCAAGGAGCAGGAATCGACCAGGACGATAGCGGTCCTCCACTATGTGGATGGCATGACCCTGGAAGAGACTGCGGAGACTGTTGGACTTTCGGTGAGTGGCGTGCGTAAGCGTTTGCGTACCCTGCAGGCGAAAGTCAAAAATCTGGAGGTTGAAAGATGACTGCTGTCAATAAAATTTCCGATTTGAAGGTGGAGCGCTACCTGCTCGGGGAACTGAGCGAAGAAGAAATGTCTGCCTTGCAGAAGCGCGAAGCGGAAGATGAAATCTTTGCCGCCCGCGTGAGGGCGATGCGTGAAGAGAATGCCCGCATTCTCGCGGAGAATCCGTTTGCGGGGCTGGAATCGAAGCTGGAAGAATCCGTGGATCGCACGGGAGCGTGCGGTGAGGAACATGCCGGACTTGGTACCTTGTGGCTCAAGGTGGCGGCCGCCTTGGTTGTCGCGGTGGGTGTTTTTCTGATGGTGGCCTTGAACCGCAATGTTTCGACCTACGATAGCCCCGATGCTACGATGGAAGTGGCTATGGCAGGCGAAGGTGCCGCTCCGGAAGTTGCCGATACGCGCATCAAGGGGCTGGGCGTCCGCATCGAAGTGTGGAAGAAGACTGCCGATAGCGCCGTGCAGATGTCGAATTTGGACGAGGCGCGCGAAGGCGACGAAATCCAGTTGCGCTACTCGGTGCCGGAAAAGTGCTTCGGGATGCTTTTCAGCTTGGACGGCAACGGTACCGTTACAATGCACATGGCCGACGAGAACCGCGCCATTGAACTTGTCCCGGGCAAGATGACGACGCTTCCGTTTGCCTACAGGCTTGACAATGCGCCGAAGTTTGAAACATTCTACTTGCTCACATCGGACGAAGAATTTTCGATCGATGCAAACGATATTGACGCTGCGTTCAAGAGGAAGGGGGTGCGCCAGGAGCACTTGACGCTTCGCAAGGTGGAAAAGTAAGGGGGAGAAGATGAAAAAGTTTTTGGGTAAAATTCTATTCTGCGATTTTTTGTCGGGATCGGCGGTGCTTTGCCTGGTGTGTCTGGTGGCGATTTTGGCTGCAGCGAGCAATGTGCATGCCGCTACGAATTCCGGCGAAATCTCGATTAACCGTTACGTGTTTGCGGTGAGCGCGAACAACGGCGGCAAGGGCCGCCCGGTACTGCGCTATGCCGAAAGTGATGCCCGCGCATTCGCCAATGTGCTTTCGCAGATGGGAGGCGTTGCAAGGCAGAATGTGTACCGGGTGACGGAGCCGAGCGTTTCGGAACTGCAGAAGCAGCTGGACATGCTCGACAAGAAGCTTGTTTCGGCTAGGGAATCCAGAAAATCGGCGAATGTGGCGGACAATTCCCGCGAAGAAGTGCTGGTGTACTACAGCGGACATGCCGACGAGAAGGGACTTCGCCTCGGTGAAGAAATTTACAGCTGGAAGGAATTCCGCAAGCGCATTGATGCGCTCAATGCCGATGTAAAGATTGCGGTGATTGATGCGTGCGGCTCGGGCGCCATTACGCGTGCGAAGGGCGGTGTCGCTGTCCCTGCGTTCATGGTGGACAAGAGCAGCGACATGAAAGGCTACGCCTTTATCACGAGCAGCACGCAAGATGAATCTAGCCAGGAAAGCGACAAGCTGAAGGGTTCGTTCTTCACGCATTCGCTGGTGAGTGGCCTCCGCGGCGCAGGCGATGCAAGCGGCGACGGCAAGGTGACGCTTTCCGAAGCCTACCAGTTCGCCTTCAATGAAACTCTCCAGAAGACCGAAGCCACCATGGGTGGCGCCCAGCACCCCAGCCGCGACATGAACTTGGCGGGCACCGGTGACGTGGTGATGACCGATTTGCGCAGCACGAGCGCAGGCCTTGAATTGGACGAAAATGTGGACGGTCACCTGTTCATTCGCGACGAAAGGGGCGAACTGGTCGCCGAACTCTACAAGAAGTCCGGCCGCGCCATGAGTCTTGGGTTCCCTGCCGGCAAGTATAGCGTTCGCATGGAGCGGCCTGCCGAATTCAAGGAAGCCTCGATTACGCTTTATGACAACAACCGTGCGCGACTTTCCAAAAAGCAGTTCAATACGGTCACTGTCGAAAAGACGGCTCTCCGTGGCGAGATCAAGAGCGAACGGTCTTGTGCTGGTGGCGATGCGGCAAAGTGCTCGCTGGATTCCTTGGACCGCAACGGCATTTCCCGCACGACTTTTGACTTTTACGACCGCGACAAGGAACCGCGCAAGGGCGTGCAGCTGGGCCTCTTTGCGACCAAGACGAAAGACTACATGGTCGGTTCGCAGGTGAGCCTGTTTGTGAACAGCGCCGACAAGGATATGCGTGGCATCCAGGTGACGGGCCTCTTGAATATCGCAAACGAAAATATTGACGGGGCACAGATTTCGGGCTTGGTGAACTACGCCGAAAGTGTCGATGGTTTGCAGCTGTCCTATATCAACTGGGCGTCGGAAAGTTCCGAAGCGGCGCAGATTGGTTTTGTGAATGCCGCTCTCGATACCATGCGCTACTTGCAGCTTGGCTTTGTGAACGCTTCGGAATACAGCAAGACCCATGTCGGTTTTGTGAATGCGAGCGTGGGCTCTGGCGTGCAGGTGGGCTTTGTGGATGTCGCCAAGGACGCCGATGTGCAAGTGGGCTTTGTAAATGTGGCAAAAGACAATGATGTTCAAGTCGGCTTTACGAACGTGGCGGTCAATACCCGCGTAGGCGTGGGCTTTGTGAATGTGGCGGCTTGGGAAGGTGGAACCCAGGTGGGATACGTGAATGTAGCGCCCAAGTCCAAGGGCCGTCAGGTGGGCTTTGTGAATGTTTGCGTGGAATGTGAAAAGACTCCGGTGGGCTTTGTTAGCGTGGTGGGTAACGGCGTATGGTCGGCATCGACCACCCTTAACGAAATGGGTGCTCTGGGTCTTTCGCTCCACTTGGGTACGGCCTATTTCTACACTGCTTTTGAATGGGCTCGCCCTTTCGAAAAGGGTAATGGCTTCAAGCACTTTGAAGATCGCTACGAAAGCGGCTACGGAATCGGTACGCAGTTCGGCAAGTACGGTAACCATTTTGAACTGGAATACATGCTCCTGAATGCCTATGATGATTTTTCGTTCAGTGGCGAAAGGGATTGGAATTACCACCACCGCCTGCGTCTAGGCTTTGTGCACAAGCTGTTCCCGGGTGTTGGCCTTGCGGTTGGCGGCTCACTGAACCTTGTAACCCTGGGCTATGCGGACAAACTCTGGCCAAAACCTTGGAACAACTACCACGACGACTTCGGCAGCGAAAAGCATAAAGGTCGTTTCTGGCCCGGATTCTACTCGGGCATTACCGTGGGAAGGTTCTAAAAAAAGAAGTGACACTTTTTGCTCCTTATAGTGTTACAACAGCAAATAGGTATTCCTATTTGCTATTTTTAATTTGAATGCGAGAATTTTTTTGAGACGCTATATTGAAATTTTTGCTTTGTTACTGGCTATGTTCAGTGTAGCCGCCGTGGCACAAGAACCTGTGCCCGATTCGCTTGCACCCCAAGGAATTACTTTTAACGGAATCGTACAGGATTCCTCTTTTGCCGCGGGCGAGAAACTGAATGTTGAAATTCTCGAATCGGGCGAAGCCTTGCAGACAACTGTTGGCACCCCTTTCAGCGTGGTGCTCCCCGAAGATACCCTTTGGAATGTGTGCGTCACGAATTCGGACACAGCGGGTGCCGAAAAAGAAAAATGCTACGAACTCAAGTACGTTGGCGCAGAACGCAGTTTCTCACAGGCACTGGGCGAGGCTTTTGCAGAACCCGATTCTATAGTAGAAGGGGAAGGCCTTCCCCTCGCTGCTGCCGCTGACACGGCATCCGCTACCCCTTCTAGCGGGGGTGGGGACGCCCCGCAACGTCCCGACTCGCTTGCAAAAGATACTTTGGCACAAGATTCCGCGAATAAAGACGTCGACGTCGATGCTCTCCTTGCTGCGGGCGGCAACGAGAAGGTCACCGAGCTCAAGAAGGTCGTGGTGCAGTTGCGTAAGCGCCCCAAGCGTAAACCCGGCGAATCCGTGGTGTCCGCGAAGTCCATCAAGCGCATGCCAGGCCTTGCCGAAGCCGATGTCATCAAGAGCATCCAGGCGCTCCCGGGCGTGGTCGCGAGTTCCGATTTCAGTTCCAAGATTTACGTGCGCGGGGGCGCTGCCGACCAGAACCTGTTCCTGTTCGACAACGCGGTCGTTTATTCGCCGGTGCATTTCTTTGGGCTGTTCAGCACTTTCCTGGTCGAAGGCATCGATGACGTGCAATTCTACAAGAGCGGATTCCCGGCGCAGTACGGTAACCGTCTGAGTTCGGTGCTCAAGATGGATGGCCGCGCAGGTGGTCAGGATGCCGTTGACGAATGGTTCAGCAAGTCGAGCATCAAGATCAGCACCTTTGCGGCCCAGCTCCACACCGAAGGCCATCAGGGCCCTGCCCGCTGGGTGGTGGCGGGTCGAACCACCTACATCGGCTACATGCTGGATTTGATGAATGCCCTCGATATTATCGACCTTGCGCTAGATTACGAATTTACGGACGTGCAGGGTACCTTCATGTACAACTTTACGCAGGATACGCGTATGAAGTTTAGTTTCTACGTGGGTAAGGACCGATTGAGTTTCGACCCCCTCTATATGGATTGGGGTAATGTTGCAATTCCGATTAATATCATGCACCGCATAAATGGTGACTGGGAATACAATGCCACCTTGGCTTTCAGCGAGTTCTATCAGACGATGAAGATTAGCGATCTTATGTCGATTGAAATGTTTCTTTACACTTTTAGCGGAAAGCAGTGGCTGAGCTACCGAGGTATTTCGAATCATACTATCACAATGGGCTATGAACTTGAGTATGACTACGAAAGGTATCAGGAGCAGATGGCGACAATCAGTGCTGCTGATATCCAGAAACCGTTTCACCATGTGGGATATGTGCAGGATGCCTGGAAGTTTGCTCCTGATTACCTGTTGCAATATGGCTTGCGTTTTAACTATCAGACCGCGGCGGAACATTTCGGTGTCGAACCTCGTGCCTCGCTGACTGTGAATCTGGACGATACCAGGACTATTGAGTTTTACGGGGGGTACTATCTGCAGTATCTGAATGCGTTGGTCTATACCGACCAAGAAACCCTGAATGAATTTTATTATCCGGCAACGACAACGACGACTGGCCGCCATATTGATCCTGCCTCTTCGTGGCTATTTGCTGCCGAATATAGCCAGCGTGGGATCATGGAAGATTACGATGCGACCGTAGGTGTATACTACAAGACGCAAAGTAACCTGAATACATTCGTGACGCAACTCGATACCAATGACGAGGCTACGTCGAATGACATGGTTCTAGCGGATCAATTCGGAACTGCGGAAGGCTATTCTTTTGGTTACGAACTTTCGCTGCGCAAAGATAAAGGTTGGTGGTTTGGTGGCATCAACTGGAGCCAGAGCATTAGCGTCGCGAAAACCAATGATGGAACCAAGGCGTATTTCCCAAGCTGGCACCAGCCCTATGCAATCAAATTTGATGCGGGAATCAACTGGAAGGGCGACGAAAATGCTCTCTGGAAACACGAGAAGAAAGGTCGCTATTTCCGGTCGTCCCTAATGTTGAAATATTCGGCGGGCATGCCAATTAATGAATACAAGGGTTACTATGTGTCTCAGGAAATCGGGCGCCAGGAATTTACCGATGATATCGTGGTCATACCGGGTAGCCGCAATGCGGGCCGACAGACCGATTATTTTAGAGTTGATGTCAAGGCAATCGATATCGGTCGCGAGAATAAGTGGAATTTCAGCTGGACAATAATCAATTTGACTGATCACGACAACATGTTCTACACATTCTATGATACCAGTAAGAACCCGCCAGAGAAGACTTCTATTTCGCAGTTTCCCTTTTTGCCAATCATGCTGAATTATGAGTACTACTTCTAGTCGAAAGAGAACTTTTGTGTCATGTACGCTACTGGGGGCTTTTTTGCTTGCAGCGTGCGATTTTCATGGACCATGGGAGTATTATCCCGAAGAGCGGGATATTTATACGGGTATCTATACCTATGGTTATATCCTTGCCGATGACGAGGCGAACATCTGTTTTTCGAAAGTCTATGAATTGGATGAATCTTCGGCAGAAAGGTTCGCTTTCTATGACAGTGCCCTGGTCACGGTGAATGGACGCTTTCTCTATGGGAATAGGGTCGACCGTGAAGTAGATACGACGATAAGCCTCTATTCGGACGGTTCCAGGCCGAATTGCTTCCGTAGTGGAAACTTTTGGGGTATTTCTGGTGAGTCATATACGATGCAGGCCTATTTTGAATGGGATAGCTTGGGTAACAGGGTGCAGTCCAAATTCAAGGCGGTGGCGAATATTCCGAATCCAGTGAGGGTCAAGGGACTGAATGTTCCTTTGCAGGATGGATCGTATGAATGGACGGAATACGATGCTGCAAAGAAATTTAAGATAAAATTTCTGGAATTCCCGATGGACATGGAATTCGTGAAATGCGCCATGGACTATGACAAGACTGTCCGCGGAGTGGTTTCGGTATTGAATTATGATATCAACAATGGAGAGTCGGTAAAGACGACTTTCAATGATATGCTTTCGGGATTGATGGAAGAAGATTCGTTGGGGTATAGGGGTATTTCTATGCATGACCCTCTAGAAAGAATGCAGAATCTTGGATATACGATGAATCGCTGGGTGGCAGGTTTCAATGTGCTCGATACGCTTTACCTAATGAACATGATGATGCCGTTGGGGGATATCTCTGTGGATTTTTATGCGACGGATGCTGCCTATATTGATTATATAGACAAGGTGAAGGAATCCGTGAACGATTCGCGCATTATTCCAGAATCCAATATCGAAAATGGCATAGGCGTGTTTAGCGGAATGGCGAAAACGAGGATTAGCTTGACCATTGTCGGCGATGGCGTGAGTATGGATCATATTGCATGGTCTAATTGTGACTATACGGGCGGAATGGATGATAAAAGCTGGGAAACCCGCGGATGTCGCCTTTATCAGGATGTGGCCTGCTCAGGAATGCCTGCTGAAGAAATAGATCTATATGGATTGCTTGCGGCTAATGAACATGCTATCGAATATTACAGGGATTCGATTTTTAACCGAAATCTCAAAACCTGCTATCCGTCAAATGTCAAGGCCGCCATGATGCTCGATACTACGAAATGGTCGCTATTCTTGCCCGATTCCATTAGCGAAAAGGATAAATCCGAGGCTTATGCCGATGGATTGAAACGTTACTGTGTCGCCAGTAATTTTGAAAACAACAAGATTGCCGATTGTTACGGCATGTATCAGCAATGTATTGTGTCTAAAGAAGAAAATAGTTGCAAGGATTACCTGTGGAACTGGTGCGCTGATCGGAATTGGGATTTTTCCTATGAGCAGTGCCTGTCCGCATTTGTGAGTCGCTATTACCTTGAAGAGCAGAAGTCCAGTATTATTCTTAAGCAGGTCCAGAATATATGCCGCTATTCCCGTTCAAAATTGCCGGCCTGCGAAAACTGGTGTAAGGAGCGTGATGGTCTAATGGAATGTGAATAAATTATTGATCCGAGTGACATTGTTTACATGTTCAAGTGTTCTAATTATATATTTTGATATCCAATCAATTGCGAAATTATTATGAAGAAAATGAAATTATTGCCTATTACTTTTTTGATAATGACTCTTTCGGGGGTGGCGTTTGCCGACCGCGATGCTGAAATTCGCGACTTGAAGCTCGAAAAAGACAAGCTGAATTCTGAAATCCAGAAATTGAACCGCCAGATTGCCTCGACCGATTCGATGCTCAAGGCGGACGATTCTCGCTACAAGACTCTGCAGGCCCGCTACAAGGCCGACACGGAACGCCGTCGTAGCGAAATCGATACCTTGAATGCGAAAATCAAGAACGTGGCCGCCGAACTCCAGACAGAGCGTGGCAAGCAGGCCCGCGCCAAAAACAAGAGCGACAATGTAGCCGCCAAGCGCAAGGCCCTGCGCGAAGAACTCGCTGGCATTAGCAAGCGTTTAGAGGCGCAAGTCGCGCAGACGCTCCCGTGGGAACGCGAAAGCAGGCTTGACCGCGTCAAATCGCTTACCCGCGATATCGAAAGCGGTAACGCGAGCGAAGAAGAAGCCTTTTCTCGCCTCAAGTCGCTCGTTGCCGAAGAAACCAAGTTCGGCGATGAAGTGGCAATCATCAACAGCCCGCTGACCCGTAAAGACGGCGAACTCATTAATGCGGCGATTCTGCGCATTGGTAACCAGTGGATGGTTTACAGCGACGATAACGGTACCGTATTCGGCGTACTTGTTCGCAAGATGGTGGACGGCAAGATTGTTTACGAATGGAACGAAGACTTGAATTTGGAAGAACGTGCTGCGGTAAAGCTCGCGCTCGACGTGAAGCAGGCGAAAAAGCCGCCTCAGGTCGTGAAGCTGCCCGTAAGCCTTTCTGTGGTGGGGGGTGAAAGATAATGTTTAATGTGAAAATGTGTAATGGTGTCATCCTGAGCTATACGAAACTAAGAACTTTAGTTCTAAAGTTGAGTTATCCACTTTGTGGAGAAGCCCGTCAGGGCGCAGTCGAAGGATCTAGAGCATTTTTGTTTGCGTCAATCCTTTTCCTCTCGGCCTCCTCCGCTTTTGCATGGCCGTGGTCTGGCTCGGGCGAAAGCAAGGCTTCTGCCGAAGACCAGGCACGAATCAAGGATTCCCTGCAGACTGAAGAAGTTCGCAACTTGCAGCGCGAAGTAGAAACTTTGACCCGCATTCGCCTGCAGAAGGCGGATTCACTTGAAAAGCTTGAAGCCGAACACTGGCGCAAGCGTTATGCCGAATCCCAGTTGACCGAAGAACATCAGGCCGCCTCGCGCGAACTGGATGCCCGCTATTCCAAGCTCTCGACCGATCTTGGCCGCGTGAGCGAAGAAGTGGCGGCAAGCAAGAGCCTGACCGAAGAAGCCGAAGAGCGTGCGCAGTCCGAAGAATCTGCCTACGATGCGTTGAATACGCAGGTGAAACTTTCGATTGACAAGACGCTTGGCGATGCCATGGGCGATTACCCGGTGGGCATGAACGGTCGCCTGATTCGCCTGAAGCAAGCCTCTAACGAAGCCGAAAAGGCGACGCCGAATACGATTGGTGCGGTGCAGAGCTACATGGACGATTTGCTGATTCGCCATGAACTAACTTATACGCAGTTCTATGGCCGCGAAACTTCGCAGGTGGGGAGCCGCCCCGATGTGAACGTGAACCGCTTGCGCCTGGGTACCGTGTTTCTCGGCGAAGTCGCACAAGATAACGGTGACGTGCAGGCATTGCTGCGCTCTGGCGCCTTGCAGGGCAAGGTGTTCGAATGGAATGCGACGCTCCCGCCCGAAATGGCCGGAAACGTGAAGCAGGCCGTGGTGCAGGCCGGTTCCGCTGGCGAAAATGCGACGCCGACGGTCGTGATTCCGCTGGATGTGCTCCAGAATAAGGCCATCAAGAATGCGATTACCGACACCAAGGAACTCACGATGACCGAAAAGTTCAAGGAGTTCTTCAAGAAGGGCGGCATCGTGATGTACCCGCTCATGTTGGTGGCGATTTTTGCGTTGCTCCTTTGCCTGGAACGTTTCTTGGTGCTGACTTTTCGCGGACATTTGGGCCGCCGCTTCCTCAAAAAGTTGAATGCACTCGTGAAGGAATCCCGCTACGAAGATGCCGCAAACCTTTGCCTGAAAAAGGAAACGAGCCTTTCGCTGGTGCTTTTTGCGGTGCTGAACCGCGCCCGCGACAAGCGTGAAGATGCCGAACGCTCGCTGCAAGAAGCGATGTTGCGTGAACAGCCGAAATTGGAACGCCGCATGGGCCTCTTGGCTGCCATGGGGGCGATTGCCCCGCTGCTTGGCTTGCTCGGAACGGTGACCGGTATCATTACGCTCTTTACCGTGATTACCGAAGTCGGTACGAACGACGCCCGCGTTTTGGCTGGCGGTATTTCCGAAGCCTTGGTGACTACGGAAACGGGCCTTGTGATTGCCATTCCGGTGATGATTTTGCATGGCCTTTTGAGCGAAAAGATTGAAAAGGTTACGAGCGAAATGTATGTGCAGAGTACCTCGCTGTTGAACAGAATTTTCGGGAAGAAGGATTAAACGTCATTGCGGACGAAACAATAAACGTCATTGCGAGCGAAGCAATCTATGAGCAATACGCATTACATATTCCTGGAATCTCTGCAGAACACTTACCAGGCGGGTGGCGTGGTCATGCTCCCGATTCTCTTGGCAGGCGTTATCGGATTCTACTTCCTGTTTTCGAGCTGGTTCCGTATCGGGAGTGACTTCTTCCGTGCCGACATCCACAGGGTCATCAAGCGCATGCGTCTTGACTTGAACGGCGGTAACGAAGAATACGAAAAGAATGCCGAACCCCCGAGCGTCGAGAAGGCATTACGCAGGCTCCGCAAGCGTGGCGGACTTTTGGGTCGCGAATTGAGCTATGCGATTGATGTGGCAAAGGAAAATCCCGAAGGATTCCGCGACTATATGCAAGTGCGCCTCGCCAAGACGGTACGCTACATGGAGCAAGGAAACCACATTGTGTCGGTGATGGCCTCGGCAGCACCGCTCCTGGGACTCCTTGGAACCGTGACGGGCATGGTCTCGACCTTCGAAGTGATTACGCTTTACGGAAACCAGAACCCGGTGCTCATGGCCGATGGAATTTCTGAAGCGTTAATCTCAACGCAGAGTGGCTTGCTTGTCGCATTCCCGCTTACGCTCTTGAAACAGCGCCTGGATGAACGTGTTGAAATTTTGCGCCAGAAGATGGAACTCGGCGCGACTGTGATTGAAAACTATTTTGTGGAAAAGGCTGAAGGCTAATACGTCATTGCGAGGCGCGAAGCGACGAAGCAATCCAAGGACGAAGGATTTATTATGGAATTCAACTTACCGAGAAGAAAGCAAAAAGACATGGGCATCGAAATGGGCCCGCTGATGGATATCGTGTTCATCTTGCTCATTTTCTTTGTGGTGACGTCTTCGTTTACGCGTGAAACGGGTGTCGACGTGACTAAGCCGCAGGCACAGTCTGCAAGCCAGCTCGAAAAAGAGAACTTGCTGATTGCCATTACCCGCGAAGGCACGATTCACATGAATGAACGCCAAGTAGATCTTGCGAGCTTGCAGGATATCTTGAAGCAGTCGCTTGCAAAGGCTCCGGATCGCGAGGCGGTGGTGATTGCCGACAAGGGGGCTGAAACGGGCGTGTTGGTGCAGGTGATTGACATGTGCAACTTGGCTGGAGTAAAAAAGGTCTCGATCGCGGCTCAGGCGGAGTGACACGTAGTGTCATCCTGAGCAAGCGTAGCGCGTCGAAGGATCTAGGACTTTGTAATGTTAAGATTGTTAAAGAAATTATTTAAGCGTTTTAGCATTTTGCTCGCGGCGGTTCTCGCGAGTATGCTTCTCGTGTTCTCGGTGACGATGGCCAACTTGTTCTTGAGCGGCAAGGTGTTTCACGAAAAGAAATACAACAAGACCGAAATCGCAATCAAGAAAGTAGACGAAGTCGAGAAAAAGGTGGAAAAGAAAAAGCCCGCACGCAAGCCGAATCGCATGAAGTCGAATTCCCGCTCGCCCAAGGCGGGTCCGCGCTTTGCGATGAACTTGGGGGCTGCCTCAGGTAACGGTGGCGCAGCCGTCAGCCGCGACTTGGTGGCCGATTTCCGTGGCGGCGCGCTTTCAACCGATAAAGGCGATGTGGACAAGAAACCCGAAAGCCGCAGCATGGCGAATTTCCAGGTGCCGCCCAAGATTCGCGACAACGAAATCGATGCGACGCTCCGACTCAGTTTTTGCGTCGATGTCAGCGGCAAGGCGTACGACATCAAGGTCCTTGAAGAATCGCCTGCAGGCTCTGGCCTTGCGCAGGCCGGTCGAGAGGCTCTTGGGCGCATGACGTTTAGCCCTGCAGAAAAGGCGGGCAAGGCGGTGCCCTTCTGTGGCATGGAACAACCGTTCGAAGTGAAGTTTAGGGACTGATGCGATGTGTAGTGTGTAATGTGGAATGGAAAGTAATGTATGGTGTCATCCTGAGCGGAGTCACGAAGTGACGTAGTCGAAGGATCCAATGGAATTTATGAATTTGTTCAAATTGATAAATATTTTTTATGAATTGAGACGAGGCTTGCGTGGGCATCTCACTGCCTATAATTCTCGTAGTCTCGTTGCCCGCGGTTCCTTGCTAGTCGCCTTACTCTTCGCAATACCTGCTTTCGCAGCGCAGTCCGCGTATGATTTGATGGAACGTGCGAATGCCCTTTACCGCGATGGAAAATTCAAGCAGGCCATTACGCTTTACCGCAAGGCGGAATCTCGCGGCGCGGACCCCGTCGCGACCAGTTTCAACATCGCGAACAGCTATTACCAGCTAGAAAAGTTGCCCGAAGCCGCCGCCACTTACCGCAAGGCAATCGACTTTTCGAACGGAGCGTTTTCGCCAGCACTCTTCAACATGGCGAGCGTGTATTTTAGACTCAAGCAGTATCCGGAATGCGTGGCGGCGTATCACCGCGCGTTGAAACTGGAACCGGAAAATGTTTCCGGTTGGCTTTACTTAGGCGAAGCCTACAGTAAAACCGGCGACGCGGTCGGCGCCTTGCGTGCCATTGAAAAGGCGTACCAGCTCGACAAAGAAGATATCAGTATCGTGTACCAGCTTTCCGAAGCGAACATCTCGCTCAACGATTTTGAACGCGCCGTTGCCGTGATCCGCGAAGGCTATGCCGCCCACCCCGAAGAAATCGACTTCTTGGTTTACCTGGGTGATGTTTACCGTCTGAACAAACAGTACGAAGAAAGTGCTGCCGCCTACCGCGAAGCATTGGGAGTTCGTCCTGATGATCCGGCGACCATGTACAAACTCGCCGATGTTCTCGCCGAAGACAACAAACCCTTCGTGGCGATGGATGTGCTCAACAATCTCACTCAAATCAAGCCCGACTTTAGCGATGCCGCCATCTTCCTCGGGAACCTAGCTTACGACGCCAAATTCCTCGACCGCGCCGAATCCGCCTACGAGCTTGCCGCAAAGCAGGGTAACGCCGAAGCCGTTTTCGGCTACAAGAACATGGCCTACGATGCCCATGCTCAAAAGCGCGATGACGAAGCCTTGCGCTTGCTGCGTGCCGCCCTGGGCTACTTCCCGGACGATGTCACCTTGCAGGCCGACATTCTAGAGTTTGAGAGAAAGTAGCGCAAGTTTTTTCTAGATTTGCCCCCAATATGCTATTTTCAGAACTTCCCTTGGCAAATCCCCTGCAGCGAGCGGTTCGTGCCGTTGGCTATGAAACTCCAACACCGATTCAGGAACGGTCTATCCCAAGCCTCTTGGAAGGCAAGGACCTGTTGGGAATCGCTCAGACAGGAACGGGCAAGACGGCTGCTTTTGCGCTCCCGATTCTGCAACGCCTGCTTGATTCAGGGAAGTTCCGTGCTCCCAAGACGTGCCGTGCACTCATCTTACTCCCGACTCGCGAACTCGCTATTCAGGTGGAGGAATGCTTCAAGCAGTATGCCCAGTTTACGGCGATTTCGACGGCATGCATTTTCGGTGGCGTTAGCGATGTCAGCCAGAAACGCAACTTGATTCGCGGCGTAGACGTTTTGGTGGCAACGCCGGGTCGCCTGCTCGATCTCATCAATCAGAAGGCGGTTTCGCTCAAGGCCCTCGAGTTCTTCGTGCTCGACGAAGCTGACCGCATGCTCGACATGGGATTCATCCACGATATCCGCAAGGTGGTGGCGCTGCTGCCGCAGAACCGCCAGAATCTGTTCTTCAGCGCGACCATGCCCGAAGACATCACGAAGCTTGCCGCAACCATTCTGCGCCCGAATCCGGTGAGGGTCGAGGTGGCTCCGCAGAGCACGCCGATTGAACGCATCCATCAGGAACTTTACCGCATCGACAAGCGCCGCAAGGGGGCTCTTCTTAAGGAACTGTTGCTTGCGCACCCCGAAATGAAGAAGGTGCTTGTGTTCAGCCGCACCAAGCATGGCGCCGACAAGATAACCCGCGTGCTTGAAAAGGCGGGCATCAAGTGTGCTGCCATTCATGGCAACAAGAGCCAGAACCGCAGGCAGGAGGCCTTGGGCAACTTCAAGTGCGAACAGATCCGCGTGCTCGTTGCAACGGATATCGCTGCCCGCGGAATCGATGTGGACGACGTGTCGCACGTGTTCAACTACGACTTGCCCGATGTCCCGGAAACCTTCGTGCACCGCATCGGACGCACGGCCCGCGCAGGCAAGGACGGCATCGCCATCTCCTTCTGCGCCCCTGATGAAGAACAGGACCTGCGCGCTATCGAAAAGCTGACCCGAATCAGCATCCCCGAAGGCGACAAGGCGATTTTCGAAAAGCTTCCGCCGCCGCAGAAGGAAACTCCCGAAAGCGAGATGCGCAATGCCCGTGGCCGCGGGTTCCCGCGCCGGGGCAATCCGCATGATTCCCGCCATAGTGACAGGCGCGAAAGCCGAAACGGCTTGAAGCCTGAGCAGCAGGGCTCTGCACCGCAGCAGTCCGCGCCCAAGGCGCAGAACAAGCAGAAACACGAAAAGCGCCCCGCACAGAATGGCGGAAGCGTTCAAAATGCGAATCGTGAAAGTCTTGGAAATGTCATGCACCAGGAAGGTCGCCGGACTATCGGCAAGAACCGCCCCGGTTCTCGCGCACGCAAGCGCATGCGCGAAGCGGCTGCCAAGGCAGCCGCTGCAAAGCAAAACATTTAATATTTAGCGGAAATTCGGGTTAATCCGCCTGGTAGATGAACCAGCTCCAAGTAATTTTCGCCTTTTCGCCTTCGCTTGTAACAGACTTCTCCGAGTTTTCTGCAACCCATCCGAGATTTTTGACGGATACGCAAAGGGACTGGTCCAGAAGGTCCTCGTCGTCGTAATAGTCGTCGTGTTCGTTCTTGTCGCGGAGAATGGGGCAGATTTCAATGGCGTCGATGCCGCGGGGCAGCTGGACTGCAACCTTCTTCTTGCCTTTCCATTCCTTGACATCGAGCGTGTCCAGCGCAATGGCGGAGTACGGGTCGTATTCGGACGGCTCTAGGTTGATGTAGGACTTGACTAGGAATCGGATTTCGGGATCACCAATGTCCTCGTCTTCGCTGATAGACTTGACTGTCTGCTTGTAGCTGGTGAGCGTAATGCCCAGCATCTTGTTCATAAGCAGGTAGTTGATTTTCGGGTCTTCATTCTTGCCGATGAACCTACCCTTGTTGTCGTAGTTGTCTTCGTCCTTGACCATCTTGATGATGGTCTTTACGTCAAGAACGGTGTCCGTGTCGCTGCCCTTTCCGAACAAATTCAAGAAATTGTCGCAGCGTTTCTTGCTGTCCTTGACGAATAGTTTTGTTTCCTGGTAGCAAGTGTAGTTGTCGACATTTGCGCGCTGTGCGTCGAGAGAGTCAAATGTTGCGTCTAGATCAAACGAAACGGTGGGTTGCTTCTCGTTTTCCACATCCATGGGGTTGTCGCCGCAGGCCATCAACTGGAAAGAAGCCAGGGCGAAAAGCGTTACGATAGCTGATTTCAACATAAATTTCTGGTACATGATGAACCTCTCTACCTAATGCTAAAGTCCAGGAATACGCGCCAGGTCGGGTGGCTGTCGTGACCGATGTGGTTGTATCGGTGGTTGGTATTCTGCGATGTTCCACCGATGGCGAACATCTGGAATTCGATAGAAACAAGCCTGCTTTCAATGCCGAGACCAATCCAGCTGTTGAATTCCCAGTCGTCCATATAGAAGAATTTCTTGGTTTGGTGACTTTCGTAAACCGGGAAGGGGTTCTTGCCTTCGGCTTCGATCAGCTCAAGTTCCTTTTGGAGCTTCTTGTCCTTAGTGTATAAATAGAGTCTGTTTTCGGTATCGACCATTTCGTAAATGGGTTTAGTGAGACCAAGGGTAAGACCTGTATACAAGTAAGTTGTGGTTCCTTTGATGTGGTAGCCGAATTTGCCTGTGAGTGGCATGTCGAGGGCGAAGTTGTGGTATTTGCGATCAATGTTATGGACTAGTGTGTATTTTTCGCCGGCATCAGTCTTTCCGTCGGTGGAGCTGTAGTCAAAGTTCCAGCGGGAATACCTGTAAAGGGCGCCCGCTCTTCCCTGAATGCCCAGGTAGTTGCCGAAATAGCGCCTGTAGAAGTAGTACATGCCAATTCCCGTTCCCCAGTCGACGTCATGGTGCATGTGACCGTAGCTCTTGTCGTTGTAAGAGGCGTCGGCGAGTGTGAGGCCGTGGTGAAGCGTCTTGGAGCGTTTCTTGGCGTTGCGCTTTGTTTTTGCGAGGTATTCTTCGTAGGTAATCTTGTTCCGCGGCTTCTTGGGTGCGGCGGAATCGGCGGCTGCGGCGACTGTGGAATCGGTAGCGATTGAATCCTGGATTGCTGCTGTCGTATCTGAAGTCGTAGCGTTCGATGTCGCTGAATCGGCTGGTACACTTGTCTGGTCCGAAACGGCTGTCTGCGAAGAATCAATGGCGGCACTTGCGGAATCGGCGGGCTGTGCTTGTGCAAACACGGCCACTGCAGCAAGGCTTGCGATGGTCAATAACTTCTGTATCGTCGTCATGGTATTACGAAATACTCCCAAAATAAGGCTTCCCTTTGTAAAAATAAGTAAAAAATCGTCAAAAGGAGAAAATTGTCTAAAATTTGTTCGTTGTAAAGAAATTTTAATTATTTTGATATTGGGAGAAAGGTATGCGGTACTTTTCTTGTTTCGGGCTATAAAGAGATAGGCTTACGATGAAAGAAAGAAGATCTTGCATGTTTACAGGGTTGATGACCTTGTTTACCCTGGTGTTTGGGGTTCAGTTGGCGTTTGCAGACGTCTGGGATGGTGTTACTAGGACTCCGGCGAAGAAGCAGACCATCAATGACAAGGATTTCTACCTGATTGAATCGGCTGCCAACTTGGTGTGGTTCTCCGACACGGTGAATAAGATTGGCGGAAATGTTGGGCTGAATGCCAAGGTGGTTGCCGAGTATATCGACTTGGATAATCACCCGTTCACCCCGATTGCGGCGGGTAAGGGGGAGACTCAGTTTTCGGGTATCTTTGACGGAAATGGGGTCACGATCGCGAATGTCTATATAGATAGCTTGTCCCTGGGTGCGATCAATCCTTCTTACGAACAAAATGTCGGCTTCATTGGGTGCTTGGGATCTTCTGGTCACGTCAAGAATGTCGTGTTGGAAAATGTTCATTTGGGCGCCAATGCGGATCGTGGCTTTGTGGGGGGCGCCGGTAAGGATAACCAGATTAGTGTGGGGCCTATAGTCGGTTGGGTCAATGGGGGCACGGTTTCAGGTTGCTATGCTTCAGGTGTCGTTTATTCTAAGGGAAAGGGACAGGGTGTTGGCGGCATTGTCGGTACCTTGACGGGTGGCAAGATTATTGACTGCCTGAGTGTTGTCTCTGTAAATGCTTCCGGCGAAGATGGCTATGTCGGCGGTATTGCAGGTTATTCGAACAAAGGAACGATCTTTACGTCTGTTTACGATGGCAATAGCCTTGTGAATACGCAGAACGACATGATTGGCGGCATTGTTGGTAAGGACAAGAGTGCAACGCAGGAGGTTACCATTGAACTCTGCTACTATGATTCCGATGTAGCGGCAGATGGTGTTGCCGATGCGGTCGTTGTGGGGCAAGCTCCCATTGGAGTGAGTGACGCAAATAAGGAAGAATATGTCTGCAAGCTGAATGGGGGCTCTTGGACATCCAATGCATGTAGTGAAGACACGGGTGTATGGTCCAATGAACAGCATATTACAAACCAGGGCGTGTCAAAGGATTCTGATGGTGAAACGGTATTCGTCGTAAAGTTTGAGGCGAATGGTGGTGTGTTTGCCGCGGGAGCCAAGATGCACAAGGTTCAGAGATACAAAACGAAGCTGACTGCCGATGAAATTTCCACTCCGACTTATGAAAACAAGGTCTTTCTCGGATGGTCGTTGAAGGCAAATTCGAAAAAGGCTGATGCTGATTTGGGTTATGTCTATGGAACGAAGTCTGTATACGCCGTATGGCGCGACCAGGTTGTCTACACGGTGACATTCGACCACAACACCGGCGATGGTGCCGAGAAGGTCTCGAAACAGGTTGTTGAAGGCGAAACCATTACGACAGACGGAATAGACTTGAGTGACTTGCCGACGGTGTTTACGGTGGGCAAGCAGAAGTATTATTTCGATGGTTGGTCCACTTCTAAGAATGGTGGCAAGATTGAATCCTTCGGGGTGGCGGCTGGTGATGCGACCTTCTATGCGCGCTGGACTCTTTATCCCCAGTTTACCGTGTCCTTTAACATGAATGGTCACGGCGAGGCTCCTGCCGCAGTGGTTGTTTCGGATGGCGATGCTGTGGATGCTCCCGCCGCGCCGACTGCCGAAGGCTATGTCTTTGGAGGTTGGTACAAGGAAGCAGCTTGCAAGAATGTTTATAACTTCAAGAGCGAAGTGACGGAAAATGTGACTTTGTATGCAAAATGGACTCCTGTTGTATATAAGATTCTTTATAACTTGGGTGGCGGAACGAATGATGCGGATAACCCGTCCTCCTACACGATAGAAACGTCGTCTATCGTTTTGAAGGCTCCGGTCAAGGAAGGCTACGAGTTTAAGGGCTGGTTCTATGATGGAGCTTATACGAACAAGGCGGCACAGATTACGCAAGGCTCTACGGGTGACAAGACGCTCTATGCGAAGTGGGCTGTCAAGACCTATAAGGTTGTGTACAATGGAGGCTCCAAGAGCCAGGACTATGGTTTTGAAACCGAAAAGATTCATGGTGTCGACTTGACCTTGCAGGGGGCGGTCTTTACAGCAGCCGGGTATACTCAAGACGGATGGGCAACCCAAAACGATGGTGCCAAGGTTTATGAGCTGGGAGCGCTCTATTCCACGGATGCTCCTATCGTTCTTTATCCGCACTGGGCTGTTACAGAATATACTGTTACATACCATCTGGATGGAGGCGTCAACCATGTGGATAACCCCGTGTCTTACAATCTGAATACGGCTGCGGTTAACCTGAAGAATCCGACTAAGGTTGGCTACGATTTTGGCGGTTGGTATGCTGCGGAAGACTTTGGCGGAAGCAAGGTCACGAAGCTAGAAGCGAAGTCTCCTTATGGCAACAAGGATTTCTATGCGAAGTGGACTCAGAAAACGGTGACGGTCAAGGTCGAAGCAAAGTCCTGCGAGTACAATGGCAAGAGTTGTGGTGCCAAGGTGACGGTATCGGGTGTTCCGAGTGGATACAAGGCTGTTGCTGTGACGGATTCTATCAAGAATGTGAATGATGGTCCGATTGAAGCTAAAATTGTGGGCTTCGTCATTACGGACAATGCGACGGGTGATACGGTGACAACAAGCTTCAATGTCGTCTACCAGGAAAGCGGCTCGGTGACGGTTACTCCTAGGAATGTAAGCTTTGAAGGTAAGGATGTCACAAAGACCTATACGGGAAGTGAAATCCATGTTGAAAGCAAGGCTACTCCTACGGGTCTGCTGTCTGGACATACCCATAATGTGGGTTACGAAATTACTGCGACGGACGCTGGTTCTTATCCGGCTGTGATGACCGCTCCTGCCGATGTGAAAATTCTGGACGCCGACGGCCATGACGTGACGGCAAACTACAATGTGACTTCGATAACGCCACCGTCTACGGGTCTTACGATTAACCCGAAGAATGGCTCGTTCACCATTAAATTGGCTGACGAAAATGTGCCGGTCGGCGGATCGATTCAGGGAACTCCGACGAGTACGGCGGCTAGTGGCACGACGACTTTCAGGTACCAGGTTGACGGAGATGGCGACGTGTGGAAAGAAAGCTTGAGCGAATTGACTATGCCGACGACGCCGGGCACATACACGATCAATATCAAGGCTTCTAACCCGAACTATACCGGAGAGCCAACGACGACTGCAAAAATAACGATTACGGCATTGCCAATCATCACGGTGATAGCCGCAAGTGAATCCAAGGTATACGATGGCTCTGTGTTGGTTAATGCGAATTACACCTGTCCAGAATGTGCGACATCGTTGAGTTCGGGAGATGTGCTGTCTGTAACGATGAATGACGTCTCCATTACGAATGTAGGTTCTGTTACCAATATGGTGAAGACAGTCAAGGTTACCAATAGCGGTACTGATGTTACGGCCAACTATGCAATCAACAAGGTCGCGGGTACACTTACAGTGACCAAGGCTCCGCTGACCATTACGACTCCAAGTGCATCAAAGGTTTATGACGGTACTCCGCTCATGGCTCCGGCGACCGCGACGGGTCTTGTCAACGGAGAGACGCTCACATTTACGACGGCAAGCCAGACGGTCGTTGGCTCCAAGGCGAACTCCTATACGATTAGTGGAGGAACCGCTTCGCTTTCGAACTATGCCGTTACGGAAAACCTTGGTACCCTGACGGTGACCAAGGCCTCGGCGACTATTACCGTTGTAAATGTGTCGAAGCAGTATGGCGATGCCGATCCGGTGTTCAGCGGTAATGTAACGGGACTTGTCAACGAAAACGATCTTGGCTCGGTGACCTATTTCCGCACCAACCTTGCGGACAAGAATGCGGGTTCCTATGCCAATGCGATTTCGGCAAGTTACACCGCGAATCCGAACTACAATGTGAATATTGTGAAGGGTAAGCTCACGATTACCAAGCGCAGCGTCTCGCTGACCTCGGCGACTCTTTCCAAGGTATACGATGGAGAGACTCTTACGGCCCCGACGGTGACTGTGGGCGGCGACGGCTTTGCCCCGAACGAAGGTGCCTACTTTACGGTTACCGGTTCGCAGACCGATGTTGGCTCTAGCAGCAACGACTTCACCTATAAGCTAATTGCCGGAACCGATACGTCCAAGAACTATACGATAGCCGCCCCTGTCTATGGAACGCTCACGGTGACAAAGGCCCCCGTGACGGTAACTGTTGCCGGACGCAGCGGTACCTACGCCTATAACGGCGAAGAACAGGTGGTGTCCGGTTACGACATCTCTGTCGACAACGCCCTTTACTCTGTGGGAGACGTTACCTTCAGCGGCGATACCGTAATCCGGAAGACCAAGAGCGGAACCTATGCGATGGGACTTTCTGCAGCGAAGTTTGCAAACAAGAATGGCAATTTCAGCGTGACATTCGACGTGACCGACGGTTCCCTGACCATCACCCCGCCTGTCGTGGTGGTGTCTTATAACGATGCCGGCGATACGCTCCATGTGGTGGTGGGTGATTCCGATTCTGACTCGTTGGTCAGCGAAAAGATCAACGATGCTCTCGCGGGCCATGTGCCGCCTATTCCGCTTCCGACCAAGGCTGAAGACGAAGATTCTACCTACGACTTTGACGGATGGAAGCTGAACCCCGGAACGGGCATGTACGAAGCGAACTTTGATGCGTCTGTCAAGCTGGATACCATCAAGGTGAAGTATCAGGATGATCCTGAACGCCTTACCGAAGTGGTTGTCCACGTGACGGATATCCACAAGGAGATTGTCCAGAAGATCAACGAGACTCTTGAAGGTATGGGAATACCTCTTCCGAGCAAGGAATCCGATGGCGATTCGTCCTATGTACTGGACTGGAAGCATGATCCGAGTACGGGAATCTACGAACCGGACTTCAAGGGCGTCCTGCTTGTGGAAACGATCGTTGTCAAGTACGGCGATGGCGATGCGGATACGATCCATGTCGATATCCGCTCAAAAGATACGGAGTCCCAGATCAACCAAAAGATAAACGATGCTCTGAAAAAACATTTGCCGCCGATCAAGGTGGAAGGCCCTACTTCTGCCCATACGCTCATCGGCTGGAAGAAAAACGAGAAGACCGACTACTACGAACCGGTGTTCGTGAAGGGCGAGCTGGTGTTCAAGATAAACTTCCATCTGCCCGAAGGTGCCGAACTGACCAAGAAGTTCGATGGCTACCGCTTTGGCGAAGTGACCAAGTTGCCCAAGGCGGTCATGAAGTCCGATACATCATGGAAGTTCAAGGGCTGGTACACAAAGACCAAGGGCCGTGGCGAACATGTCAAGGCGATGCTTGAGACGGATTATGGCAACAAGAGCCTTTATCCGCTGTTCCAGAAGACGGTGCGCTACAATGTCAATGGAAAGACGGGCGAAATCGAAGTCATCTACACGGACCGTGCCGATACGGTGATTGCCCGTGCCCTGGAAAGCGTCGTTGTGAAGAATTACACCAAGGGCAAGAAAACCTACGCATTCACGGAATGGAAAGTCGAGAATGGCGTCTATACGGCTGTGTTCACGGAACTGAAGCTTAGCTTCGATGTGGTTGTCGATTCCCGCTCGTTTGACATCGTCGATGCACAGGTAGGTTCACGCTTTGCTGTGATTGACATGGGTGGGCGCGTTGTCCGTAGCGGTATCGTGTCGAACGGCTCGCAGCGTGTGGATGTTTCGAAGTCCGGCAGCTACATGGTTCGCGTGGGCCGCGAAGCGGTGCAGGTGAACATCAAGTAATGTTGATGCCCAACCGGTGCACCTTGTAGTGCATGACTCTCGGCGAAATACTTAAATCGCGCGCGGCAGCAGACATGTTGCCGCCGTTTCTTTTTAAGGCCTCGCTCAGGATTTCTTTTTCGTAGGTGTCCATGAGCGTTGAGAGCGGCGCAATCTTGTTCGGGAGCATGGGCTTGCGGGCCGATTCGTCGGTCTGCAAGGTGGGCGGCAAGTTGTGCGAATGGATGCAGTCGTCGCTGGTGGCGAGGGCTGCGCGCTCGATGCAGTTTTCAAGCTCTTGCACGTTGCCGGGCCAGTGGTAACTCATGAGCATGTCGATTGCGGGTGTCGAGAGTCGCACCACGTGTGTGCCGTACTTGAGGTTCACTTGCGAAATAAAATGCTCCGCCAAAAGTAGAATGTCGCTCTTGCGCTGCGCTAGGTCGGGGAGCGTTATCTGCACGATATTCAGACGGTAGAACAAGTCTTCGCGAAAAAGTTTTTGCTGCATTAGGCTTTCGAGGTCGCGGCTAGAAGCTGCAATCAGACGCACGTCGCTATGCAGGTGGATGTTGCCCCCTTGGCGGTAAAAGCTCTGGTCTTGCATGAACCGCAGCAGAATTTCCTGGTTCTTCGGGCTCAGCGCCGAGACATCGTCCAGGAATAGCGTGCCGCCGTTTGCGATTTCGGCCTTGCCCAGGTGGCGGCTGTTTGCGCCGATGAATGCGCCGCGCTCGTAGCCAAAAAGTTCGCTTTCAAAAGTGTTTGCCGGGTTTCCGAATCCTTCGCTCAAGTTTGTGCAACCCATTACGACGAACGGATGTTCCTTGCGGGCGGAAAGTTCTGCGATGGTGTGGGCGGTGAGTTCCTTGCCCGTGCCGTCGTTGCCGTAGATAAGCACCTGTGCGTCGTTCTTGGCGCACTTCTTAATTTGCTTGTAGACCTCGCGCATTTCGCCGCTGTTGCCGACCATTTTGCCGGGCTTTTCGTCGATAATGTTGCGCAGCTCGCGGATCTCCGCTTTCAGCTTCTCTATTTCTTCAGCTTCGTTCAATTTGTCATCCTGAGCGTAGGGGCGTAGCCTCGGAGTCGAAGGATCTCCCTTAGCTCATACAACGCCTTACTAGTTTTACAATAATGTAATAATATACCTTAATTTTACAATATTGTAAAATATTTTGTTTCGAAACCTGTAAAATTTGGGTGCCAACCCTCGTTTTTATTCCTAATTTCCTTCCATAAATTGAAAAATTCATTCTGAGATCCTTCGACTACACTTCGTTTCGCTCAGGATGACACTTTAGAAGAGGTTCAAAATGAGCGTAAGCTACCGCAAAAAGACCATCAACGAAATCGCAAAGGCCCCTACCGCGCCCGTCAAGCCGGCCGGTCCGGTGAATGTGGATTTCTACGGCGAAGATGTGTTCAACATCAACGCCATGCGCGAATACTTGCCCAAGGATGTCTGCGAAAAGCTGATTGCAACCATTAACGAAGGTGCCGCCCTCGATCCGAGTATCGCAGGCGATGTGGCCCACGCCATGAAGAAGTGGGCGATGGACCGCGGTGCCACGCACTTTACGCACTGGTTCCAGCCGCTCACCGGTTCCACTGCCGAAAAGCATGACTCCTTCCTTGAACCCGACGGTTGCCGCGCCATCATGGCCTTTAGCGGCAAGAACTTGATTGTCGGCGAACCCGATGCATCGTCTTTCCCGAGCGGCGGACTCCGTTCCACGTTCGAGGCCCGCGGCTATACCGCCTGGGATCCGACCAGCCCGGCGTTCATCAAGCGTCACGGCAATGGTGCAACGCTCTGCATCCCGACTGCATTCTGCAGCTACACCGGAGAAGCGCTCGACAAGAAGACTCCGCTTCTGCGCAGTTTGCAAGCCCTTTCCAAGTCTACCCGCCGCCTTATGACCTGCTTCAAGGCGGGCCCGAAGAAGACGACGGTCACGCTCGGTGCCGAACAGGAATACTTCCTCATTGACAAGCGTTTCTACCTGCAACGCCCGGACCTGTACCAGGCTGGCCGCACGCTGTTCGGTGCCGCACCCGCGAAGCACCAACAGATGGATGACCACTACTTCGGTAGCATCCCGGCTCGAATTCTCAACTTCATGAACGAAGTGGAAATCGAACTCTGGAAGCTCGGCATTCCGGCCAAGACCCGCCACAACGAAGTGGCGCCTGCCCAGTTCGAACTCGCCCCGATGTTCGAAGAAGTGAACCTCGCTTGCGACCACAACATGATGATTATGGAAGTGCTCCGCAACGTGGCCGACAAGAATGGTCTCGTGTGCCTGCTGCACGAAAAGCCTTTCGCCGGCGTGAACGGTTCCGGCAAACACAACAACTGGTCCGTGTCTTACGGTAAGGGCAACCTGCTTAATCCGGGTAAGGACCCGCACCAGAACGCCGTGTTCCTCACCACGCTCTGCGCCATCATTTATGCCGTCGACACCCATGCTGACTTGCTCCGCATGACGACTGCTGGCGCCGGCAACGATCACCGCCTCGGTGCAAACGAAGCTCCTCCGGCGATCGTCTCCATGTTCCTCGGCGACCAGCTCATGGATGTCATCGAACAGATTGAACAAGGCGTGCCCAAGTCCAGCAAGCAAGCTGGCGCGCTCCGCATCGGTGCCGACATGCTCCCGGCCCTCCCGCGCGATGCCACCGACCGCAACAGAACTTCTCCGTTCGCCTTCACCGGCAACAAGTTCGAATTCCGCGCTCCGGGTTCCAGCCAGAGTTGTTCTGAACCGAACGTGGTTCTGAACACCATCGTGGCCGAAGCTTTCGACATGATTTCGGAACAGCTCGAAAAGCTCGACGAAAAGAACTTCCACACGGGCCTGCAGAAGATTCTGCAAAAGATCGTGAAGGAACACAAGCGTGTGATTTTCAACGGCAACGGCTATACCGACGAATGGATTGCCGAAGCTGAGCGCCGTGGCCTCCCGAATATCCGCACCTCCGTGGAAGCCCTCAAGGCCCTCACCAAGGAAGAAAATATTCAGTTGTTCGAAAAGTATGGCGTCATGAACCGCCGCGAAATGGAATCCCGCTACGAAATCAACGTCGAAGATTTCCACAAGCGCATCCACATCGAAGGCGAAGTCTGCCGCGACATGGCCAAAAACATCATCTTGCCGAAGGTCGTCGAGGCTTACTCCAGCGCCCTCAAGACCAACGAAATGGCTTTGAACCAGGGCTTCCCCGGCGTCGATGCCTACGTGAAGTCTCTCGGCGAAGGCGTCAAGAACCTGAGTGCCGCCATCGCTACCATGGAAGAAAGCCTGAACGGCCTGCACGAAGGTATTCTCGATGCGATGGCCGCTTTGCGCAAGGTTGTCGATGGCCTCGAAAAGGTCGTCCCCGACGAAATGTGGCCTCTGCCGAAGTATAGGGAGATGCTGTTTATTTATTAATAAACAGCATCGGCCGCACGTCGCAGGTGTGCGGCCAAATGTCCGTTTATTTATTAAACAGCATCAGCCGAGCGTCGAAGGTGGAAGCCCAAATGTCCGTTTATTTATTAGTTGTGTCATCCTGAGCGAGATCCGTTAGGATCGAAGTCGATATACGATACTTGGCAACTTGTTGCCTTAGTAGAGTTAGGTTCGAAGGAGCAGGATCTCTAGTAATAGTCCTTAAATTTTCCCTGCCTTCGGGCGGGGATTTTTTTTAAATTTGGCTTAGTCATGTTTTTTAGGAAACATTTGGGTTTTATTTTTGGATTTGGAGTGGCGGCTGTTGCGCTTGCCATGGTCTACCTTTCTACTCGTCCGCTTATCCCGTTGGAAGTTCAGGAACAGATTGAATCCGATATTGAAAAGTGTGGCGGACAGCTGAAAGAGGCCCGCTGTGCGGTAAGTGGTGAAGGCGACTGGATTTTTCTGCAGGAAAGTCTTGTCAATCTGGTGGCGGATTGGAAAGACAATTTGAAGCCCTTTGTCGCTTTCAATGATTCCTTGGAAGCGCGCGGTATCAAGTTGGTGGTGGTGCCTGTTCCAGATAAATTGCAAATTGAGGCGGAACATTATTCAGAAGAATTGTCGGGTGGTATCGTTGCCCCGCAATATGAAGAATGGGTAGATGCGTTGCAAGACGAAGGTGTTGTCGTTGTCGATGCGGTAGAGGAGTTTCTCGAAAAGAATGAGGAAACGCCCATGTTCGAAGCGTACGAAAGCCACTATACTAGCGCAGGCCGGCAGGTTCTTGCCCAGATGATAGCCGATTCCATCAACGAAATGGACTTGGATGTTCCGAGGGAAGAATGGTTCCTGCGCGATACGGTTGTTCCCGGTACCGGGAATCTTTATCACTTGAAGTACAATTCTTACCCGGATTACGATGTGCGCGTGTTAAAGACCGTGGATGCAGAAGGTAAACGCTACCGTGGATCCAAGGATGCTCCCATTGTGGTAATTGGCGATAGCAATGCCGATTTTGGTTGGAACAGTTCTTCCAATATTGGCGCATACATTGCGCAGGCGACAGGGATAAAGACTTTTACCCGCAGCCGTATTGGTGGCGGAAACTTGGGCCCGACCTTGTTCAAGGACCGTTCGGAATTCCTGGATGGCAAAAAGATGGTGGTCTGGGTGTTTGATGGCCGTGAACTTTACGGCGATTTCAGCATGCCGGAATTTTAGCTTTTTACTCGGCGCTTGCTAAGGCCTTCTTGTAGATGTCCTGCATCACGAGGCCCGCAATCATGAATCCGAAAATGGCGGTGGAGTGTGCCATGGTGCCGTTGATTTGCGCCTTGCTGCTGCACCATTCGTGATCGACTAGGCTTGCATTCCGGAGTTCGGCTTCGCTCCTTTCGTGGCGCACCTTGGGGCACATGCAGGCGTCCGTTCCGCAAGAAGAATTCTTGCCGCGGTTTTTCAGGAGTTCGTCGCTGTAGACGCATAGCACTTTTTTCTTGAGAGCCATTTTCTTTTTCTTGAACTTGTCGCGCAGGGCGCGGGCCAGCGGGCAACCGGCGACTTTCCAGAATTCGGCGACCTTGATTCGCGTGGGGTCCATCTTGAGGGCTGCTCCCATCGAAGAGAAAACTGTGGCCTTGGTGCGCGTGGCGTGCCACAACAGCTGCATCTTGTTTTCGAGGCTGTCGATGGCATCGATGATGTAGTCGAATGTGTCCAGTTGGAATTTGTCCGTATTCGCTTCTTCGTAGATGTCTTGGAGTGCTACGATATTGGCGTGCGGGTTGATTTCGAGTAGGCGATTTTTCAGCACGTCCACCTTGACTTGCCCCACGGTTTTCGTGGTGGCCATCAGTTGGCGGTTCACGTTGGTGACGCACACGCGGTCTGAATCAACGAGTACGAGTTCCTTGATGCCGGAACGCACCAGGCTTTCGGCGCACCAGCTGCCGACTCCGCCGAGACCGAATATGATGACGCGCTTCTGGTAGATGTTGCCCATCACGTCGTCTCCGAGCAGGAGCGATGTGCGGTTAAAGATGCCTTTCTCGATTCCCATACGAGTCCCGGTTAGCCGAAGAGTCGGAGAACGCGCTTGATGCCTGCGACAAAGCGGTCGATGTCGCGCTTCAGGGTGTACGCGCCGAAACTGAGTCGAAGCGTGGCGTCGACGCCGAAGCGGTCCATCACAGGTTGGGCGCAGTGGTGCCCGCTGCGAACTGCAACGTTCTCTTCGTCGAGAATCATGGCGGCGTCGCTTACGGCGATGCCGTCGAGGGTTACGCTGATAAGGGCCCCGCGTTCCTTCGGGTTCCCGAAGATTTTTACCTGCGGGATTTGCGCAAGCTGTTCCAGCGCGTAGTTCGTGATTTCTTCTTCGTGCTTGCGGATGTTCTCGATGCCGACTTCATTAATCCATTCGATGGCCTTGCCGAGGCCGATGACTTCGGCAATCATGGGCGTGCCTGCCTCGAAGCGCGCGGGAACGTCGGCGTACGTCGTCTTTTCGAAGGTCACGTTCTTGATCATCTCGCCGCCACCATGCCAGGGGGGCATGCTGTCGAGAACTTCGTACTTGCCATAAAGCACGCCTACGCCTGTGGGACCGTACATCTTGTGGCCGCTGAAGGCGAGAAAATCGCAGTCCAGCTTTTGCACGTCAATCTTGATGTGGCTCGAACTCTGGGCGGCGTCAATTAAAACTTTCGCTTGGGGTGCGGCGGCGCGAACGGTCGCGATAATTTCGGCAATCGGGTTCACTGTGCCAACGGAATTGCTCACGTGGGTGACGGCCACCATTTTGGTTCGCGCATTCAACAACCCGGGAAGTGCTGCCAAATCCAGATCGCCGTTGTCCAAAACGGGAATCACCTTGATTTTCGCGCCCTTCATTTCGGCGACAAGCTGCCAGCTTACGATGTTTGCATGGTGCTCCAGACCGCTAATCAAAATTTCGTCGCCCGCTTCGAATAACTTGCGACCGTAACTCCACGCCACCAGATTGATGCTTTCGGTGGTGCCGCGGGTGAACACGATTTCGTCTTCAGTCTTTGCGTTAATGAATTTTGCGATGTTCTTGCGAGTCTTCTCAAATGCTTCGGTAGTGCGGGCACTCAAACGGTATACACCGCGCTTTACGGAACTGTAGTGTTCGCGGTAAAATTCGTCCATTGCGTCGATCACGCAGGCGGGCTTTTGCGTGGTGGCGGTGCTGTCGAGGAAGGCAAGCGGCTTTGCGTCCTTATCGCCTGCGACAAGCATCGGGAATTCGCTACGGATTTTTTCTGCATCTATCATGTCTGTAAATTTAGAAATTTCTATATTTGTCGCGGGAAAATTCAATGAGGGTTACAATGAAAATTCTTAGAGGTGTATTGTTTGTGGGAGTTCTTGCTTTGGGTGCGGCTACTGCCTATGCCCAGCCGGATCTTCGCGATGCCATTGATGCTGGTGATGTGGCGACTGCTCAGAAAATCGTCAAGAAGGGAGAAATCGATCAGATATACTGTGGCAAGCTCTCTGCAGACGATGCGGTCAAGGTCTACGAAAAAGTCTTCAAGGCCATGCCCTATGAATCGTTTTCCAATTGCCCGTCGCAGTTTTCCTATGGATATGGGACCAAGGTTTGTGCCAATGCGAAGGCTATGGATGCGTGTACCGAAGTTGTCTCGTATTTGCTGATGGAAGGTGAAACGGGCAATGTGAAGGCTCTGGAAACCTTGGGAAAGGTGATAAAGGTTGCCTTGAAGACAAAGGCTTATGCAAAACCCGTCAAGGTGCCTGTCGATACAAGCTTGTGGGTCCCCTGTCCTAAGAAGAAAGGGAAAGCTCGCGAAGCCTGCACTGAGGAATGCTTGGAGCGGGCTCTCAACACGAAGGATTCCTTGCATCTGGAAACTTGCGAATCGAATCCGGAACATTTTGTGGATACGACGATTAAGGTGACGATGCCGTCTCCGCTGTATGAGAAGATTCGCAAGGGCTTGCTTGAGGGATACTGGAAAACGCAGAAAACGACTGCCGAACAGTATTCATTGATGATGCAGAGTAATGCGAAGGTCCTTTCAATCCCAGATTCCGAGGTCGTGAATCTCTCCTATGTCAATCGCTGGGCAGACAAGCATAAGGCTGATTCGACGGCGCTTCCCGGTGGAGAACTTTTCCGTTTCTGCGCTTCTTGGCAGCCTGCCGTGGATTCCATGTTGGCGTCCAAGCAGTTTGAAACGCGTTGCCCCGTGTTTGAAACCTTTGTTGACAATCGCGATGGTCAGACCTACAAGGTCAAGGAAATCAATGGTACTCGCTGGTTTGTCCAGAATTTGAATTACGCCATTGAAGAAAAATCAATGTGCTATGATCGCGAAGAGGACAATTGTAAGGTGTATGGTCGTCTTTATACGCAGGAAGCCGCTCTCGAGGCTTGCCCCGAAGGAACTCGCTTAGCAACGGATGATGACTGGAAGCTGCTTGAAATTTATGCCGGTGGTGCAAATACCGCAGCCGAAAAGCTCCGTAGCAATGGTAGCGATGATTTTGCCTTTACGGCGATGTTCGGGGGCTATGCGAACAAGAATGGCATTTCGGTAATTCAGGGAGAAGGTGCCTATTTCTGGACGAGCAAGGATGTGGGGGATGGCCGCGGAATTGCACGTTCCATGTTCAGTACCGATAAAGAAGTTTCTACGATTCCAGTGGACAAAAAATTCTCCTTGGCGGTTCGTTGCGTGATCGAAGCGGCTCCGGCAAACTAAATCTACTTGGAGAGATGTCGTTGAAACAGGAAAATTTCCGGCCGACTTGCGATAGGGATTCGTGGGTTCGTCGCCAGGCGTTGATGAACAAGGTTCGTCAGTTCTTTGTGCAGCGAGATGTTCTCGAAGTGGAAACGCCAGTTTTGTCCAATGCTGGGGGGACCGATCCTCAGCTGGACTATTTCGAGGTCGAAGGGAATCGCTATATGATGACGAGTCCCGAATTCCACATGAAGCGTCTGCTTGCTGCTGGCTTCGGAGATATTTTCCAGATAACGAAGTCCTTCCGTAAGGACGAGTTCGGTGCCCATCATAACAATGAATTCAGCATGGTGGAATGGTACCGCATTGGCATGCCGCAGGAAAAACTGATGGAAGAAGTCGAGGAGCTCGTTTCTGAAGTCATTGGACGTCCTATCCATGCTCGGCGTACGCGCTGGATCAATGCTTTTAGAAATTATGCGGGCGTGGATCCGTTGATGGCTTCGGATGACGAATTTGCTGCGGCCTGTACTGCTCGCGACATTCCGCTTCCGGCAGATGGTACGGCCATGTCTCGCGAAGACTGGTGGGACTACCTGATGGTCTTTGCCGTTGAACCGGCACTTGCAAAGAACGGGCCTGAATTCATTTTGGATTATCCGCAGTCGCAGGCAGCCTTGGCGCAGACCTACGTGGATGAAGAGGGGCACACCTGGGCTCGTCGTTTTGAACTTTTCGTAGACCGGGTGGAACTCTGCAATGGGTATACGGAATTGACCGATGCGGCGGAACAACGTCGCCGTTTTGCGGACGATCTCGATATTCGCCGTCGCATGGGTAAACCCCTTCCGCAGGTAGATGAGCATTTCCTCGCCGCGCTTGAATCGGGAATGCCCGCCTGCTCCGGTGTGGCGCTCGGTCTAGACCGGTTGTTTATGCTTGCGATGGACAAAGAGAAAATTTCGGATGTCGTTCTCTTTCCAAGCATAATCGCATAAATGAAGTCTTCTGGTTGCTAAGGACTATTGACTAATTTCCCGATGAGCGATCTCATTTCTTTTTCGCTGAATTCGCCGACATTGACCTTGACAATGCTGTCCTGTGCGTTTATAAGGTAACTTACGGGAATGACCCCCGGGTTGCCGAGAGTGTTCATGATATCGTAATTCCAATGGAATGTTGTCCAGGTGATTCCGCTTGCCTTGTTGTATCGTGCCGCGATTCGGGGAGAGTCGTCCTCGCTAATGAGTAAGATCTTGAACCCCTTTTCGCTGAATTCGTTGTCCAGTTTCTTGAGGTGCGGAAGTTCGTTTCTGCAACCGGGGCACCATGAGGCGGTGAGGACGACGAGCGTCGCCTTTCCCTTTTCGATCTGATAGCTGGAAATTTCTCCGTTGACCAAGTGCCCCTTAAAATCGGCGATTTTTTGAGGAACGGCTTGAAAGGAGCCTTGTCCGCAGGCTGCAAGGAAAATGCTACAGATGATGGCGCTTAAAAGGGGCTTGTGTTCCATTTTGTAGCCTTAAAATAGTGTTTTTTATGAAAAAAGCGGAAATTCAATGTAAAAAATGCCGTGATTTAAGTTATATTCTTTAGCATGGCATACAATATTCAAGATTTGCTTTCTGAAATGGTTCAACGAGGAGCTTCTGACTTGCATATTACGGCAGGTTCTCCTCCGCTTATTCGTCTTTCCGGTAAATTGACGCCCATTGGCGAAGAAAAGCTGAAACCGGACGAGACGATGCGCATGACTTATAGTCTAATGAACGAAGGCCAGAAAAAGACTTTCGAACAGCAGAAGGAGTGCGACTTTTCCTTCGGTATCGCAAACCTCGCTCGTTTCCGTGCGAACGCCTATTTGCAGCGAGGCTGTGTTGCGCTTGCCTTGCGTATCATTCCGCTTGAAATTAAGACCTTTAAGGATCTAGGCCTTCCGAAAATTATGGCCGAATTTACGACTCGTCCCTCGGGCCTTGTGCTCGTGACGGGGGCGACGGGTTCGGGTAAGTCGACGACGCTGGCTGCCATGATCGACAAAATCAACAAGGAACGTCATGACCATATCCTGACGGTCGAAGATCCGATCGAATTCTTGCATAAGCATCAGGGCTGCATGATTAACCAGCGCGAAGTGGGTAGCGATACCAACAGCTTTGCCCAGGCGCTTAAGATGGCTTTGCGTCAGGACCCGGACGTGGTGCTCATCGGCGAAATGCGTGACTTGGAAACGATTCGAGCTGCATTAACTATTGCAGAAACCGGTCACTTGGCTTTTGCAACGCTCCATACTAACTCATGTGTGCAGACCATCAACCGCGTGGTGGATGCTTTCCCGAAGGGTGAACAGCAGACTGTGCGTACCCAGCTCTCGTTTGTGTTGCAGGGTGTGATATGCCAGACCTTGATGCCGAAAATTGGCGGTGGCCGTGTCATGGCCTACGAAGTGATGAACGTGACGCCTGGTATTCGTGCGCTGATTCGTGATGACAAGGTCCATCAGATCGAATCCATGATTGAAATTGGTCAGAAGTTCGGTATGAATACCATGAATATGTGCCTGTGTGACTTGGTAAGACAGCACAAGGTGGACCGTTTCGATGCCCTTGCTCGTTCTCCGAGTCCCGATCAGCTTGAACAGATGTTCGTGAAGGAAGGTGTTTAGTCTATGGCAGAGTTCCTGTATAAAGCGACCAATGCTCAAGGTAATAACTTTGAGGGCTCACTAGAAGCGAAGGACAAGGCTGAAGCGGAAGCCTTGTTGCTGCGTCGTCGCTTGGTCATTGTGAGCCTCAAGAAGAAACCGACCGAAATCAAGATTAAGATTGGATCGGGTATCAAGCATGCTGATATCGCTCGCTTTACGCGTATGTTCTCCTCGATGAGTTCTGCCGGTCTGCCGATGTTGCAGTGTCTGAACATTCTGGAAGCTCAGTGTGAAAATCCTGAACTCAAGAATGTGATTCACAAGATAACGCAGTCCATTAATGGTGGTTCGTCGCTTGCCGATGCGCTCTCGCAGCATCCGAAGGTTTTTAGTTCCCTTTATACGAACATGGTTGCTGCTGGCGAAGCGGGTGGTATTTTGGATGGCATCTTGGCGCGTTTGGCCGATACGCTTGAAAACCAGGAACGTCTGAAGCGCAAAGTGAAAAAGGCTTTGACCTACCCGGTAATGCTTGTTATCGTGGGTACCTTGGTGGTGATTGCCCTTATGACGTTTGTGGTACCGACATTTGCTGAACAGTTTGAACAGTTGAATGCGGAACTTCCGGGGCCGACATTGGCTGTGATGGCCATTTCTGATTTTTTGCGTGATCATGCTCTTATTTTGATTATTATGGTGATTATGCTGATAGTCGGCTTTAAGATGTGCATGAAGGTTCCTAAACTAAAGTTTGCGTGGGATGGTTTCATGCTAAAGGTGCCCAAGTTGGGAGACCTCCAGATTAAGTCTGCCACGGCAAGCTTCGCCCGTACTCTCGGAACTCTTTTGAATGCGGGCGTGTCCATCATGGATTCTTTGAAGGTGGTTGCTTCGACGGTGAACAACAAGGTTGTTGAGCGCGCCATCAACAAGATCGCTATCGGTATTGCTGGTGGTAAGAGCATTGCAGACCCCATGACCGAAGTGGGAATTTTTCCGCCGATGGTTGTCCAGATGACGGGCGTGGGCGAAAAAACCGGTAACTTGGGCGGCATGCTTCTGAAACTCGCGGACTTCTACGACGAAGAAGTGGATGCCGCCGTGGATGCGGTTGTCGGCATGATGGAACCCTTGATTATCGTGTTCCTCGGTGGTACCGTCGGTGGTCTTCTCGTCGCTATGTATATGCCGATGTTCTCCATGGGCGATGCTGTTACCGGGGCGGCGTAGTAATCTCTTTCCTTGTACAATGTAAATGAGGCCCCCGACATGATGCCGGGGGCTTTGCTTACAGGTCTTTTGCATAAGAATTGATACGGTTGATACATGCGTGTCAAATTTGCATTTTGAACGCTAACGCAGACTCCTGAAGCGAGGTATATTTAAAAACAAAGAAAAGAGGTATATCATGAAGACGAAACTCCTTTTACCGATTATCGCGCTGGCCTTGTTTGCCGCGTGCTCCGATGATGGCAACTCTGCTACGGCTCCTGCAGCACCGACTTCCGAACCTGTGGCAGACACGACTGCGGTTCCCGGTGTTGATCCGGCTGCAGATCCTGGGCAGCAGACAGAATCAACGGAAAATATGACCGATTCTACTCTAGCAGATACAACGGCTTCCACTACGGATCAGACGGATACCAGTGCAAGCGTGCCTACGGACCCTGTGACTGATCCCGTAACAGATCCGACTACGCCGGTTGAAAACCCTAATGTGACGTATGTCTATTATGGTGCGGAACTTACCGGTAAGGATCAGTTCAAGTACGGTCGTTTCGAGGCCCGCATGAAGATGGTTTCGATTCCGGGTTCTGTAAGTTCCATGTTCCTCTATTATGATAATTCTTGGGAAAAGGGCGTTGAGCCTTGGAACGAAATCGACATCGAAGTTCTCGGAAAGGGCGGTACGATGTGGCAGTCCAATATCATAACCCGTGAAGCCGATCCGAGCATCAAGTCGACTACCGCTTCCGAAAGCAAGCCCCTGCATGACTTCGGATTCGATGCAACCGAAGACTTCCACTTGTTCGCGATTGTCTGGACTCCGGAATATGTCGCCTGGGAAATAGACAGCGTGGAAATCCGTCGCGATACGCTTGGTATGGCTCGTGGCACGCATGCCGATGCCGATCAGGTCGCGTTCCTGACTGAACAGCAGTCTCTCCGCTTTAATCTTTGGGCGTCGAAGAGCGCTGGCTGGGTTGGTCGCTTCACGGGTGAAGAACTCGCTGCCGGGCCTCAGGTTCAGTGGATTGACTATGTTCGCGTGTATTCCTATGACGAATCTACGAAGGGCTTTACCCAGTTGTGGCAGGATGATTTTGACGGCACAAGTCTGTCGGAACATTGGGCGAAGGGTAACTGGGAAATGGAACGAGTCGAACTGGATCCGTTCAACGTAGTCGTGGAAGATGGCTACTGCAAGTTGATGATGACTCGTGAACCGGGCTAAACTTTCCTGATATAGTTCTTGTTCTCCTCCATAAAATCAAAAAAAACGCTCCGGAATTCCGGAGCGTTTTTCGTTAGTTCTTCTATCGCGATTACAGCGTGCCGTGGCAGGTACGGCTGATGACGTCGTCCTGCTGTTCCTTTGTCAAAGAGAGGAACTTGACTGCGTAGCCAGAAACGCGGATGGTGAAGTTCGCATATTCGGGCTTTTCCGGGTGTGCCTGAGCGTCGAGCAACTTTTCCACGCCGAACACGTTCACGTTCAGGTGGTGGGCTCCCTGGGCGAAGTAACCATCCATCACGGTTACGAGCTTCTGGGCGCGTTCGTCGTCGCTGTGGCCGAGGGCGTTCGGGCTGATGGTCTGCGTGTTGCTGATGCCGTCCAGCGCGTATTCGTACGGGAGCTTCGCGACAGAGTTGAGCGATGCAAGCAAGCCGTTCTTTTCGGCGCCGTAGCTCGGGTTTGCACCGGGAGCGAACGGGGCGTTTGCCGGGCGTCCGTCGGGGAGCGCTCCGGTGGCCTTTCCGTACACCACGTTACTGGTAATCGTAAGGATAGAAGTAGTGGGTTCTGCGTTACGGTAGGTGTGGTGCTTCTTGATCTTCGCGATGAATTCCTTCAACAGCCACACGGCGATTTCGTCGGCGCGGTCGTCGTCGTTACCGTACTTGGGGAAATCTCCCTTCACCACGAAGTCCTTGGCAAGGCCGTCGTCACCGCGGACCACCTTCACCTTGGCGTACTTGATGGCAGAAAGGCTATCTACCACGTGGCTGAAGCCTGCGATACCTGTTGCAAACGTGCGGCGTACATCGGTATCGATGAGGGCGAGTTCCGCGGCTTCGTAGTAGTACTTGTCGTGCATGTAGTGGATCAGGTTCAGCGTGTTCACGTAGATCCCTGCGAGCCATTCCAGCATGATGTCGTACTTGTGCATCACTTCATCGTAGTCGAGGTATTCGCTCGTAATCGGCGCGAGCTCCGGTCCGATCTGCATGCCGGGCACCAGTCCGCCCTTTTCGTCCTTGCCGCCGTTGATGGCGTAGAGGAGGGCTTTGGCGAGGTTTGCGCGGGCACCGAAGAACTGCATTTCCTTGCCGGTCTGCGTTGCGGACACGCAGCAGCAGATGCTGTAGTCGTCACCCCAGATGGGACGCATCACGTCGTCGTTCTCGTACTGGATGGAACTGGTCGTCACGGAAATGTAGGCGGCGTATTCCTTGAAGTTTTCGGGCAGGCGCTTGGTGTAGAGCACCGTGAGGTTCGGCTCCGGAGAAGGGCCCATGTTTTCAAGCGTGTGCAAGAAGCGGAAATCGTTCTTGGTGACCATGGAACGTCCGTCCTGGCCCATGCCGCCCACTTCGAGGGTGGCCCACACCGGGTCGCCGCTGAAGAGCTGGTTGTAGCTTTCGATACGGGCGAACTTCACCATGCGGAACTTCATGACCATGTGGTCCACCAGTTCCTGGGCTTCGGTTTCGGTGAGAGTGCCGTTCTTGAGGTCGCGTTCGATATAGATGTCGAGGAAGGTGGAAATACGGCCCACGCTCATGGCGGCGCCGTTCTGAGTCTTGATGGCGGCGAGGTAGCCGAAGTAGAGCCACTGGAAAGCTTCGTGGGCGTTGGTTGCCGGTTCGGAAATGTCGAAACCGTAGCTTGCGGCCATCACCTTCATTTGCTGCAGGGCGCGGATCTGTTCGGCCACTTCTTCGCGAAGGCGGATTACGTCGTCGGTCATGGTGCCGTCGCCCACGTGGGCGAGATCGTTCTGCTTCTGCTTGATGATGTAGTCGATACCGTAAAGAGCTACGCGGCGATAGTCGCCCACGATACGTCCGCGACCATAAGTGTCCGGGAGGCCCGTGAGCAAGTGCGCCTTGCGGACGGCGCGAATTTCGGGAGTGTAGCAGTCGAACACGCCCTGGTTGTGCGTCTTGTGGTATTCAGTAAAGATCTTGTGGAGGTCGGCGTTCGGCTTGTAGCCGTACTGCTGGCAAGCTTCTTCCGCCATCTTGATGCCGCCGAACGGCATGAAGGCGCGCTTGAGCGGCTTGTCGGTTTGCAGACCCACGACCTTTTCCAGGTCCTTGAGTCGTTCGTTGATGTAGCCCGGCTTGTGGCTCGTGATGGTGGAGACAATGTCGGTATCCATGTCCAGCACGCCGTCGTGCCGGCGTTCTTCGGCCTGCAGGCTCTGCAGTTCGTCCCACAGCTTCTGGGTGGCGTCGGTCGGACCTGCGAGGAACGATTTGTCTCCGTCGTATGCCGTGTAGTTGCGCTGAATAAAGTCGCGGACATTAATTTCGCTTTGCCAGAGTCCGCCGGTAAAGCCGTTCCATGCGTTAATCATGATTCCTCTTTGCTCGGCGTTCCAACGCCATAAACTTGGGCGGCCGAGTCTTCTGTTGCTTGTTCTTATTTGTACTGATAATATAGAAAATAAGGGTACTCGCCCAAAGGGTTTGGAAACACTATATTCCGCTTTTGTAATTTGCCCTTTTTTACTAAGAACTTCCTAATTCTGCATCTGTCAATGAGTTATGAAATTGTATCGTGAGAACTTCGGGCTTTAGGTAAGCTCCGTAGGTGCGGATAATAAAAAATTTCTAAATTTACCCCCGAAAATAAAAGGGACACATTATGCCTACTATGACTTCTGCGCAGGTGCGCGAATCTTTCATCAAGTTCTTTGAATCCAAGGGCCACCTCTTTGTGCGTTCTTCGCCGGTGGTTCCGCATGACGACCCGACGCTCATGTTCACGAACGCGGGCATGAACCAGTTCAAGGCAATCTTCCTGGGCGACAATCCGAAGGGCTGGAAGCGCGCATGCAACAGCCAGAAGTGCCTCCGCGTGTCCGGTAAGCACAACGACCTCGACGTGGTGGGTCGCGACAACTACCACCACACCTTCTTCGAGATGCTCGGCAACTGGAGCTTCGGCGACTACTACAAGAAAGAAGCCATCGCCTGGGCCTGGGAACTTTTGACCGAAGTGTGGAAGCTCCCGAAGGAACGCCTGTTTGCGACCGTGTACCAGGACGATGACGAAGCCTGGCAGATTTGGAAGGACGTGTCCGGCCTCCCGGATGACCGCATCATGCGCTTTGACGCTCACTCCAACTTCTGGGAAATGGGCGACACCGGTCCGTGCGGCCCCTGCTCCGAAATCCACTACGACCGCGGCGACCTCGCCACGCAGGCCGAAACCTTCAAGGACCCCATCAAGGGCGTGAACGGCGAAAACGACCGCTACATTGAAATTTGGAATAACGTGTTCATGCAGTACGAACGCGTGAGCGACGGCAGCCTCATTCCGCTGAAGGCAAAGAACGTCGATACCGGTATGGGTTTCGAACGTATCTGCGCTATTCTGCAGGGCAAGACCAGCAACTACGACACCGACGTGTTCACCCCGATTATTGCAAAGATTGCTGAACTTAGTGGCGTGCCGTACAACGATGGCGAAGCCGGCACCCCGCACCGCGTGATTGCTGACCACATCCGCGCGATTTCTTTTGCTATTGCCGATGGCGCACTCCCGAGCAACGAAGGCCGTGGCTACGTGCTCCGCCGCATTCTGCGCCGCGCTAGCCGCTTTGCCCGCCTGCTCGGCCAGAAGGAAGCCTTTATCTACAAGTTGGTGCAGGTGCTCGCCGATACCATGGGCGACGCCTTCCCGGAAATCCGCGAGCGCAAGGAATTCGTTGCTAGCGTGATCAAGAGCGAAGAAGAAAGCTTTATTCGCACGCTCGACGCTGGCCTCGAACGCTTTGCCGGCATCGTGCAGGAGTTGGGTGCCGGTGCAAAAACCGTGCCGGGCGACAAGGTGTTCCTGCTTTACGATACCTACGGATTCCCGCCGGACCTCACCGGCATCCTCGCCGAAGAAAAGGGCCTTACGATTGACGAAGAAGGCTACAACAAGTGCATGGAAGAACAGAAGGCCCGTGCCCGCGCCAACATGAAGCAGGGCATCAACACCATGGGTACCGAAGGCTGGACGCAGTACAGCGAAGAAAGCACCAAGTTCGTGGGCTACGAACTTTCCGCTTGCGAAACGAAGGTTGTGCGTTGGCGGGTCGACAAGGACGTGCTTTCCATAGTGCTCGAAACCTCTCCGTTCTATGCTGAAATGGGTGGCCAGGTTGGCGACAAGGGAACGCTGGTTTCTGCTGATTTGGAAATTGACGTGTTCGACACCGTGAAGGTGAACGACACCGCCCTCTGCCGTGGCAAGGTGAAGAAGGGTACCGCCAACGAAACGACGATGGGCGCTGTGTTCATGGCCACCGTCGATAACGACCGCCGTAACGACATCCGCAAGAACCACTCCGCCACCCACTTGCTGCAGGCGGCTCTCCGCCAGGTGCTCGGCACTCATGTGCAGCAGCAGGGTAGCTTTGTTTCCAACGAACTCCTCCGCTTCGACTTCAGCCACTTCAACGCGATGACTGCGGTCGAAATCCAGAAGGTGGAAGACATCGTGAACGCGAAGGTCATGGAATGCCTGCCGGTCAACACCCAGGTGATGGGCGTGGACGAAGCCAAGGCCAGCGGTGCCATGGCTCTGTTCGGCGAAAAGTATGGCGACGAAGTCCGTGTGGTGAAGATGGGTGCCTGCAACGAAGAATTCTCCAAGGAACTCTGCGGTGGCTTGCACGTGCAGAACACCGGTAACATCGGCCTCGTGAAGATTATCAGCGAATCCAGCGTGTCTGCTGGTGTGCGCCGTATCGAAGCAGTCTCTGGCCGTGGCGCGCTCTCGCTGCTCCGCGCCGGTACGCAGATTTTGACCGCCCTCCGCGAACAGCTCCGCTGCAAGGACGCCGAAGTTCTTGACAGAATTCAGCAGAGCTTCGCCAAGACGCAGAACCTCGAAAAGAGCCTGCAGTCCGTGAAGCTGGAACTTGCAACGCTTGCCGCTGCCGAACTCCTGAACGGCGGCATCAACGTGGCTGGCGTGAATCTTTACGTTCGCGAACTTTCTATCCCCGATGAAAAGTACAAGGACTTGCTGGACGGCGTTCAGAACAAGCTCGACA
>NZ_CALEFV010000018.1 GCF_937877005.1 uncultured Fibrobacter sp. | reverse complement strand
GCTTGGCCAAATTGGCGATGGCACGTACGGCTGCCAATTTCATTTCTTCGTTGATGGCGGTGGAAGCTACGTCCAAGGCACCACGGAAAATGTAGGGGAAGCCGATGACATTGTTGATTTGGTTCGGATAGTCGCTGCGGCCGGTGGACATCAAGACGTCCGGGCGGGCAGCCATAGCATCCTCGTAGGAGATTTCCGGTACCGGGTTGGCCAAAGCGAATACAATTGGGTGGCTGGCCATGCTACGGATCATGTCTTGGGTCAAGACATTTCCTTTGGACAAGCCGAGGAATACGTCGGCTCCTTGGATGGCTTCTGCCAACGTGTGGAGATCACGACGATCGGTTGCAAAATAACGTTTGGTTTCATCCAACTTTTCACGGTCGCTGGTAATTACGCCCTTTGAGTCGAGCATGATGATGTTTTCGTGGGTAGCACCCAAGGCTTCATACAACTTGGTACAAGAGATAGCAGCTGCACCGGCACCATTTACCACAATGCGGACATCTTGAATTTTCTTGCCAGCCACTTCGAGTGCATTGAGCAAACCTGCGGCCGAAATGATAGCCGTACCATGCTGGTCATCGTGCATCACAGGGATATCGAGTTCAGCCTTCAAGGTGTCTTCGATTTCGAAGCATTCCGGAGCCTTGATGTCTTCGAGGTTGATACCGCCGAACGTCGGGGCGATTCCCTTCACGATTTCGATAAACTTCTTCGGGTCCTTTTCGTCGATTTCGATGTCGAACACGTCGATACCGGCATAAATCTTAAAGAGGAGAGCCTTGCCTTCCATCACCGGCTTACCGGCGAGAGCGCCAATGTCGCCGAGACCGAGCACAGCCGTACCGTTAGAAATCACGGCAACCAAGTTACCCTTGCCCGTATATTCGTAAGCGAGGTTGTTATCCTTTTCAATTTCCAAACAAGGAACAGCTACACCCGGAGTGTACGCAAGGCCCAAGTCGGTCTGCGTGCTGTGCGGCTTGGTCGGCACGATTTCGATCTTGCCGGGCTTACCCATGGAGTGATATTCGAGGGCCTTTTCCTTCAAATCCTTACTCATCTTTTCTCCTTGTTTTTTCGAGGCCAAAGATAGAAAAAAACACGGCTTTTGTAAAGATTTGAATACTCAACTAAAATCGGAAGCAATCCAGTCGATAGACGTAATCATCCATAAAAAAGCCATTTCCGATGTCATTTTTCTCGGAACGGAGACGGACAAATCCAAGTTTTTCGTAAATCCGGCATGTCGGATTGTGCTTGTTCACGTTCAATTCGATAGCGTTAAGCCCCATCTTTCTCGCCTCGTCTTTCACGAACGAAAGCATCGACCTCGCATAGCCATGTCCACGGGCAGCCTCGTATAGGTAGAGCTTGCTCAAATACATCACATCGCTTTTGGGGTAGAAAGCCAAAAAGCCTATATTTTGAGAACTGTCTCGGACGAAATAGTAGGAATAGCCATGCGCCAGCTGTTCTTCAATGGCTGCGCAAGACTGAAACTTGCCAAGCATGTAATCGTTTTGCTCTTTTCCCACAATCGGGTCGTAATACTCGCGTAGAATATCGGTAGCCATTTTTGACATTTCACGAATTCCGTCAGCATCGTTCAAGTCCAACAAGATAAATTCCATAAGGTCCCTTAAATTATTGCTATAGAATATAAAAAAAGGAACCGCAATTCCGCCAAACCTTCTAAATCGAAGCATTACATCCAAAAGCGGCCTTTTTCTCGATAAAAGCCAGATTGAAACACTATTTCTTGGCTAAATTCAATAAAAAAGAGGAGTTTTAGCCGAAACATGTCAAACCAATACCTAATAACTAAATTCCAAGCCACATTACCATACAAAAAGACCGCAGCATTTTATTGCTACGGTCTTTAATGTTCTGGATCCTTCGACTTCACGCCTTACGGCGTTCCGCTCAGGATGACACGCCTAATTAAATCTCTTCAATAGAAGCATGATATTCCTGGAGAGATTTAACAGCACCATGGCCGTTCCTTGCGGCGGCGATGCCCTTCACGGTGTTGTAGGCACCGGCGAGGGTCGTGATGTAAGGCACCTTGTACTTGATGGCGGCCTTGCGGATGGCGCTTTCGTCCTTGATGGCGTCGCGCTTTGCCCACGGCGTGTTGATGATGAGGTTCACCTGCTTGTTCAGGATGATGTCGAGGACGTTGGGGCGGCCTTCGGCGATCTTGTTCACGACTTCGCACTTGACGCCGGCCTTCTCGTAGAACTTGGCGGTGCCTTCGGTAGCGTAGATCTTGAAGCCCAGCTTCTGGAATTCCTTGCCGATTTCGATGGCCTGTTCAGACAAGTTAACCTTGTCGGAGAGGCTAATCAGCACGGCACCTTCGTTCGGGAGGAAGGAACCTGCGGCTTCCTGGCTCTTGTAGTAGGCCAGGGCGTAGTCGTCGGAGAGGCCGAGCACTTCGCCCGTGGAGCGCATTTCGGGGCCGAGAACCGGGTCCACCTTCGGGAACTTGTCGAAGGGGAACACGGCTTCCTTGGCGCCGTGGTGGTTGAACTTCTTGTCCTTGAGCTTGAGGTCTTCGAGCTTGGCACCGAGCATCAGGCGGGTTGCGAGGCGGGCCATCTGCGTGTTACAGACCTTGGAGACCAGAGGCACGGTACGGGAAGCACGCGGGTTCGCTTCGAGGACGAACACCTTGCCGTCTTCGATAGCGTACTGCATGTTCATGAGGCCGCAAACGTGGAGGGCTTCAGCAATCTTCCTGGTGTAATCCTTGATGGTGGCCAAGTTTTCCTTGGTGATGGTCACCGGCGGGATGATGCAGGCGGAGTCACCGGAGTGGACACCGGCAAGTTCCACGTGTTCCATCACGGACGGGATGTAAACGTGTTCGCCATCGGAGAGGGCGTCGGCTTCGCATTCGAGAGCGTTGTGGAGGAAGCGGTCGATGAGGAGCGGACGATCCGGAGTCACGCCGACTGCCTTTGCAACGTATTCGCGGAGCATGTTTTCGTCGTAGATGACTTCCATGCCGCGGCCGCCAAGCACGAAGCTCGGGCGGATCATCACCGGGTAGCCACCGATCTGCTTGACGCAAGCGAGGGCTTCGTCGATGTTCGTGGCCATGCCGCTTTCCGGCATCGGGATGCCGAGCTGGTCCATCATCTTGCGGAACAGGTCGCGGTCTTCGGCGATATCGATGGAGTCGATGCTCGTACCGAGAATCTTGACGCCTTCGTCGGAGAGGGCGCGGGCGATGTTCAGCGGAGTCTGGCCACCGAACTGCACGATCACGCCAGCCGGCTTTTCCTTGTGGTAAATCTGGAGCACGTCTTCGAGGCTGACCGGTTCGAAGTACAGCTTGTCGCTGGTATCGTAGTCGGTAGAAACCGTTTCGGGGTTGCAGTTCACCATGATGGTTTCGTAACCCATCTCGCGGAGAGCCATTGCAGCGTGGCAGCAGCAGTAGTCGAATTCGATGCCCTGGCCGATTCTGTTCGGACCACCGCCGAGAATCATAATCTTCTTCGGGTTCGTGGAAGCGGTAGATTCGTCCTTGCAGTTGTAGGTGCTGTAGTAGTAGTACTGGTCCTTCACGCCGCTCACCGGCACTGCACACCAGCCTTCGACCACGCCGAGTTCGGTACGCTTCTTGCGCACGTCCTTTTCGCGGATGCCGAGAATCTTGGCAATATACTTGTCGCTGAAGCCGTCCTTCTTGGCCTTGATGAGCAGTTCATCGGAAGGCAGGCGACCCGGAGTCTTGAGCATTTCTTCTTCGAGTTCCACGAGTTCGCGCATCTGCTGCACGAAGTAGGCCTTTTCGTAGGTGGCGGCGAAGATTTCTTCGTCGGTTGCGCCCTTGCGGATGGCTTCGTACATCTGGAAGTGGCGTTCGGAGCTCGGGGTCTTGAGCATCTCGAGGAGTTCTTCCTTGCTCTTCTTGTTGAAGTCCTTCGCAAAGCCGAGGCCGGAGCGACCGTTTTCGAGACCGCGGATAGCCTTCTGGAGGGTTTCCTTGTAGGTCTTGCCGATAGCCATGACTTCGCCCACGGCCTTCATCTGGGTGCCGAGGCAGTCATCGACGCCGCGGAACTTTTCGAATGCCCAGCGAGCGAACTTGAGCACAACGTAGTCACCGCTCGGGGTGTACTTTTCGAGGCTTCCATCGCGCCAGTACGGAATCTGGTCGAGGGTGAGGCCTGCGGCGAGCTTTGCAGAAATGAGGGCGATCGGGAAGCCGGTAGCCTTGGATGCAAGAGCGGAGGAGCGAGAGGTACGCGGGTTGATTTCGATAATCACCACGCGGCCGGTCTTCGGGTCGTGAGCGAACTGCACGTTGGTACCGCCAATCACGCCGATGGATTCCACAATCTTGAAGGCCTTTTCCTTCAGTTCTTCTTCGAGCTTCTTGTCGATGGTGAGGAACGGGGCAGCACAGAAGGAGTCACCGGTATGCACGCCCACCGGGTCGATATTTTCGATGAAGCAGATGGCGATCATCTGGTTCTTGGAGTCGCGCACGACTTCGACTTCCAGCTCTTCCCAACCGAGGATGGATTCTTCGATGAGGCACTGGTGCGTCATGGAGAGTTCAAGACCGTTAGAGCAAATGGTGCGGAGTTCTTCCACGTTGTAGCAGAAGCCGCCGCCTGCACCGCCCATGGTGTATGCCGGGCGAACCACCACCGGGTAGCCGATTTCAGCAACAATCTTTTCGGCTTCTTCCACGGAGTGGCAAATGCCGGAGCGCGGGGTATCGATGCCGAGCTTCTGCATGGTTTCCTTGAAGATTTCACGGTCTTCGCCGCGTTCGATAGCGTCGAGGTTCACACCGATGACCTTCACGCCGTACTTGTCCAGCACGCCGGCCTTGCTGAGTGCTGAGGCGAGGTTCAGGCCGGTCTGACCGCCCAAGTTCGGGAGGAGTGCCTGCGGGCGTTCCTTTTCGATAATCTGGGTGAGGCGGGCGACGTTCAGCGGTTCGATGTAGGTGGCATCGGCCATGACCGGGTCGGTCATGATGGTAGCCGGGTTGGAGTTCACGAGCACAATCTTGTAACCCTGTTCGCGCAGGGCCTTGCAAGCCTGGGTGCCGGAATAGTCGAATTCGCAAGCCTGACCGATCACGATCGGGCCAGAACCGATGATAAGGACTTTGTCGATGCCTTCAATCTTCATTTTGTTTTCTCCGTTTGTTTAATCTATAAATGCTACTAGAGATCCCTCGCACGCTCGGGATGACATAAAAAAAGCTGAACTAAAAAGTCCAGCAAAATCAGAAAAATTATCAACCTTGGAAAAACCCGTTGCAGTTGCGCAGTGGATTGCGCAGATCTCGCAGCTCTGGGGCTTCGACATTGCAAGAATTTGTTTCATCTTCTTGTCTAAATCGCTCAAGGTTTAAACTTGCGCAAATATAGACAAAAAGTGTAAATCCTGCAATAGAGAAATACAAAAAATGAAAAAAATTATTCTAGCTACAGAGCCACCGGATCTTCCGCCGGATCTTCCTGAATGCAGTTCGGGGAGTTCGGATCCTTGGTGCATTCGTCGTCATCGGAGCCGCTGCTGGAGCTACCACAACCGATTACCGACATTACAAAAGCGGAAAGGCAAAGCATTCCCAGAAACTTACGGACCATAAAATTCCTCTCTAATTAGTTGACATTCAACATGTTACAATATAGCAAATAAAATTAGGCCGGTACATAAACTAAAGATTAGAACTAAGAACACAATCATATCTTATTCCAGTCCCTAAATACAAAATAAAAAACACTCGGGAAATCCCGAGTGCAAAAGCAAGTCGCCTTAAAAGCAAAATTACTTCTTAGCAGCCTTGGTCTTCTTGGCGGTTTCCTTAAGAGCAGCACCAACCTTGAAGGACACGGTCTTGGAAGCCTTGATCTTGATGGTAGCGCCAGTCTGCGGATTGCGGCCGGTACGGGCAGCACGTTCCTTAACAGTGAAGGTACCGAAACCGATCAGCTGAACGAGGCCGTCCTTCTTGATACCGGCGGTGATACCGTCGAGCACAGCGTCAACAGCGCGGCCAGCGGCAGCCTTGGATTCAATGCCAGCTTCCTTGTTGGCGAGGATGGCGTCGATGAGATCTTGCTTATTCATTTTTTTACTCCTTGAGTAGGTTTAAGAATGTTATGCGTATATTATACCTTTTTTTTTGCCACATGGGGAACTTTTCTAAAAAAAAAGTTTTTTTTCTCGATTTCCCCAAAGACCTTGAAATCAAGCCTCGGGCGGTGGTCCGGGCAATTCGTCGTGCTCGTTCAGCCCATTCACCTGAAGCTTCCGGATGTACACCAGACACAGGCAAGTAAAGGGGATCGCAACAAGTAACCCTAAGAAACCCAACAACTTACCCCATACAGACAATGACAAAAGAATGCCTACGGGCGGCAGATTCATGGAGCCGCCGACAATACGGGGAACCAGGAAAAAATCCTGTATCACCTGCACCACCAGGTATATGGAGCATATAATAAGGGCGACCTCCCAAAAGGGCATGCCCGTATTCAAGGCATGCACCACAGCCAAAACAAGGGCCAAGGGGATGGTCGTGAGCTGCAAATAGGGAATCATGTTGAGCGAGCCCGAGAACAAACCAAACGCAACTCCCATGGGAAGCCCCATGACGCCAAAGCCTATAGCATAAAGGACTCCCACCGTCAACGCCACTAGAGACTGGGCTCGGAAATAGGTACCCATAAAGCGATCCGTTTCCTTAGCAAACGAAATAGCGCCATCAGCATATTTATCAGGAATCAGGCTAAACACTCCACGGCGAAGCTTGGGCATGTCGAGCATGATGAATACCAGATACATGAATATTATAGCCGCGCCAGAGAACCACAATACAACGGTTCCCGTATAGGAAAGAACACCCCAAGCCCCCGGCAAAACCTTTCCGGCAATGTTCTGCACTTCTCTCCAGAAATCCAAATGTTGCATGGATGCGGCCAACTGATCCCATGAAATCAAGGAGTGAATCGTCTCGTACAATCCACCTGGCATCAAAGTTTCTATGCGAGAAGCCCATTCCGAATCGTTGAAGACCTTCGCTATGAGTACACCCAGGTTCCGGACTTCGCTTACAACCATGGGAACGAACAAACGAAGGCCCCCACCAATAATCAATCCAAGCGCAAGCAACACAATGATCACCGCAACAATCCGATGCTTCACACGCCGCTGCAGCTTATTCACCACGGGATCCATGATGTAGGCCATAAGAAATGCGGCAAAGAAGGGGAACAGAACGCCACGCAGGTAATACACCAACGCAATACAAATAGTGGCAATGATCAAGAGCCTAAGAAAGCGCATAATCCTATCTAAGCTCCAATACCTAGTCATTTTTCCTCCTGTAATGCAAGGGCTTTACACCGTAAACACGGGCAAAATCTTTTTCAAAAGCTGCAGGGGATTTCTCCCCCACTGCCATCGCGATTTCAGCAACCGACCGATCCGAATTCTTCAGAAATTCAGCGGCTCGTTCCATACGCATTTTCAAATCGTCCTGTTTTTCGTTCCTTCGTTTCGCAAAGCGTTCCGAGTCGCGCACCACAAGAGCAATCACACCGACATACGCCAAGAGAGCAACCACCAAAGCAACAATCATCAGCGCCTTGAACGTTCGGTTCTCTCCCCACAGCTTAATAGTACGAACGCTAATTTCGTCGGGAATGCCTAGCATAGTTCCTTCACCATTCGTAATTTCAAAGAACATGCCGCGATTCATGTAGCGCAGGCCATCGTCCTTATCGAGTCCTTGCATGGCAAGCCACCATTCGGGAACCCTGAAATCGAGCATCGAGATTGCCACCCCACTTTTCTTGTCACGAATCCGTACCGGCGCCTGCGCGACCATCGGACGATAACTCTGATACACGTTCTTTTTACTGAACACCGGATCATCGTTTAAAATCTTAACACCAACGCGTTGCATGCGTCCCGTTTCGACTTCGATTACAAGCGAATCAAAATCCGAAAAGTCAAAGAACCCGGAAGCTGGACGGTTATTGACCGAGAGCAAGTTTATTCCGATACCTGCATATGGATAAGCCATGCCCGAGCGGATGTTCACCCGTGCCGAAACCACAGAATCTTCGTTCGAAAGTTCTACCGTCGAAAATCCGCCCACTTTCGCATCGGAAACAGCATATACCTGAAATGCGGACCCCGGAAACAGGACCTTTTCCGAAACGCCAAACTTGACGAACAGACAAATCCATACAGCTATGGCAACTACAAGAGCCGCGGTCGCAATGATGATTTTCTTCATGAGTGCGGTTCCGCCTTCTTGCTTTCGTTTTCCTTGTTATACGAATGCGTGCGGCCTATTGCCACGATCATAAGCCCAAGCATAATGAACATCACCGCACCGAAAGCAAAGTTGCTCACGCCCTTTGCCGTAATTGCATAGAACTTGAGCGAGAACTTTTGATTACGCGGATGATTCCAACCCGGCGCAATCTCTACGCGTGCAACCGTTTCCTGATGACGACGATTTAAAGAGCGGTCGACATGTTCATCGTCAAACCAAAAGTCAGGCGTATAGAACTGTTCAAACGGGAACGCGATTCGTTGGCGACCCTTGGTCAGCGGGATTTCCTTCATCAACAAACGAAATGTTCGCGGTTTCGTGACATCCGTGACATCCGGGTCGAAAGTCCAGACCTTCACCAGTATTTCATCGGTTCCACTCGATTCCAGTTCAAAAATCAGCGAATCCACAAATGTCCAGTTGCGATATTCCGCCTTTTCGCCCTGACTGAGGTCAAACAGGAGTCCGCACCAGGCACTCTTGGCCGTATCCGCACCACCCAGTTCGCAGCTAAACGAAAGTGACGAATCCGTCAAGGCAAAAGTCACGTCAGATGAGCCACCGTCGGCCTTGTCATCATATTCAAAGACAGAAGCACCGTCGTGCAGCGGAAAAACACTGTCTACAAAATGCCTCTCCGGAAGAGCAAAATACACCCCCAGAACAACAGCCGCAATCGCTACTAAAATAATATAGGTTTTAGCCATTAGAATCTTCAGGTTCGAGAATCGGTTTCAAGTGAAGGCTATACTGC
>NZ_CALEFV010000017.1 GCF_937877005.1 uncultured Fibrobacter sp. | reverse complement strand
CATCGCACACAGCCATGTCATGGTATTCCGTCAGGTAGGTGGCAACACACTTCTGACTCTTGCCGCAGTCGTAATCCGACAGTTCCATGAAAGTCTCGACGGTGTCGGGAATACCCCCACGATTGCCGCCACTACCATTATCACCCCCCGCCGACGACGAATCGTCACAGGCGGAAAGGGCGAAACAGAGCACCCCAGCAAGGGCACAGACCGTAAACTTTTTCGCGAATGTGTTTTTCATAGCAAAACCTTTTGGAAATTACTCAGAGTTCTTGATGCAACGAACGGAGATGGCATAACCCTTGTCTTGATAATAGCTTAGGCTTGACACGAAGGGCCGCAGTTCAGGTACACGAACTAAGCGTGGATTGACGTCTTCAGTGGCACTCCAAAAGTACGTGAAACTGCCAGCTAGGGAGAAGGAGGTTCCTCCTCTGCTGCTTCTGTAACCAGCTGGCAGCGCGGAAAAACCGTATGCATCAGAGCCACTGCCACTTCCATTCCAGCCTGATAGGGATTTTAGAACTGTTGCTGTCGTAGATGAAGCACCAACCGCAATAAACAAGACTCTCCATTCATCGTATGTAGGCAAGTGCCAACCGCTGGGGCAAACTCCTTGAACCATTGAAGGCAACGTGCAATTTTTACCATAACCGCAATTCAGCGGGTTATCCGCATCGGTTGCTAGTTTCACCGAGTCGATAGCCGCTGCCCAGGTATAAAGACGGCCAGCCACGGCACAATTTTCTGCTTTGTTGTTATAGCACCAACTTGTAGAATCGGATTCAGTACCGTAAACACTGTGGAATTTTACACCTGTATAAGCATAGTTCAGATTCTGAGCCATCCAAGTTTGATCTCCGATTTTTATCGTCTTATAGACCTGACCATCGCGTTCATCAACAATCGAGTCATACTGAATTTCTGGGTTGAGATAGGCTTCCTTGGGAACACTCCAATCAAAGACACCCCAACTCGATGATGATATAGAGACCTTTTCGCTTGACGAAGACTCTACCTTGCTCATGGAACTGCTGCTGGATTTAGCACTGCTACTACTCAACTTTACGCTAGAACTGGATGGATCCCCTCCGCTTCGCTCCGAGAATGACGACTTGGCAGAACTGCTGGACCCGTTCAACTCCGTTTTGCCGCTGCTGGAGATTGCTTCGCCGTTGCTGTCGCTGGACCCGTCGGTCACTTCGGCTGGCTCAGTGACCTTGGCGCTGCTGCTCAGGGCACTTGTTTCGCCGTCATCACCACCCGCCGACGAAGAGTCGTCACAGGCGGAAAGGGCGAATATTGCCGCCAACATAAAGATGGTTAGAGATTGCTTCCCCTGAAACAAGTTCAGGGTCGCAATGACACGCTGGAAAGACTTTCTCATAAGAACATCCCTTTGTAAACCTTACCCCCTAAAAATAACAAAGCACCCCCCTGCACCGCAAGCCTTCAATGCGTAGAAAACGAACTTTTTTTGCCGCGTCGGGGCGAAAAATTTCTATATGTCTCACACTGCGACATATAGGCTGTTTTCATAGTCAATTCATGAAATTTTACAAGAAACAGCCCAACAAAATGTCTTGCACAATTTATTTGTTCAAACTATATTCCTCCACATCATAATTCTCTAGAAGCAAAATATGAAAAAAAACTGATTCTTCTTTCTGCTATTGCCATAGCTGATGTTTTTGACAAATGGGCTTGCAAAACTCACTTTACGGCTCTGCAAAGCCTGGTTGAACATTTTCCGTTAGTTATATTAGGTGTACTATTGTGCTAGATAAATTTGGAGGCATAATGAAAAAAAACTTGTTCCCGATAACTATGGCTCTTGGCTTTGCTTTGACGCTAATTGCCTGCGGCGACAGCGGTACCAATTCCGGTAGTGAAGACGAGACTGGCTCCGGCGACAAAAATTCTTTTGAGAATTCAGGAACAAAAGATGGCGTCGTCAAAATGAGCTCCATGGTTGACCCGCGTGATGGAACAACCTATAAAATTGCTCGGGTCGGTACTCAAGTATGGATGGCCGAAAATCTAGCTTTCTACGACACGCTGTGGAATCCGAAGATGGCAACAAACAATGTTGAGCAGTCTTCTGATGGTGAGTCTGGACGCAAGTATTCCTATGAAGTGGCAATGAATTTTGCCTACTATGATGATAGCTTGTATAACGATGGAATATGTCCTCCGGGCTGGCATTTGCCGACCATGGCTGAGTTTGACGAGCTTAAGACGTTGGTAACCTCTAAATGCGATTCCACTACATTCTGTGGCTTGGCTGAACATGGTTGGGGTGGCTCCAACACTTATTGGACCAGTACATCTACGGATTATGGTGTTCGCATCGATACGGAGTACGGATACAAGTACGAATCCAATTCCCGAATGGCAGTCTGCTATTCCATCGATCTAGGCGACCGTAAGCCATTTGAACCCAATTTTTCAGGAAAGTCTTTTGAAATGTATGTTCGCTGTCTTTTGGGTTCCAGGGCGGATTCCGCCGATGCCATGAAAAAGTTTCAAAGTGTTCGCCAAAACCGTCTTGATTCCATAAAAATAGCGCAAACTCAATTGGTCCATGACTTGAACGGAGCAAAAAATCATTTCAACGGCGATCTTGAATACAGCTATTTTACAGATGAGCGCGACAGCAATGTTTACGGATATCTAAAAATCGGCAATTATACCTGGATGGCAGAAAATTTGAGATATGCACCAGGAAAATATCTGCGTGACCGTCAGGATACAATTGAGTATTATTCAATAGGAAGTGTTTATTATGGCAGCCAGAGAGATTCAATCTGCCCTAGTGGCTGGCATGTGCCGTCGGTGGCTGAATGGCAAGATTTGTTCACGGTCGCAGATAATATGGGAAACCTCATGGCAACAAATTCCTATTGGGATCCTTCTGAGGTAAAGCCTACGAATACGACCGGTTTTACCATGTTGCCGACTAGGAAGTTTTTGGGGAAAGTGGAAAAGAGTCCCTTCAATGAAACCGAGTTTTGGACAAGCGAAGACTCTTTGGAGGTAAGAATGGTAATTGATACTGTTTACACCGATTCTGTTGAGGCTGAAAATTTCACCTTGGATACGACATACGTTGATAAGCTCTATAATTTATACTATGAATATAGTTGGATATGGAAAAATTTTGATTTAGAGATGGGCAGTTCTACTCATGGGCTCTACGTTCGTTGCGTGAAGGATTGATAACCTGGTTGCCAATGCTTAAAATAAAAGGACCAAAAATGCTCAAAAAATTTATTATCCCGTTTTCCATTGCCGCCTTGCTAGTTGCCTGCGGCAGCGATTCCAACAGCAGTTCCGCAACAGATGACTCATCACCGAACAACAAAGGTTCAGGCAGCTGTCCCAAAGATGGCTCAGGGGACGACACAAGCTGCTCCTTTAAAAAGGAATGCGATACCTGGAAGTATTCCGAACAGTTTATGGGCATCCGCGATATTTACATTTGGCAAGACGAAACCACGGTCAAGCATGAAATCTGGATGAACGATTACCACATGGATCAAAAAGACGAAGTCTTGACCGACCAGAATCGTGACGACCTTTACAAGGAAGCCATGGAAGACTGCGAATATCACTTGAACTCATCCAAATAGATTCGTTCTTGTATGGGGCAATGGCTGCGTCATCCCCTAAAGGGGACCACGGCCCACTAAGAGCGAAACTCTAAGTGGTTGCTGGCCTAACGCGAATGTTCAGCCACGGAACAGGTTTTAGTCCTGGAGGCAACGCAGACTTCGGCCCTTGCCCTTGTTGTCCTCGTTCTGGAGTACCTGGTAGATGTCGTAGTTAAAGCGCTGGATCCCCGCATTGTAAAATTTGTACTCAGAGGCACTCCACAAGTAGGCGTTGAATCTCTCGAGAGCGAAAAGGCCATTGAAGTCCCTGTAACCGGCGGGGAGAACCGAGAACCCGTAGTCATCGCTACCGTTGTAACTACCATACCAGCCAGTGGTGGATCTGAGCTTTTTACCGACAGGGGAGGTTCTACCGATGTTGGCGTACAGGGTACTGTACTCCTCGTTAGTAGGTACATGCCAGCCTTCCGGGCAAATACCGCGGTGGGGGCTATTTGGGGTACAGGTCATGCCATAGCCGCACTTGGTTCCAGCGTTCTCACTGAACTGAGCCGCGCTATCCATCACGGCGCTCCAGGTATAAAGGCGACCGTACTTGGCGCAACCGTCGGGGGCATTGTTGTAGCACCAACTGGAGGAGTCACTACCGGTATAGGAGCTGAATTTATAAGGCACGCCAGTGTAGGCGTAGTTCAGATTTTGTGCCATCCAGGTCTGGGTGCCTATGGTGACTGTCTTATAGACTTGGCCGTCACGGTCATCAGTCAATGTCCCCGTTACAACAGTTGCCGGATCAACAACAGACACGCTACTGCTGGAAGCGATGCTACCGCTCGATTTCACACTGCTACTGGACGCAACTGAACTACTAGACAGATTCGTACCCGAAGAATTCACATTGTCACGAGAGGAACTAGACAAATCGCCATTTTTGCTTTCGGAGGAAGCGCCATCGCTCGGAGCGACGCTTGAAGAACTACCCTTCTCGCTATCAGGGGAATTTTCATCACCGCCTTCGTCGCTGGAGCCATCAGCCTTCATGCTGCTCGACGACTTTGTAGAAGTCGAACTCGGCTTTGTCTGGTCGTAGGACTTGAACCACTTTTCGCCGTCGCATTCATAGTTCAGTTCAAGGTCTGCTACATAGACCTTCTCGCCGATGACATCCATGCCGCACTCGTAGGTTTCAAGTTCCGCCTTGTCAGCCACTTCGGCAGGAAGCCCCGTCCCCTTCGGCGAAGACGAGTCGTCGTCCCCGCAGCCGATAAACGCAGCACCAAGCACCCCCGCAAGGGCGCAGACCACAAATTTCTTGGCAAATGAATTCTTCATAGCGAAACCTTTGCGAAATTATTTAGAGTCCTTCACGCAACGGACGGAGGCCCCATGATTCTTATTATCGTAAATCAAGCCTGCGATGTCTTCGCCGCAGTACAAATACATACGGTACGCGTCGTTGCTAATGCCCTTCGTATCATTTGAACTCCAGAAGTATGCGTAGCTGCCCCTTCGTACGTAATGCCCATCGCTCCTGGCACCAGCAGGTAACGCAGAGAACCCGAAAGCGTCTGTGCCGTTGCCATGATTGCTCCAGCCATCGGTAGACTTGAGAACTGTACCATTTGTGGAACTGTCGCCCACCGCCGTGATCAAGGTTCCAAACTCCTGCTTGCTGGGCAGGTGCCAGCCTTTAGGACAAATGCCACGCACGGGATAGGTCGGAGAACAAGACGCAATATAGCCGCATTTCTTGCCATTTTTACTCCACTTGCCAAGGCTATCCATGGCCGCAGCCCAGGTGTACAAGCGACCGTATTTGGCACAGTTGGCAGGGTCATTGTCATAGCACCAACTGGTGGAATCGGATGTATAGTTATCCCTTTTATAGAAAACGTCTGTGTAAGCATAGTTCAGATTCTCCGCCATCCAAATCTGTCTGCCAATGGTCACCGTCTTGTAGGTTTTGCCGTCGCGCAAATCCGTC
>NZ_CALEFV010000016.1 GCF_937877005.1 uncultured Fibrobacter sp. | reverse complement strand
CTGCTGCTAGAAACTTCCGAGCTGGAACTGGATTTCGGTACAGCAAGAATCGGGTAATCCTTACCCTGCACCCAGACTTCGCCCGAAATATCCTCCTCGAGAATATCATCGGAGGGCTTTACATAGGCATGAAGCGCCTTTGCTACCGTAGAATCCTTGAATTCCGCAGCCGTCGCGGGCAAACCAAATTTGCTCGTGTACGGGTCAGATGCGTTCTGCAAGTAATAGTTATTTTCTGCCTTTACCTGTTGTACGTTCGCGCATACATTCCACACGGCAGGTTCCATATCAGTTCTTCCCGCTTCGGAAAAGAGAATGCCCATATTGTAATTATTTACGATATAGATGCTGTCAAGATACGATCCACAACTAGAAACCCTAACAAGTCCAACCGGAGCCGCACTACTATATTCCCCATAAGCAGAAACTTTGCCCAAGTTATAGTTATTCGCGACAAGTAGATTATGACGACTCAACCCGATAAGACCCGCTACAGAACCTTCCGATGAAACGCTTCCTGTATTGAAGCTACGCATTAAAGTCAAATGCGAAGTTACGTAACCATCTATGTGGCCTTGAAGCGAGGTCGTCTCTCCAATCAGACCTCCCGCACTGTATTTAGCATACACATCTCCCGTATTGAAGCAATTATCAATCACGGAAATTCCTATTTCCAATTCCCCAACAAGTCCCCCCACTTCAAAACCAGTCAATCCGGCTGCATTATGGCTATCGTAGATAGTCAGATCACCACCGACACCAACAAGTCCCCCAACTCGGAATCCCTCTATACTACCCGACACGCTGGAGTTTCGTATAGTCAGTTTATTGCTCGCGCTACCAACCAAGCCTCCTGTTGTGTCCAGCCCATTCAATACGCCATCAAAAGAACAATTTTCAATAACCAGTTCCCCCCCCGGCACTGTATACTCGGAACCATATACCGGATAATGTTTTTCAGGCCCCCTGATCCAACCGACAAAACCACCTATAGACTCGTCTCCTATATAATAGGACGTCGCAATCCTCAGGTTCTTGATAACAGCATATCCAGTCGAATCCCCATATCCAGACACTGTCCCGATAAAACCGAGATTATCATCAACTGCACTTACGCCACCACAATAGATTCCAGTAATCGTATGTCCTTGCCCATCGAAGGTGCCCGTAAACTCCGCAATGGGTTCCCAGACTAGGAACTTCGCTGTATCTGCCGTATTGAGCTTGCCGTTCTTAATCACATTTTCGTTCACCACGATATCCTGGGTAAGCTTGGCGCACACGTTACCGACACGACCATCGTGCATCCCGTGTGCCCCGTTGACATACGCCGCAAAGCCATACAGTTCGGCAGCATCCGAAATGGCAAAGCAAGAATCCGCATCGACCTCAGGCATTTTCAGTTTGAACCAGGACGCATAGAAAGTCTTTGCACCCTTTTCTGTCGCATCAATTGCATACACCGGCGTTCCCGAGAGATCCTCGTTTTCGTACCAGCCCGCAAAGAAGAACGAATCGCGGGAAACCTTGACAGGGAGGTTCACCCCATAACGTTCTATGTATTGGTCTATTTCACTGTCTTCAATTGTACCACCATTTGTATGGAAGGTAATCGGATAGTTATTCAGTAGATATGCCCAGTATTCCTTGTCTCCCGATTCCGTAGAATCGATATAGAACACAAGATTCTCGTCCTTGAATTCGGGACTAGTCGACCAGCAACAGAAAGTCGTATTTTCCTTGATTACCTCAGTAGGAAGAGCCTTCCGCAAACCGGAAATGTAACTGTCAAAATAGATCGCCGTATCGCCTTCGAACGTATGGAACGTCACCTTGTACTTTTGCGAAGCGGAATTCTTGACTTCGCCCGAAAAATTCGGCAAGCGATCCACGCCAACATTTTGCCCCCACACGGAGCCGTTCACGCCTTCATGCAAGGCAACTGCCACGACGCCGTTCTGGAACTGTCCCGTCGTAGCCGAATCTCCAAGATCTTGGCTACCATCTAAATTAAGATAATAAGTGTTATCAACAGCGATTTTCGCTCCATAATGGCTACCAATCAGCGGAGATAAGCCCTCCAATTTTTCCGAAGCCGGGTTCCATACACTGAAGCTATTTGAAATCTTGACCAGATTGACCTCGTCGTTAATATAACCCACGAGACCACCCGCATTTTGGAAACCAACACCGAGAACGATTCCCGCATTATAGCAATTCTCGATTTCCATATTTCCCTTAAAAATACCACCAACAAGGCCCCCCATAGCAGAAAACGACTGGTAGCTATAGATAGTGGAAGTGCTGTAGACATTGGATATTTTCGCATGGGGAACCAGTTCTTTAGATGAAGGATAAATCAGTTCTCCCACGACCACGCCAACATAATAAGTATTCGCCCCCAAATAGGAATCCACTACTCCGAAATTACTAAGTTCGGCATACTTATCGGACGAACCGACTAGACTTCGGAATAAACCAAAAGACTGTTCTTCCTGTTCTTCGGAATTATCGTAGAAAAGCCCCGAAATCGTATGCCCCTTCCCGTCGAACTTTCCCGAGAAAAGGTCTATCGGCGTCCAGGAAGCAAAGCCTGCCGAGGCGTCCGTATTGAGCGATCCATCTTCGTTCAATACATTCTCGTTCACCACGATATCGTTTGCAAGTGTTGCACAGGCCGACTTTTCGGCGGCGTTGCCGTTAGCTCCATTCACGACAGCGGCAAAACCGTAAAGTTCCGCGGCATCGCTAATGACATAGCAACCGTCCGACTTGGCCGGAGTCTTCGGGGTAATGGTTGCGGCATAGGGCATTGCTCCCAATATGCACAAAGACAAACCAAATAATTCAGGTATATGTTTCATAAGGGGCCTCGTTTATGCTCTGAATATAAAAAAATTATGTTTCCTTTTTTATTTCTTATTATATTATTATCTAAAATAAATTCCTCGAATTTAAAGGTGTTTTATGAATATCAAAAAAATCGCGATAACAGCCATTCTCACGGCATTTCCTCTCGTTTCCGCATGTAGTGACGACAGTTCGAGCAGTCCTTCTACAGGCGATTCCGCAACAGAGCCCCTAGCAGAATGCACGGCGCCGGCATACCTAAAGAAAGGCGACAAGGTCGCTCTCCTTTCCCCTTCGTACAGCACTCCGGACTCTAACATTCAAAAGACCGCAGACGCAATCAAGGAATGGGGTTTTACCCCAGTAATCGGGAAAAATGTGAACAAGCTCGATGCGGGCAAGTACGCAGGCACAGCCGAAGAGCGTGCCGACGACTTTGTCAAGGCTCTGAAGGACACAAGCATCAAGGCAATCCTCTGCAATCGTGGTGGCTACGGCACAATCCAGCTAGTCGATTTGATTGACCAGAACCTCGTGAAGGACAATCCCAAGTGGCTAATCGGTTTTAGCGACATCACGACATTGCATGCCATGCAAACAAATGCCGGCGTCATGAGCATTCATGGCACAATGAGTTCCTTCATCGCAAAAACAGGCGGGACAGACGACAATAGTACGCTCGTACGTGACCTGCTGAAGGGAGAAGTTCCGACATACAAGGTTCCAAAGCACAAATACAATCAGAAAGGATCCGCCGAAGGCATCCTCGTCGGCGGTAACATGGCAACATTCGTTCCACTCGTAGGCATGTCCGATATTGACATATTCACGAAAGACGGAATCATCCTTTTTATGGAAGAAATCGGCGAATCCTTGCATAACATAGACCGCATGTTCAATACTTTGGAACTTCACGGAGTTCTAGAAAATGTCCGTGGAGTGATTCTTGGCGAATTCGTGGATTCCGGTTCCGATCTAGAATATGCCACTACCGAAGAAATGCTTTCCAAGTACCTCAAGAAATACGACATTCCCGTCATTTGTGGATTTCCGGCAGGACATGACGACATGAACCTTCCCCTCGTCATGGGTGCAAAGGTTAAAATGGATGTCACAGACAAAGGTGCCACGCTCGCTTTCGACATGGATGGCGAAAAGAAAGATGTCGATACCGGTAAGCTAGCCCCGAAGACGGCGCTTTCCAAGGCATTGCTCAAGATGCTTTCGGGCAAGATTTTCGATATCGGGGATTAACTATTTCCCGTTATAGCGTTCCATGCACTTCTCGATACCGAACTTGAAATAGCATTCGACTAGTGCAGGAACCTTAGCTACCGCCTCTTCAAAAACGGGACGGTCTTCAGGAGAAAACTTCGCAAGAACCCAGTTGGAAAGGTCAAACTTAGGCGGGCACTTACCGACACCGAAACGGATGCGAGGGAACTTATCGCCTATGTGCTCGATTATGTTCCTAAGTCCATTCTGTCCACCGTGACTGCCATCCTTACGGCAACGGATACGGCCGACATCCAGGTTAACATCGTCGCTGAAAACTAGCAGATGATCCACCTTCACCTTGTACCAGGTCATGAGAGCCTGCACCGCTTCGCCCGACAGGTTCATGTAAGTCTGGGGTTTCGCGAGGAGGCATTCCTCGCCCGCGATGTTCACCTTCATGGTTAGAGCCTTGTGTTCGCTTTTCCATTCCTTGCCGGAGTCGGCTAATTTTTCAAGCGCCATGAAGCCTGCATTGTGGTGGGTGTTAGAATATTGTGTACCGGGATTTCCGAGACCGACGATAATGTACATAACCTATATCCGCGTTACTTAAAACGGTAATCCAACGAATCACCGTCATTTTCTATGATTAGGTAAAGGCTACCGCCTTCCAGTTCCGTATCAAACACAAACTGTTGCTCCACACCGGAGCCATCAGTCGTTTTGGTATACCTGACGCGAAAAATGAAATCTCCGACCCAGTCTTCTTCGATAACGCGACTGCGTTCCCCAGGCAAAAGAACTTCCTCAATCCAAGTTTTATAAGCCGAACTGTCCTTCGCCAAGACATCCAGTCCAAGCAGAGTATAGTCCTCGGTTGCATTTTCAACTTGCAACCTCGATGTGGAATCCAGGAACCAATGGCTGAGACACCCCGTAAGCAGCAAGCAAAGCATCAAGAACGAAAGTAACGCTATTACACGCTTCATTACAGACCTCCTTCTGCCATTGAGTCGGATTCCTTTTCGTAACGGACTCCCGTAGCCTCAATAGTCTTAGGCGCAGAGCGATCATTTGACTTTGGAGAAAGGAAATTATCTTTTTTCTGATTTTTGTCAAACTGCTTGATGACATTCGTTTCCATAGGAGCACTACGGGCAGCACCACGGTTGAACAACCAACCGTCTATAGTAGCGAGGTTGAACTTGAATTCTACAAGGAACGTTCCCTTCGCGCCAAAGAAGTTTTCGTAATCGTAGGCGGCATTGTAGGCAAAACGGGCAAAGAGCAAGTCGATCGCTCCACCCCACAGCCAGTCATCTTCACCTTCAACCCGGTCTTCTTCCACCTTCCTCTTGTCACGACGCAGACATGTTGCCTCGAAACCGATCATGCGGGAGGGATCTGGGTAAAACTTGAGAGCTGCGCTGTGGAACCAGTTATCGTCCAAGTCAATCGCAACTTCAGCATAAAGGCGCTGGTCATAAAGATTCTGTTCCCAATTAACACGCATGGAATCGATATCGTTTTCGTCATCGGTATTGTACATGGAAAGCGATACGTTCGGCAAGTACGTAAGCGGACCGGACTTTCGGCCACCATAAATAGCGCGGCTTTCCAGGTCAAGCGAAAAACGGAACAGGCGCCAGTCCGTGCGGAAGAAATTGGCCTGGGCACTGAATTTGCTAAAGCGCAAGTGAGCCCAGCTGTATAGGAGGGAGTCGTCTTCGTGCGGGTTGAACTTACCTACATGTTCGACATTCTGGTGTTGCATACCAGCTGCCAAAGTCCAATCCATCCGAGCATCGGTCATGGAAAAGCCCCAAGTAATCACCGAGCGTTGCAAAGAAAAGTCGTTATATTGCGGGAAAAAGAAAAAATCCTCGCCATCCCAGCCAGACCGGTCATACCAAAGCAGCGCACCCAGATGACGTCCCTTGGCCACCTCACCCGCACCGAATCCCGCAAAATGATGATTGAAGGCAAAGCCGTCATGTTCTCCGTAGTCGCTTAAAAGCGGAGTCTGGTGAGGAGAAGGCAGGTAATAAAAGCCGAGGTCGATATAACCTCCGCGACCGCCACGCATAATCTCCCCGATTTCGGACAAGTGACGGTCCCGGGTTACGGCACCGTTTGCAGAAAGCGCTGCAGGAGTAATTCCATCAGCAAAGGCAAAACAGGCAACCACAAGTAACGTCAAAAGGAATCTAGTTACAAACTGCATAATTCAAATGTAGAAAAAAGATAGTTTCTTTTTTCTCTAGCCAGACATAAAATCAGGCTATAGCGAGAATTGCTATATTTGGGGCATGAGCGAAGAAGAAAAGGCATTAATTGCAGCATGGAGCGATCATTCCCGCATGTGGCAAGACAACAAGTGGGTGTACCCTGTTATCAGTCGCAGGGCGGGCGGACTTTCTGTCGGAATCAACCTGAATCCCGACCATCGCTGTTCCTTTTCTTGTGCCTACTGTCAAAGCGGGCCACAAGAAAATCATCCCGTTGTTCCGATAGATGTCGATGCCGTAGAACGGGAACTCCGCGAATTTCTTGCCTATTACGAGTCGGGGGATTTTGCGAAAAGCAAATTTTTCGGTCATGTACCCGAAGACAATAAAATCATCAAGGACATTTGCCTTTCGGGCGACGGAGAATCGACGATTGTCAAGGAATTTCCCGAAGTATGTCGACGCATGCGCAATATCCAACGTGATTACGCAGATAAACTATCGTTCAAGCTTCGTCTGATTACCAATGCGAGCCGTCTTTCTAGTCCAATCGTCGAAGAAGGCCTCGGCACGCTCCTCGAAAATAACGGCGAAATCTGGGCAAAGCTCGATGCTGGTACAGAAGACTGGTTCAAAAAAATTAACCGATCCTCACTACACCTTTCGACAATCCTGGACAACCTTGAAAAGGCAATCCGCCTTTATCCCATCTGCATTCAGACCATGCTCTGCAACCTGCAGGGGCAGGTTCCCGACGAGCTCCAAATCAATCAGTACATCGAAAACCTGAAACGGCTTTACAGCGCAGCCCCGGACCATTTTGTCGAGGTGCAACTCTATACCGTCATACGCCATACGCTACTCACCGACGTGACGCCGCTACCCAAGGAATTCCTGGAAGATGTCAAAACAAAAATCACCGACACATTGCCGGTGACCGTAAGATGTTTCTGATAAGCCCTAGCTTCCTATTTTAAATCAATTCTTCAGGAGGTAGGTGTTCAGAACTTTCGGGTTCCTGGTAGCAGGTTTCCGGAACCTGGACCTGCATCTGGAAATAAGCCCTATGGGCAGCAACCACGCGTTCGCGGGCAAACTCTGCATTCTTCCATTCGCCAATCTGGACATCCTTGCCTTCGAGTTCCTTGTAGTTCTGGAAAAAGTTCTTCGTAATGCGGAGGAACATCTGGTCCACGTCGCCAATGTCCTTGATCGGACGCGGGT
>NZ_CALEFV010000015.1 GCF_937877005.1 uncultured Fibrobacter sp. | reverse complement strand
GCTGGCGGCAAGGCCCTGATGCAGATTGGCGACTTCCTTTTCGTACCAGGCGCGGAAGTCGGCACCGTTCTCCAGCTTGGCAACGCTGGCATAGCCCTTGTCTTCCAGCAGTTTGCGGAGCTTGGCGGTATGCTGGCGGCCCAGCCATGCGCCGAGGCCGGAGGTGGGGATGTCTTCGGCTTCCACAGCGGCGAAGTCGGCCTTGGTGCGCATATAGGTATCCGGCACCACAGAGGCGGACACGATGCCGGCAAGGGCGACCATGCCGCGCAGGATGACGCTGTTGGCCACGCCCTGACCGCAGAAGCCCACCTTCTTACAGAACTTCTGGCCGGTGAAGATGGTGGTGAGGATGGCCCAGACCACAGCGGGATCTTCTTCGTCGTAGATGTGGGAGAGTTCGGCGTTGTCGCGGTCGGTGGCGAGCACCATCTGCGTCATGTCGTTGGAGCCGATGGAGAAGCCGTCGAACTCAGTGATGAACTGGCGGGCCAGAATGGCGTTGGACGGCAGTTCGGACATGAGCAGGATCTTTAGGCCGTCGTCGCCGCTGCGCAGGCCATGGACTTCGGCGAGGTAGGAGCGCATGGAACGAGCCTGTTCGAGCGTACGCACGAAGGGCAGCATGAGCATGAGGTTGGTGCCGCCGTACAGGGTACGGGCACGCTTGAAGGCTTCGATTTCCCAGTCGTGGATATCGCGGGAAACGCCGCGGTAGCCGAGCATGGGGTTGTCTTCATTGTGCTCGAAGAGGCAGCCGCCCAGCAGGTTGCGGTATTCGTTGCTCTTGAAGTCGGTGGTGCGGTACACGATATCCTTGCCGTAGAAGGCCATGGCGAACAGGGCAAGGTTGCGGCCGAGGGTACGGATGTAGTGGTCGCGGCCGGAAACGTGGCCGTTGGTGACGATGAGCTGTTCGATCTTCTCGGGGATGCTGCGGATCTCTTCGATCTCCTTGCCGAGGCGGGTACGGGCGGCCACGCGGCTGCGCATGGCACCGATGCGGAACAGCACTTCCTGCACCAGGGGCTTCTTGGCGGCGGCCTTCTTGGCCTTCTCCTCGTCTTCCTTCGCCCAGATTTCGTCGTTGAAGTAGTCGCGGCAGATACGGTAGCAGGTGTCGTCGTCCACTTCGCCGTTTTTTCCGTCCAGGATTCCACGAGCGCATTCGGTGAGGTATTTCATGCAGTCTTCGAGGCGGTCCTCGTGTCCCGAGAACTTGTCGCAGGTCGCCCTGAGGTTCGCCTCGATCTTCGCCTTCATGGAGTCCGGCGAGGCGGCCGCCATGGCCTTGTAGGCCTCGAGTTGTTCGTTGGTGGGTTTCATTTTTGTTTCTCCAGGTATCAAAATTTCCCCGATTCAGGCACGCGGACGCGTGGTATAAAAATGGGTTGTCGAGAATCGGGTAGCCGAATCGGTTGGTCATCGGCTGGTTAAAGGCTTGGCCCTCCGGCGGCGGTTGTGCATGTTTACGATTTAGAAGAAGTTTGAAATATGGGTTTCACTTTCAGTTTTGCACACCATCGGGCCTTAGTGCTCGCCCCCGGATTCGAACCGGGAACCTGCGGGTTATGAGTCCGTAGCTCTGACCGTTGAGCTAGGCGAGCTGTGTTTCAAATGTTGCCCCCGCGGCCCGAAACAAAAAAACACGACCGCGGGGGTGCCGGAGACACGGCAATATCCCTAGAAGGGCAGGTCGTCGTCACCGTCGGGCGGCTGCCAGTTCATTTCGCTGGCGGGCGCCTGCTGCCGGGAGGCTCCCTGCGAGTAGTCATACGGAGCGGACTGCGGCACGTACTGGCCCTGCTGCTGACGGGGGCCGATCAGCTGGAATGTGAACGCCACCACCTCGGTGGAGTAGCGCTTCTGTCCTGTAGTCTGGTCGGTCCAGGTGCTGTAGGTGAGCTCGCCCTCGACGAGCATCTGCGTGCCCTTCTTGACGCCGAGCTGCTGGAGGGTGTCTGCGGAGCGGCCGAGTACCTTGACCGTGTGCCACTGCGTCTGCTCCTTCTGCTCTCCGTTCTGGTCGCGGTAGCGCTTGGATGTGGCCAGCGAGAACGTGGCACACTTGCTCCCGCTCTGGAAGGTGCGGATTTCCGGGTCCTTGCCGAGGTTGCCCATGAGAAAGACTTTGTTGAGGTATGCCATTAGATTTCCTTGAGTTGAAGTTTCTGTTGCCGTTTCCTGTCGGCCTTTGTCGGGACTATGTGCGGGCGGTGTCCCTCGTACCCGTGGCGCAGGGCCCACTGTTCCAGGGCGTAGACCCTGCGGTAGGCTTCGGAATTCCTTCCGCAGAGGTTCCCGACCGTCTGCGACAGCGGGTACTTTACGGGGCGGCCGCGTCTCACTTGACCGAGAGCGTCCTTTCCTTGGGTTTCTGCTCGATGGTGTCGGGGAACATGTCCACGAGCTTCTCGGTGGTGAGGCCGGAGGCCTTGGCCATCGCGGTTACGGTCACCAGGGCGAGGAGCTGGTCCTTGGCGACGAGGCGCTTTGCCACCAGGACGTTCGCGACGGCGGCGCCGGCGTCCTGCACAAAGGCGTAGGTGTAGGACTGCTTGGACCACTTGACGTTGGAGGGGAGGTCTTCCTCGGTGCCGACGTTGTAGGTGTGCTTGAGCGCCTCCTTGATGCTGGCGGCGGTCTTTTCCATCCACTTGCCGATCTCGGCGAGTTCGCGGAAGCCTTCGGTCTTGAGGTTGCGGCGCACGACGAAGTCGGCGGCGGTTTCCTCGTCCATCTCGATCCCGGCGTTGGCGAGTGCGAACCTGTAGGCGTCCATCGCCTTTTCGGACGGGACGAGGTTCTTCATGTCTTCGGGGGTTACGATCATCACTTCTTTTGTAGCCATGGTTAAATCCTTTGATTGTTGAGAATGAGGTTAGATACGATTTCGACGGGGGTGAGGACGGAGCCCTTCTCACGCGCTTCGATTATTTTTTTTTGCACGAGGAAATAGGCCGCGTCGTTTACGCGGATGTTGTGCGGTTTGCCGAGTTGCGGGATCTTAGCCATTGTATTCCACCTCCTCCTGGAGCGTGTAGAAGCGTTCCACCACTTCGGCGTAGCGGTCGGCGGGCACGAGGTTCGGCTTTTCCCAGCCGTTTCCCTTGAGCCATTCCACGAGCTTGCCGTGGGCGCCTTCGTTCTGGTTCTTGAACATCAAGAGCATGGCGGCAAACTGCTTGGTGGTGTAGTTCTTGACGGCGGCGAGGAGCTGCGCCTTGGGGTCTGCGCGGTTCAGCCTCGGCTGTTCCTTGGGCGGTTCGGGCTGTTCGTCCACGGTTACTTCTACGTGGCCTTGAGCATTGAGCTTGTCGGCTCCGGTCATATTGTCGGGAAGCTCGTCGTTCGTGTACGGCATGCCGCCAAAGTCGAACGGGAAAGCCTTGCGGAACGCGCTGACGATGGCGACCTTCTTGAGCATGGTGCGCGGCTTGCTCTGCCACATGGAATTGCCTTGGTCGTATTCGTCGAAGAACACTTCCTCGCGGGTGGGGTGGGCGCGGTCCTTGCGGTAGACGGTGCAGACGCAACTCACGGTTCCATCAGGCACGAGCGCGTCAACCTGCCACGGGCCGTTTTTTCCTTGCTTGGTAATCTTGCCGCGCTTGAATCCGCCTTTGAATTCGATGTCGAAGCCGTCATAGTTGGGGTTGAGTTCGGCGCGCTTGATGTAGGTCTCGTACCCGGTCACGATAGACATGTCGGTGGAGCCGTCCTTGTTCTTGTAGGTCACGGCGTAGACCTCGCGCTTCCACGGGTTGAGGCCGAAAGTTCCGGCGACTGCGAGGAACTGCTTGGTCTGCTGTTCCGTAAGACCCTTGTTCATGGTCTTGAGGTAGTCAAGCAGGAGCTCCTGCGTTACGCGGGTTTCTTCGGTGACGGTTGCCACCGCGTTGTTCTGTTGTTCCATTTTTGTTTCTCCGATTAGTGTTGATAAGTTGTTCTAATTGTTGATGGCGGGTTCGGTTGCGGCGATCTGTGCCTGCTGCTCGATGACCGTCTCCAGGTCGCGGGCCGTGGATTCAGCCATAAGGCGCATGCAGTCGGTATAGTCCCAGTGGCGCGCGTCCACCTTGCGGCCTGCGCGGTAGAGAGCCACAAGCCTGCGGCAGCGGCGGTTGTACTTTTCTGCGGCCTTCTCGGCGACGCGCTGGAGGATGTAGATGTCGTTGAGTGTAGTCATTTGCCCTGTTCCTTTTTCTTGATGTTCTTTAGCCTCGCGAAGTTCTCGTGATCGCATGAATAGCAGACGAAGTAGCGGTTGACATGCCTGCAGTACTTGTGCAGCCCGCAGACCGTGCACGTGACGTACTCGCCGTATTCAGGATGGGACTTGCTCATTACAGGCCCACCTCGATGTAGCCGAGGATGAGGAATGCCAGGAGCGTGCCGACCACGATTCCCGCTGGAGCGACCGCATCGATGAACGCACGGCGTGCGCGGCGCTTCATCCAGTATTCGGGCGTCTTGTATTCGTTGAACTCGATGTTGTCGTGGATGCCGTCGGGGGCGGCGGTGTTGCGGATGAATTCCTGTTGTGCCATTCTAGGCCTCCTTCCTGAAATGCTCGTTGAAATACTTGCGCATGGGGTGCGCGGGGTTGTTCGGGTTGTAGCCCCACCAGCTTCCGCAGCACTGCACGATCAGCGGTTCGTGCTGCGCGGCGGTGGAGTCGTGGAGCGAGGGGTTGACCCAGGAGCCGTCCTTGTTGCGTGCGTAGGAGCGGATGAAGTCCGAGTAGCGCCCGATGGCCACGAAGTAGAGCTTGATGGTCTCGCGGATGTTGATGGCGCGTTTCAGCTCGTCGAAGTTCATGCATCCCCCTTCGCCGCCTTGGGCTTGCGGCCCCTGCGCTTGGGCTGGGCTTCGGGCATCGGGAACCCGTTGTGCATGGCCATCTTTTCCTTGAGCATCTGTTCGTGCGTCTTGCCATCGGCAGTCCATGCGCTCAGGTCGGGTTCCGGCCTTGCGGGGACCTCGGGTTCATTCTCGGAGTCGTCCTTGACGACGCCCGGGCAGAGCTCGTCGAGGAGAGCCCTGAGCAGCTTCCTGTCCTTCGCGTCGTCCGTGTCGAAACTGAGGTTGATTTTCATGCGGTTCTCCTGTTGTTGGCCCGTGTGCGGCACCACTGCCGCGCGAAGGCCTTCATGTTCTTGACGGTGTTGCCGTCGGCGTCCTTTCCGCCGCGTTCCTCGGTGGCCTCCCAGCATTCGCCAGCGTCGACCGGGTCGAGCCCGTCGTCGATGGCCCACTGGATGAAGTCTTCCTTGTTGCGGAACGAGGCCCGTGAACGCACGGACGGCTGTGCTACTTTCGCCATCCCTCTTACGGATGAGCCGCCCGTGCGCCGGCTTTCCAGAGCCTGGCCTTGCCGAGCCTCGTTTGTGCTTACCTGGTCGGTTTCTTGGTCGTAAGCTTTCCCGGATTGCGCAGCCGCCTCCGGGGAGCGGGACATAGTACCCTGCGCGGTACGCCCACCGCTGAATCCGTGCGCTGGGGCTTCGTTCTGCGGCACCCGCCGCATATTCCTGGAGACGGTGGTGGGCGCCGACGCACCGCTTTCGCGGCGATAGAAAGCCTCCGCGCCCTCGTGGGTAGCGGCGTCTCCGTAAATGTTGGCAGACGGTCCGAGGGCGTCAATAGCCCGGGTCTCGTTTCTGGTAATCGCCGACCCGTCGGGTTTCGCCTGGGAGTCCTCGCGGATATCCCCGTCTGCCGTGAATTGGTCGCAGGATGTTGGCGATTTCGAGGCGGCACCGTTTCCGGCGTCAGACATATCCACCCCGGCGTTACCGTTCGGGGCATCCTGCGGATTTTTCTTCGGGCGACCGCCCTTCTTGCCGTTTTCGCGGGCTTGCGGATATTGGTCAACCCGTTCCATGGACCAGCGGACCATCTTGGAACCGAAACTGTCGGCATCGTCCACCAGGTCCTCGAGGTCGTCCATGCTCTTGCGCACGTCGGCGACAATCTGCGCGTCGTCGAGCTTGCGGTAGTGCCGGATGAACTCCTTGAAGAGCACCTTCGCCCAGAATCTGTCGTTCATGGCGGCCACTTACTTCTGCACCCTTTTCCTGTGGTAGTCCTTGATTGCGTCGATGACGATCGCCGTGTTTGTCAGCGGTTCGAAGTTCGCCGCGCGCACGGCCCTGATCTCGTCGAAGAGCACCGTCATTTCGGGCGGAAGTTTCACTCCTATCGTTTCAGCCATTGTTTGTTCCTTTTTCGTTTAGATCGTTCTCGCCTTTGCCAGGTCCCATTCCACTTCGTGCTTGCGGAGTTCCTCGAGCTCGGCGGTCATCGCGTCGAAGGTCTCGCGGGCGACCGCCACGATGTCGTGGCCGTCCTCGGCCTTGATAATCACGTTCGGCTCGTACTTCAGCAGCCTGCTCACAAGCTGGTTGCGCTCGACCACGAGCGCGTCGTAGGCGTGGTGCCACTTGCCTACCTCGTCTTCCAGCTGCTTGGTGTAGGCCTTGTATTCTTCGATGGTCTGCATTGTTCCTATCCGAGTTTCTTGAGTTCGTTGTCGAGTTCCACGGCCCTTGCGAATGCCGCCTTGCTATTGCCCGCAAGAACCGCCTTTCGCCTTCCGTTCAGGATTTCGGCCAGTTCGCCGTTGCGCATGATGGCGTTGTAGACCGAGTAGAGCGCGTCATTCAGCTTGGCGATTTCGTCGGCCTTCCGTGCGATTGTGCAGTAGTAGGTCCAGGCCTTTTCTGCGAGGGCTACTTCCAGCGGGGAGTAGTTACCCCCCCCCCGTTTACTTTTGTTTACAATGTCCTTGATGTCGTGCAGCTGGATGTTCATTGTTTCGGCTCCTTGGTTAGTTTCTAAAAATCTTAGTTGATTTTCTAATTATACTAGAAATATAGACTAAAAATTTTAGAAAGTCAAGACTTTTTTTCTACTTTTTTTAGATTTTTTTTCTAAGATGGCGAGAAAAGGCTATTTTTAGGGTTATGGAAAACGAATTTTTACACAAAATCAATGTTGACGCAATCGTCAAGGAAACAAACTTGACTCTCGATGAGATTGCTAGGCTGGCCGGAATTACCGAAGCACGTAATCTTGGGAAATGGTCGCAAGACAAGTCTAAAGGCGGTTCGCGCCCGAATTACAACGCCCTTGTCCGGCTGATGGAAAAGGGAGCCACGGCAGAGACTCTTTTGGGGGTATCTTCTGGAGTAACGCCACCGCAACAGACAGCAAAGAATATATCGGCAGCTGAATTGGCGCGGTTTTTCGCCGATGTGGCTAAAGGCCTTGAGAATGGTTTAAACAGTCAAAACCAATAAAAACCAAATTGCTTTTTTTTGGTTTCGTAAAAACCAAATTGGTAAAAATTAAACCAAACCTAACCAAAAATAACCAACTCTTCTTTCAGAATCAGCATAAGTAAGAGAATGAGTATAAGAAGGAGTAAGAGTTAATAACCATTTATCTCCCTTTAACCATCATCGTATATATGTAAATAACCCTCTACTCAACTCTACGCGCGCCCGCGCGCGCGAGCCGAGGGGGTCTTACACACGGTGGTATTTTGTTCACTTGCTCAATTCAACACAAAATCGTATATTTGAAATGTTTACGGGTAATGTTATGTCAAAAAAGAAAAAAGTCATTGAAATGTCTGAAACCGAAATTATAAACGAATATCGGAAAATCATTGGTGAACGGGATTTCATTAGCAGCGATTCCGTCTATGACGAATACGGAAATTTCAAGAAGGTTTCTTTTTTGAAAGAGGCCGACGTCCATTATCTCGTAAATTCTTGCGACCTCGTGGAGGTGTAGGTGCCGGGCTGGTCAGACATTCTTGCTGAAATTGTAAAAGCTGGTCCTGACAATATAGATGCCGTAAGGCATAAGTACATGGCGAACCTCGCCGCATATAGGGGAAGGAATGTCATTGCGTACTATTCCGGATGGTTGCAGAAACATGGTTCTCCAAACCTGAGCATCGATGACGGTGACAAGAACGGCTTCATGGCGACGATCTATAAGATGGACCGTACAAAGGGGCTCGACCTGATATTGCATACTCCGGGAGGCGACATCCCGGCTACGGATTCCATTGTCGATTATCTTCACCAGATGTTCGGGAACGACATAGAAGTCTTCATCCCGCAGCTGGCGATGTCTGCAGGAACGATGATTGCCTGCTCTTCTAGGAAGATTCACATGGGAAAGCAGTCCAGCATCGGTCCGATTGATCCGCAGTTTAGGGGGGTCCCTTGTCATGGGGTCCTTGAAGAATTTGAAACGGCTATTTCGGAATCGAGCAGAAAACAGGCGAGCTTGCCTTTCTGGAGGGCGATTGTAGAAAAGTATGAACCGACCTTCCTTGGCGAGTGCAAAAAGTCGATTCAGATGGCGTCGGAATTCGTGAAAAGTCAGCTGGAACTTTGCATGTTTGCCGGAAGGCGTAATGCAAAGTCCTTGGCTGGAACGGTTGTGAGCAAGCTGGGTGACCATAAGGCGACTAAGTTGCACGCAAGGCATTACAATGCCGATTTTGCCAGGTCCTGCGGTCTTATTGTGGACAATCTCGAAGACGACCAGACCCTGCAGGATGCTGTCCTGTCGGTACACCATTGCTTCATGCACACGTTTGCAATGACCCGTGTCAGCAAGATTATTGAAAGCGATTCCGGTGTCAAGGTCTTGCTTGCGTAGCGTTTAGAAAAATGAGGGCGGCGCCAACTATGGGGCCATAAGTCCGCTTCCGCGTGACAGAACGGCGGGATGGGGCCAGCACGCGCGAGGGGCTTGTAAACAGTATTATATCGAATTTTTAAGAAATTCTATTGACACTTCCGCCCGAAAAATTGATATATTTATAACGGAACACAGTCAAAAACAGGAGACAAACCATGGATACGGATTCCTAGACATGCAAAGCTTTCTTTTCAAGGCTTTCTCTATTGTTTCTGGAGCCTGCTCCATTGCAGGACTTTTAACTCTTTTTTTCGGTGACGAAAAGAAATTCCTTATTGCCGCTATTGTCTACTCTGTAGCAATAACGGCTTTTTTTGTTGCGCTGACAATTCTCGTGTACAGGGCTCTTTCCGTGAAGTTCAAGAAGCCGTACAGGAAAATCGCGACTTTCCAGACGTTCACTTGCGACGATCAGGTCAAGGTGGCTTTCGAGACCAGGAGGCTCATCCAGTCGAAAACACCGTTCCTTGACGAGGTGGAGTGCGAGAACAAGTGGCTCGGGAAAGGAGTGCCGATTTTCAAGGTGAACGACGTGCAAAGGACGTACCACAAGAACCCCGATCCTGACAAGTACGACATCGAGACTGTCAAGCTGGACAAGATTGTCGCTTACAACGAGACGATGTGCTACAAGACCACGTTCGAAAGTTCTTTTTCCGACCACAATTCAAGGTTCGGGTGCAAGGTCGAAGACCCCACGGACTTGATCCAGTTCAGGATAATGCTCGGGTACAAGTCTGGCACAGTGGCGCCTGCGAAGTTCTACAAGAGGTCTCTGAAGCCAGGGTCAGTCTCCACGGACATCCTTATCGAGGAAATCGACTTCGACCCTACGCACAAGATGTATTTCAAGATTCTCGAAAAACCTGAGATCGGCTATAACTACTTCATCACGTGGGACAAGTAAACCGACTTCTGGTCGTGGTCAGGACAGTTTATTCTGTGCTGCGCCAAAACTATGGGGCCACACGACCGCGCAAGCGTGACAGAACGGCATGGCGCCGCACCGTATGCGGCACCGCCGGTTCCGGTCAACCTGGGCCACTATCCGAGAATGTACTTCAACAGCTCGATGGCGACTTTGAGTAAGAAAATAATCAACTCTTTACGCATCCCGACCTCCTTTTTGTTTAAGCCACCTCAAGTTTATATGTCCGGCGTTCCAGGATTACGCGTTTTTTGTGGTCCTGGCGAACTTTTTTTTGAAAAAAAGAAGTATACGCGTGTGCGCGAGAGGGGCTGGATACCCGCATAATTCTGTAATTACGGTTTGACGGGTAGGGGCCCGTTTTTGTATCTTTGCGGCATGTCCATGTACAAGCCTCTATACGGGATGGATGTCCTGATGAATGCCGCGCTCTGGGTGCTCGAGAAGCTCCCGGAAAACGAGCGGCGTCTACACAAGCTCTTCAAGATCCTGTGGTTCGCGGACCTGGACCATCTCAAGAAGTACGGGCGAACGGTTACCGGCGACACGTATTCAGCAATGCCTTACGGACCCGTGCCCTCGGCACTCTACGACGAAATCAAGCATCCTGCGGACGAGTCGAAAAAACGGATCTTTAGATTCGACAAGCCGGAAGGGAAGGGGTTCCTGAGCGCACCGCACGGTCCGGACATGGACTACCTGTCCGAGACTGACGTCGAGGCGCTGCAGAAATCCTTCGACGCGAACAAGGACGAGTCTTTCGACGGGCTAAAGGACAAGTCGCACAAGTCGGCCTGGAACGCCGTGCGTGACAGGAATTACGGATGTACGGCGTCCATCAACATCGACGACATCCTCGACGAGATCGGGGCCGACGAGAGTCTCAGGAACTACGTACACGACGACCTGTGCACGAGGAATTTCCTCTCGACCGTCGGCGCGGAAGCGTAGACGATGGATTTCAAGAACAACATGCAGATGCCTCCTGCGCTTGTCGCAGCCACGTACAAGAAGCGCGGCGCGGTCGTGCATACGGACAAGGGATCCGTCATCGTTGCGGAACACGGAAAGTTCCTGCTCGTGGTGAACACTTCCGGAGGCGTAGTGCACACCTGCGTCATAAATACCGAAAAGAACAAGTTCGCGCCTCCGAATAGCCAGGTAGCCATAGACGACAAGGACATGCCGTGGATCGGTAAGGACGAGGATTCGGGGAAGGACAAGGTGCTTACGCACGTGTCTTACGTGGACTGCTCGAAGATATTCGACGTCGACGAGGAGGATTTCGGGAAGGCCATCGAGAACGGCACGTTCCAGCCGAAGGGTTTCCTGGACGAGACTTCCATGTGCTACGTGCTGGACGCCGGGCAGAACTGCAAGACGCTGAGGACTTTCGAGCGAAAGTATTTCGAATGAAATCCTGCCTGGCTTGACAATTCCCCCGGCGGGCGCATTTGTTATTCCTGAATCAAGGGGGGCGGTACGTTTACCGCCCTTTTTTGGTGCTTTTTTGTACGGAAATTGTCCTTTTTGGGTGCTTTTCTGCACGGAATCGTCACTTTTTGGCACTAAAACGTGCCGGAAACGGCCTTTTTGGGGACCTGTCGGTTGGTAACCGGGGGTGCGGACGTTTGCCCACGCGCACGCGAGGGCTACCTCTTGACCACGTCGCTCGTGATGTGCTGGACGAGTGCGCCGGTGTCCACCAGCTCCTTCTTCATAGACGCCATGGCCATGTAGCGCTCCTCTCCGGAAAGCCTGTTCGCCTTCCTCATCTGCTTCGTGGAGTTGGAGTGCCTCTTCGCCCACGAGAGGATCGTAGCCCTTGCGTTCTGCCTGTACCTGTCGTGGGCCACTGCCTGCCGGAGTCCGCCTGCCGCCACTGCGCCTATGCTTGCGAGCATCTTGGTGAGGTCCGCCTGGTACTCGGCCCCGGTACGGAATACGAGCTGCAGGGCCCTTCCCGCCTCGCGCTCCGTGCGCAGGGTGTATCCCTGCGAATATCCCCTCATGAAGTTTCTTGCCGGAATGGCGGGGTATTTCCACCCCTTCCTTGTCGTCCCGGATTCGCGCCCGTAGCACAGCGTCCTCGCTATGACCGCGAAGTCCTTGCCGTCCAGCGTCTTCGCCCCGTCTATCCATCCTGCACGCACGCTTGTGCGCTCCAGCCTGCGGGCCGTGCGTTTCTGCAGCCTTATGCGTTCGAGGGTCTGTGCGAATCCGTTCTTTGCCATGCCGTAAAGGTAGGATAGCCTTTCGGAATGTCTCCCCGAAAAAATTTGCAAAATTCGCAATTTTTACAAAATTTACAAAAATCGCATTTTTTGCGAAATTGCGCGGGTATTAAGGTATAATTTTGCCGAAATGACTACCCAGCGTACAAAAGTACAGTCCAACGACTACATGGAGAGCGGATGGAGCCTCGGCGCCACCGGGCTTTCCACTACGAAGGAAGGATACCTGCAGGGACGCATCTGCGTCACCGGAGCGGGCGTGTTCAAGTATTACGACGAGACGGGGAAGGTGCGTTACCGCCTCCGCTCCGTCGACGAGGTGCGCAAGGCCACGGCAGGGCTCAATTCCCAGCCGCTGACGCTGCGCCATCCCAAGGATCTCGTGAGCCCCAAGAACTTCAAGGACGTCGCCGTCGGTTTCGCCGGCACGGATGCGGACTTCGACGGGCTAAACTGCTTTGTCACGGTAACCATCACCGACGAGGCCGCCATCAGGGCCATCCGGGAAGGGAAGGTGAAGGCCGTCTCGTGCGGCTACGAGTCGTTCATCAACGACGATTCCGGTACGTGGCAGGGCACGGACTACGACCAGGTGCAGGAAGGAATCGAGTACAACCACATCGCGCTCGTGCTGGAAGGCAGGGCCGGAGACGGGGTCAAGTTCCGCCTGAACGACGCCGTGGGTCTTTGGGACGTCCAGAAGGACTCTAACAATCAACAAAGGAAGGAATCTATGCAGCGCAAGATCCAGATCGACAGTGTCGAGTACGAGGCCGACGAGGCCGTAATCGACGCCCTCAAGAAAGCGCAGAAGGACTCCGCCGACAAGCAGAAGGCGCTCGACACCGTGACCGCCGAACGCGACGCGGCAAAGGCCTCCTGTGACGAAAAGGACAAGAAAATCAAGGCTCTCGAGGATGCCGCGGCCTCCCAGGACATCAAGTCCATGGTCAAGGCCCGCATCGCCCTCGAGAAGGTCGCCGACTCCGCAGGCATCGAAAAGGCCGAGGAAATGGACGACAAGGCCATCAAGGCAGCCGTCATCGGCAAGGCTTTCGAAGGCATCAGCCTCGACGGCAAGAGCGAAGACTACGTCTCCGCCATGTTCGACGCCGCTGTCGCCAAGGGCTTCAAGAAGGGCCAGGTCGACAACACCCTCGACGCAGACAAGATCGTGAACAAGGATTCCAAGGAAGTCTGCTCCGACGAATCCGTAGATGCCGCTCGCAACGCTTTCGCGAAGAGCATGCGCGGCGAAGGAGACAAGTAACATGGCTATCGACTATGGCTACGAAAAAGGCGCCAAGGGCGCCCTCTTCGGCAACTTCTACGAAGCCGACACCGCCTTCATGCTCCAGGACCCGAATTCCGAGGGCGGCTTCCCCGTCTTCGGCCGTCTCGGCGAAGAAGGCACCGGATACACCGCCAACGCTTCCGCTTCGAATGCCGTCGCACGCGTCCAGAAGGTGACCGTCACCGCTACGAGTGCCGCAGGCGCCAAGAAGGTGTCCGTCACTGTCGGCGGCAAGAAGGTGGAAATCACCACTACCGCTTCCGAAGCGGCTGCCGACGTCGTGGGCGACCTCGTGACCGCCATCAACGCCGACACTACCGGCGCTGGCGCGATCGTCACCGCTTCCGGCTCCGCATCCCCGCTGGTGCTCACCTTCAAGACCGCAGGTGCCGACGCCAACGACATCCCCGTTGTTGTCGATTCCGAGGACGGCGGCGTGACCGTCGCCCTCGCAACCGAAGGCAACACCGAAGGCAAGGACGCCGTCACCGCCGGCTTCTTCAAGGGCATCGCCATCCGCAACAGCTTCGGCGACATCAAGCATGCCGGCCGTGAAACTTCCGTGTGCGTCAAGGGCAAGATCTGGGTGCCGGTTTCCGGCTCCGTGCAGGCAGGCCAGACCGCATACTACACCGCAGCCGGCGTCATCAGCGCCAGCTCCACGAACGGAACCGCTTTCGGCAAGTTCGTGACCAACTCCACCGCAACCGACGGCATCGCCGTCGTGGAACTCGCATAAGGAGGAAAAAAATGCATAGACTTACCCAAGACCAGGTCAACCTGGTACTCAACCAGAGCCTCAAGAAGGTGTACGAGGCTCCCACTCCGGAACTCGAGTCCACCAAGCTCATCCCGCGCGGCACCAACGGCATCAGCGAAGGCGCTGAATCCTTCGACTGGGACGAAATGACCGCATGGGGCGTGGCCAACATCGTGTCCCGCTACGCCAAGGACCTGCCGCCCGTCGGCTTCACTTCCACCAAGAAGTATGCCGGCATCCACCCGCTCGGCAACTCCTACACCTACAGCTTCTTCGACCTGAAGGCTGCAGCGTTCGAAAACAAGCCGCTCAACACCAAGCTGGCCGTCATCGCCCGTAACGCCGTCCTCTTCAAGCAGGACAGCCTTGCGCTCGAAGGCGACAAGAAGTTCGGTTTCGAAGGCTTCGCCAACAACTCCAACGTGCCGCTGGTCTCCGTCACCACCGGTGCATGGGACACGCTCGGCACTTCGACCACCGGCGACCAGGTTGTCCAGGACATCCAGGACATCCTCGACGCCGTGAAGGCCGCCACCAAGGGCACCGAAAAGCCCAACCGCGCTGCCATCCCGTCTTCCATCTATGCGAAGCTCAACAACCTCCGCATGACTTCCGCAGGCGACGCTCCTCGCGTTCTCCAGTACCTCAAGGATTCTTTCCCGCAGATCAAGGAATGGATCCCGAGCGACTTCCTGGAAACTGCTGGCGTGAACGGCGGCAAGCGCGTGGTCTTCTACACCTTCGACGAGAACGCCGTGATGAACATCGTACCGATGGAATTCACGCAGCTCCCGGAACAGTGGGCAGGCCTCGCGGCTACCGTGAACAACGTGGCCACCTCCGGCGGCACCGTGTTCTTCCGCCCGCTCTCCGCTGCCTACGCGGACATTGCATAACTTGTTCCGTTACCCGAGTTGGGTCGGGGAGAAATCCCCGGCCTTTCCGGGTGGCATTTTTAACACAGAAAACAACTCGAGGTAAACTATGAAAATTCTCATCAACAAGACCAAGCGCCTGCTCTTCGTGGGCAAGCTCATGTTGAAACCCGGCACGAACATCGTCGACGACAATTTCGATGCCGAAGACAAGACCGTGAAGGCGTGGGTGAAGGCCAAGATGCTCTCCGTGAAGGACACGTCCAAGATGGACGAGGAAGCAATCGAGGACGCCATCTCCACGGCATACGACAACGATGTCGTAGCCGAACTGAAGAAACTCTCCGAGGACAAGGGCGTGCAGGAAGCCGCCGAAGAGCAATCCAAGGAAAACGAAAAGAAACAGGAAGAACTCGACGAGGCCATCAAGGCCGCGCAGAAGGAATCCGGAAAGAAGGACGGGAAGAAGGCCTAGACTATGGACTCCAGGGACTCGGAAAGAATCAAGGTCTATTTCGACGCGGTGGCGCCTGCATTCGCAAGCGACGCCCGTTATCCTGTCTTTCTCGAGATCGCGGAAGACAGGTGCGACCGCGGCTATTTCGGCGAGTCCTGGACAAAGGCCATGGCCTACCTTACCGCGCACCTCATGGAGATGTCCAGCCGTAACGGGTCCGAGTCCGGTCCGGTCACGTCCCGCAGGGAAGGCGACATCTCCGTAACTTTTGCCGCTGCCGAGCAGAACGATTCCGACCTGTACATGACCACATTCGGGAAGATGTACCTCGCCCTGCTCAACGGCAGGTCTCCGGGAGTAGTTCTCAGCGGAGGCCACATTCCTGAAATGATGTCGTGGGGGCACTGCTGATGTCTACCGCGTTCACCGAAAGAAGTTTTACCTACTGCGAGTGTGCCACGGGCACGCTCAATGACGACGGCACTTATACCGAGGGCGAGGTTTCCGTCCGTACCGTGGCAGGGACTGTCCAGCCGATGAGCTTCAAGGAATGTCTCGCCTTCAGTGACGGTTCCCGCAACACAGGATTCGTGAAGGTCTACTCCAACGAGAAGCTCGAATCGCGCACACGCGGCGGTAACGCGGGCGGGTTCGTCTCGCTCGGTGGCGAGATATTCCGCCTCACTGCTGAACAGGCCTACCGGAACGCCGTGATGGCGCACTGGAAGTACATTGGCAACATGGTCCCGAAATCGGAGATACCGGAAGCCGTGAGGGCCGCATTGCTGGAGGCCGCATGACGATTGACGACATCAAGAAGGCCGTCTGCACGTGGCTAAAAACTAACGGATTCGGTCCGGCAATGGCCACCCCGACAAGCGTCCCGGCACCGGAAGGCAAGTACATTGCCGTGCGTGACCTCGGTGTGGAGCAGTTCGGTCGCCCAATAAAGGCGAGGCCGGGCAATGTGGAGAACGAGAACAACGCGAGTTTCATGCAGGTTGCCGATATCGTCATGACGGAAGTCGAGGGCGAAGGCGACACCCTGCGCGAGATCCGCAACAGGATGCAGCTACCGGCATTCAGGACTTGGGCTGAAGGACAGGGGTTCACGATATGGGACATCGGTTCCATCATGAACAACGACACCGCTGACGGGGAATTCTGGATTCGACAGAAGTCCTTCACGTTCCAGGCGCAGTTCGTGGACGAGGTCGCCTCCAGCGCGGTTCGCGCTCTTGCCGCAGGCGTCGAGATCAACGACGAGCCGGTAGAAGTGGAAATTAACATCAACTGAAAAGGGATAGTACCATGGCAGACAAGAAAATGGAACTTATCGTAAAAGTGAACGTTAGCCGCACCGGCGCTGCCGTGGCTGCGACTTCCGTCAATACGGTGGGCATCCTCGTGACCGACAGCGTGCTCACGGGAAAGTCCGAACACAATGACTACAGGTATGTCGGCGAAGACGAGGTGAAGGAAGTCTTCGGCGATGAATCCGAGGCCTACAAGATGGCCAAGCGTTTCTTCGCGCAGGATACGCATCCGTCCGCAATCTATGTCAAAACGGCCGATTCAAAGTCTTCCGACGACCTCATTGAAGCGATGGGCGCGGCAAAGCTCGTGGACGTGTTCCACTGGTGCGTAGTCCTTCCGACTCCGACCGACGACACCACGAAGATTGCGATGCTCGG
>NZ_CALEFV010000014.1 GCF_937877005.1 uncultured Fibrobacter sp. | reverse complement strand
CTGCTCCATGGCGGGGATGATGAGGCTCCAGACCGAGGCCGCCACCATGACACCGGCGGCAAAGCCCGTCAGCATCCGCTGCAGGCGGAGGTTCATGCCCCACAGCACACTGGAATACGGTTCGTTTCCAAGCGTCGGAGTCTGGGCTGTCGTGCTCTGGCTCTTGTACAAAGCAGTAATGCCGAATACGGAACCTGCGCCCATGCCGTACAAGTCCAGCGGGAGTTCCGCGCGGGCACCAAGTAACAGCTTGTTGTCGATTTCGAACAGGGGTTCGCATTCGTAGCTGACCTTGATTTCCTTGTTCGGGTCAAGGGCGCGTTCGCTCAAAAGTTCAATCTGGCCGAGTTCGTAGTTGACTTCGTAGTCGGTACCGCGAATAAGGGTCGTAGAGCCCGCCGTCACCTTTTCGGTTCCCGGCGAAATATCCATACAGGAACTGCCACTCACGGAATAGCTGGAACTGGGATCGCGGACGCTCAAAGTAGAACTGCGGCGCTTACCCACCGATTCAAAGTAGAAGCGATTCGTATAGCGAGAAAGGTTGTAGACCGGGAGCGTATAGAGCTGAGCCATGGCCGCAGACGAGTCCAGGTTACGCAGCGGTTCCAAGCAGTTCTGGCGAGCCAGATCATCTTTGTTCGGCTTACCCGCATAGATCGGGTCGTCTCTCGATTTACAAGGTAGCCACATTTCGCCCGTGTAATTACCGGCAGCGTCTTTCTTAAAGATTGTAGCGTCGTTTACCAAAGGCGTTCCCGTCGTGGTATCCACCAGGCCGAGTTTCTTGAGGAAGTCTCCAGAAATGCCCGCCTTGTTTTTCATGCGCAGCACAAAGCTCGAAGAACTTGCATCCGAAATACCGATGGAATACACGTTACGCAACATCAACTTGTCGATGTCCACGAGTTCCGAAAGGGTGGCGTCCCACTGGACAAGCGCAATCGTATCGCCTTCTTTCACGGCAGTCTTGCCATCGTGGTCTTCAGCCCAGCTAGCGGCAAGCAAGGTATTGCGGTTCACTCCGTTAATCTTGAGTACGCCCGTTTTTTCATCGTAAGAGAACACATCGTTGTTGGTGTTCTTGATTTCAGCCAAGCGTTCCACCTTCTTGACAATCGTCTTTCCGTTCGGCGTCACATACCTGACATAGACGTTATCAATGACTTCCTTGGAATTCGTCGCACTGCGCTTGTAAAGTTTCAGGCTGGTCGCCTTATAGGTCGAAGTCTTTCTACCTGAAACCGAATATTCCTTGATGTAAGTATTCCTAGCCTCTTGGTTCAAGAAGTAATAACGGTAAGCGACAAAGCCTTTATCAAGAATCTGGAATTCTGTCGTCGATTCGCTGGCCTTCAGGCTGTATTCTTCCTGGTCACCACCATCCTGCGAAGCAATCGTCGTAAGGCGCCAGTCTCCAAGCTTCCAGT
>NZ_CALEFV010000013.1 GCF_937877005.1 uncultured Fibrobacter sp. | reverse complement strand
TCAACGCGTTTTGAACGCCCAAGTCGATATCGACGGCGAGACCGTCGGAAAAATCGGCAAGGGCTACATGATCCTTATCGGAGTGGGCGAAGGCGACACCAAAGAGGTCGCCGACCGCTACATCCGCAAAATGCTTGCGCTCCGCATCTTCGCCGACGAAAACGGAAAGACAAATCTTTCAATCAAAGATGTCGGTGGCGAACTCCTGCTCGTTTCACAATTTACTTTATACGCAAATTGCAACAAAGGAAACCGCCCCACCTTCAACGGAGCCGGAAACCCCACCTTAGCAAGCGAGCTATATGATTATATTATAGCGGAATGCAAAAAGGAGATTCCAAACGTGCAAACAGGGCGCTTCGGCGCTGACATGCAGGTGAGTTTAACCAACGACGGACCGTTTACGATTATGTTGGAATAAGCTATATTTATGCATATGAGTGAATTTTTGCATAAATACAGCGTCGGCCCAGTGGTGCCCCAGACCTTTACGAAGGATTACGGGGACGAGGGTTTTAAGCTCGAAAGTGGCAAGACCCTTCCGGCGCTGACCATCCGTTACGAAACGTACGGAACGCTGAACGCCGACAAGAGCAATGTTGTCTGGGTGTGTTCTCCGCTTACGGCAGACGCACACGTTGCCGGCTACTATACCGAAAACGACAAGAAGCCCGGTTGGTGGGATGCCCTGATTGGCCCCGGAAAACCGGTCGATACAGACAAGTTCTTTGTCGTGTGCAGCAACATTTTAGGTGGTTGTAAAGGCACCACAGGCCCGGCAAGCATCAACCCCCGCACGGGAAAACCCTACGGAAGCACCTTCCCGATGATCACCATCGGCGACATGGTGCACGCCCAATACGAATTGGCAAAAGGCCTTGGAATCGAGAGCATCTGCTGCGTCATTGGCGGCTCCATGGGTGGCTTCCAGGCCATGAAATGGGCCATCTACTACCCCGAACAGGTGCGACGCTGCATCGTGATCGCAAGCTCCCCGCGCTTCAGCAGCCAGGCGCTCGGTTTTGAAATCGTCGCCCGCGACGTCATTACTCAAGACCCGAACTTTAACGGCGGCGACTACTACGAATCGACACACCCTGATGTCGGTCTTTCGAATGCCCGCAAGTTGGCGCACATTACCTACCTCAGCGCCGTGGGCATGGAACAGAAATTCAAACGCGCCCAGGACCAGGAAAGTCGCAACCATGCGGTGACATACAGCACCCCGTTTGATCTTGACCTTCCGCTAGAAAGCTACCTGCGTTATCAGGGTGCGAAGTTCGTGGATCGTTTTGATGCAAATAGTTACTTGCACATAGCGCATGCCACCGACAGCTTTGACTTGGAAACCGAATACGGCTCTCTCGAAAACGCCTTCAAGAATGTCAAGGCGGAATTCCTGAACGTGAATCTGAGTACCGACTGGCTTTTCCCGCCGCACGAATCGCGCCGTATTACAAGCGCTCTCTTGAATGCAGGTAAAACGGTTACAAGCCTTGAGCTCGACACTCAATTCGGCCACGACGGTTTCCTTATCGAAGTCGGCGACCTCGGCAAGGCTGTTGGCCGTTTCCTCGACAGTAAGATTATTCCGACCAAAACCGAAACGCAGGTCATGCCCGTTTTCCACGACACCGAAGATTTCGACTACATCGGAAGCCTGATCAAGGAAAACAGCAAGGTGCTCGACCTCGGCTGCGGTAATGGCGAACTTCTCGATTTCTTGAACAAGAAAAAGCATGTTGAAGTTCTCGGTATCGAGCGCAACTTCAAGAGCATCATGGATTGCCTCGAAAACGATGTGCCCGTAATCCAGCGCGACCTTGACGAAAGCGGCATTCGCGATTTCAAGGACGGCAGCTTCGATTACGCCATCATTAACCGCACCATCCAAGAAATCCGCGACCCGGTCGCTCTCTTGAACGAGCTTCTGCGTGTCGCCAAGCGCGCCATCGTGACCTTCCCGAATTTCGGTCACTGGACAACCCGTGGAAGCCTGATGCTGCACGGTCGCATGCCGAAATCGAAGGAACTCCCTTACGAATGGTACGACACGCCGAACATCCGCCTCTTGACCGTAAAGGATTTCCATACCCTTTGCGACAAGGAAGGCTTGAAGATTGAGACCATCAGCTACCAGAACGAACACAAGCTCAGCAAGTTCCTGACGGCGATCGGTTTCGCAAACTTCGGCGCAGAACATGTAATTGCAATGGTGACCAAGAAATAGTTGCAACGTCATTGCGAGGAACGCAGTGACGAAGCAATCTATTAATGAATGCAAAAGGATCGAATATGGCTATTTTATCGATGACGGGGTTTGGAAAAAGCGAGTCCATGTACCAGGGCGCAAGCTGCGTGATTGAAGTCCGCAGCGTAAACAACCGCTTCTTGGACATCTCCTGCAAGTTGCCCAAGAACCTTGCCTACCTCGAAAACAGCTTCAAGAACCAAATCAAGGACAAACTGGTTCGAGGTTCGGTTATCTTTAGCGTGACGCTCGGTGCAGGCACCGGCGGAAACATTCCGGTTTCCTATAACGAAGCTGCCATCGCCAAGTTCGTCGACATCACGCGCACCATGCAAAAGAAGTTCGGCATTACGGGCGAAATCAAGCTGGAACATGTGCTGGCACTCCCCGAAGTGCTGCAGTTTACCGATGCCGACGCCGATTCCGACGCTCTCGAAAAGCACTTGGCCGCAGAACTCGACAAGGCTCTTGACCAGGTAAACGAAATGCGTGCCAAGGAAGGTGCCAATCTCGCCCGCGATCTCGAAGGCCGCGTAAATCATTTGAACGCCGTTCTCGACAAGATCGAAGTTCTTGATCCGCAGCGCATCGAAGTGTGGAAGGACAAGTTCAAGGAACGCATCAACGTGCTCTTGAAGGATTCCGAAATCGACGACGTCCGCCTGCTGCAGGAAGCCTGCATCATGGCCGACAAGCTTGACATTCACGAAGAAATCACCCGCTTCCGCAGCCACAACAAGCTTTTCCTGAACGCCCTCAAGGAAGGCGGTGCCCAGGGCAAGAACCTCGGTTTCATTCTGCAAGAAATGGGCCGCGAAGCCAACACTCTCGGCACCAAGTGCCAGAGTGCCGACATCGCAGCGCTTGCCATTGAACTGAAGAACGAAGTCGAATGCATCCGCGAGCAATCGCTTAACATTGCTTAATCGCGACTCATTTCAAACCATTAGAAAAGGCGCTCATCAGAGCGCCTTTCTCTTTTTTATTCTTAAATCAAACTAGTCCTTAATGCAACGCAAACTGGCGCCGTATTCCGGATTGAACTTTTCGAACTTGGCAATGTCCTTGTCATGGAAGAATACGAGCACTTCACCTTCAGCCGTCCAGAAGAAAGCCTTCTGACCGGCGGCTTCGAACTTGCGTTCTTTCAGCGGAACATCGCTCTTTGCAAAGTGTGCGCCACCGGCCTTGGCTCCGAATCCAAGTTCATCCTTGCCATTGCCGTAATTGTTCGTGCCCTTGATCGGATCCCAGCCGTAGCCCGCCTTCAGCACGGTTCCAACCTGTTTTTCCTTGCCCGCAAAAGCAAGCAACTCATTCCATTCGGCCTTAGTCGGCATATGGAAGCCTTCAAGGCAGGCCTTCTTTGCATTTTCAAAATTGTACAGACGGCCCC
>NZ_CALEFV010000012.1 GCF_937877005.1 uncultured Fibrobacter sp. | reverse complement strand
GGGATAAATCCCTGGTTTTTACTGTACAATAAAATACGGGGGGAAAGATAGAAAATAGACGGCAAATGCGTAAGGCGAATGATGAGCAAAAGCTTGTTTTAGGGGGTGATAAGTGATTATTATATCTATAATAATCATATTCATAATAATGGTTTGTGCGGATTTACCATGGAAGGTTGTATTGGAAATTTACACCCCAACCACCAAGAGTGAACAATCTAAGAGTTGCTTCTACAGGGCGCTGCTCGGTATAGCTGATACTTGCCATAAATTGTGAATTGATTCGATAGCCGAGCCTGAAACCGTAATCCAGATTGTTACCGTCGCCATCTTCCCGGTAGTGGTGCCCAGCGATGGTTTTCATTATTCCCAAATTGGCCTCGAAGGAGACGTTCCATAGTGTAATTGACCATATCAAGGGCTTAAATTCTATTGCCCACGTGGCAACGGTCTCGTTGCCTTCATCATAGGAGTATCCGAATCGACGTATTCCGAACGCCAGTGTGTAGTCAATTATGTTTTCGGCTTCGTTGAAAAAGCCGATTTCGAAAGCCGTGCCAACAATACCTTCGGGTTTATATATGTGATTATCGTCTACAATACGGCTGTCTTGAATGGTGGCGTCAATAAAGATTGCGTGAGAGAGCCCACACAGAATCAAAAGGCACGGGATTATTCTTCGCATAGGGTCCATCCTTTGGAAGAATATTCATCCAGATACTTGATTCCATTTCGTTCGGAATAAGTTTTATATCCGTATCGGTCTTGCACGGCTGAAAGCCAAGATTGGGAGCCTTCAAATCTGTAGGTGGAATCCCAGCTTTGGTATGCCACATTGTAATCGAAAGAGCCTGGTTGCACTATATCGTAGCCTTGGGCTAATGGTTCTACGATAGTCACGGAGCCACTTCCAATTTTTTCTGAATGATGGTACAGGGTCTTTATTTCAGGATATTTTGTATTCCAACGGTATCTGTAAAACTTAAAATGGCTTTTTTGTATATTTTGTTCAAAACAGATTCTTTCACATTGAATGTGGCTTTCGCTTGTGTCTGAAAAGACTACAGAGTCTGTGGGATAAGAAACAAGAACGCTGTCTTCATAGTAGTGAAAGACAGAATCTTCGTGATAATATTCTGCGTAATAACATCCTTGCAAGTCTTCTATGGTGATGATGTCGGGGGCATCGCTTTCGCCACTTGTAAGCGGAATGGAGCATGCAGCAAGGATCAAGAATAGTAAACTGAATGGAGCTAATAATCGTTGGTGCATGATTATCTCTGTTTTCATTTAATGGCGGTAATCCATCGGCCTAAAAATAACATTTCTGTTGGACTGTAAAGGATTTTTTGATTTATTTGGCAATCAAATTGACGATCAGGGCGATTAGACCGCCTAGCAGCAAAACGGCTATGGCGACCATCGAGACGAAGGTCCACTTGGCGTATTTCAGGAGCTTAACCAGGCTTGCGTTCTGGTTTCCGACAAACTGTTGAATCAGGTTGATGCCTGCTGCGAGCGTAAGGCCCGCATCATCAATCCAACCTATGATGGGAACGTCTGGAATGAAGTCTATAGGAGAGGCGTCATAAGCCAAGGCTGCAAGCATCAGCAACACAGCCAAAGCCTTTTTCATGTTCGAAGAATTATCTTCCACAGGAACTTCTTCCCGGTGAATTTCGTGAACTTCTACTTCTTCGATTTCGTCTTCATCTTTTGTCATGGCATTTAATATAATAAATTTGCCGATTGATTTTTTTTGCAATCTCAAGCACTGTTTCAACTAAAATAATTAGTCAACGGAGACTTTAATCCATTCTGTGATTTGGTTTGCTATTGAACGAACTTCGTCAATGGTAAGACAATCTTTTGCATTTGCAAAAAACTTTTGGAAACTATTTTCATTTAAAATCCAGTAGTTTGAAAAATCTTTTTGGGTATTTTCAATGTATGCTCCGATGATAATCGCTACTTTCTGAATGGGGTAGTCACGTCCACAAAGGGTGATCAATTTCTCATGAATAAAATTGGCTTCACCATCCATTTGATTTAATAGGGTTGTGCATTGATGGCCGTTAAACATTAATTTGCCGTTTTGGAATAAAAACTTATATCCTTTCTTTCGGTCGTAATGTTTTGTCTCAATAGTGAAAATGCCTTTGGTACTAATAATAAGATGGTCAACATTGAAACAATCTCCGCAAATGTCATGGAATACTCGGGTGGAGTCATTGCTCATTTTGTTTAACATCTCGCCAACAAGACGTTCCCCTTCCATTCCTTTATAACAGTTGCGAATGTGTTTTATCAGTTTTCTTGATTTATGAATCCCATAGACAAGAATGATTCCTGTTGTTATGGAAAAAGTCATAGCAAGGCAAAAAGTGATGTCCCATACACCAAAATAAAAAAGCCATACATAAAGGGTTAGTATAAAAAAGGCGATAAATAAAGCCCAAATACTAAAATAACGCTCGTAATCAGCATCAATTTTCTTTTGGAGTGATTCGCCCTGGACATGTGTGCGGAATTTCTTTCCCATTAGATTTCCTTTGGTATATCGTTATTTTTCTTGTTCCCAACTTAAAATGGGGAAGCCGCTGTTCAAGCCGCTGTTGTAAACGAAATCTTCGCCGAGGAGTTCTGCAAAGTCAGAGGATTTCATTTCTTTTTCAGATTTTGGGGTGGCGACTCCGCCGCCGTTGTTAAGGCCGAAGGGTTCTTGGTCTCCTTGTTCCAGATAGTAGTAGTCTGCCATGGTGGTGTTGTAGTTGTAGCCAATCATCAAGCCGACTAGAGAATCTCCGTCAACTTTGCCGGTAGAATAGGCGGAACTGGTGACGCCTTCTTGGTTATATCCGATAATGCCTCCGACATTTTTTGAGCCAGAAACATCACCTGTGTTATAAAGAGAGGTTGTTGTTGAAAAGTCGGCATTTCCAAACAATCCTCCAACATAGCTAGTTCCTTTAATAGAAGCAGAATTGTTTATAGAAATAGCTTTTCCTCCGAAAGATCCTGCAATACCTCCAACACAAGATAATCCTTGTATTGGTCCTTCGTTTCTGATGTTTGTAAACGTTCCGCATTTTGCCGAGTATTTTGTACCAACTCCATAATGTCCACAGTATCCAGCAATTCCTCCTGTATATGATTGCCCGATGATTTTTGCATAATTGATTAAGTTGTTTGCCGCAATAGTTGTTGAATTGGCTCCACCCCAAATTCCTCCAGTATATTTTTCACCTTCAACTAATCCGTGGTTTTGTGCGTTTGATAATTTGATTCTGTCAACATATCCGAGAATACCTCCAACATCGGAACCGCCTTTGATTACTCCAAAGTTATAGACGCTGTCTACTAAATTGGTGTTCCCATAGGAATCGTTAGATGACCCTACTACGCCTCCAACAGGCCCCTTAGTACTGGTGACGCTTGCTTTATTTATGAGTTTTTTTAGTGTGCCAGTATTATTTCCCACGATTCCGGCGGTTTTTTCTTTTCCCATAACCCACGAATCCATAAGGGTCAAATTTTCTACAGTTCCACTACTATTTCCGAACAGCCCGTTATGCGAGCTTGTCGTGTTGATGAACATTCCACTGACGGTGTGGCCATCGCCATCGAAGGTCCCCGTAAAGGCGACGCTTGAATTCCCAATAGGAGTCCACTTGTGAAGTTTGGTGGAGTCTGCAGCGAGTGCGCCCTTTTCGTCGATAATCTTACCATCGTTCAAGATTATATCTGCGCCTAGTTTATAATATTTGCCTTGATATTCTTTATCGTTGGAACCGACGATAAAAGAAAGTTTTGCCAACTGTTCGGCAGTCAAGATAATGTAAGGACTGAGCTTAGTTCCTGCACCACAGGCAAAATCCTTGGCTGTGGTGCCGTCCCACGGCGTGCCTGAATCGCCGGTGCATTTTTCATCTTGTACATCGGTAGAACTGCTTGTGTTGTAGTTGCTTTTTGCGCTACTAGATATAGGCTCTCTTCCGGAAGAACTGCTTTCTGCTATAGAAGCTTCATCTTCCGAACTTCCCGATGCGACTTGTGAACAGTCTATCAAGAATGTGGTGCAACAAAAAAATACGAAGTATTTTCTTAAATTCATAAAACTGCCCAAACTTTTTTTATTACAAATATAGGTTCTTTTGTAAAAATTAATCTTTTTTTTATTGTTATGATAACGAAGTGTCGTGTAAAGTTTGCTTTGGATTTTAGTATATTTAGAACATGAGTTTGATTAATACCATAGTCGTTGCAGGTGGTACCCACGGTAACGAACGGACAGGGGTTCGCCTTGTCCAGAAATGGATGGAACACCCGGAGTGTTATAATTCGCTCTGTAGCGCCAAGGTGGATTTGGTGCTTGCTAACCCCGAAGCGGTGCGCTTGAATCGCCGCTATCGCGATCATGACTTGAATCGCGCTTTTTCGCAGACTTGCTTAGATGTGACGGTGGAGCCGCAGCAGTACGAGTTCCGTCGAGCTAAGGTACTGAATGCTTTGTATGGCCCGAAGGGGGCCGCCACCAAGACGGACTTGCTTCTGGATGTGCACAACACGGGCTCGAACATGGGCTATTGCCTGATTCTTTCGGCGCGCGACCCGTTTACGATGCGAGCCTCGGCGGTGCTCACGCAGGAATTCAAGGACGCGTGGATTTATTACCAGCCCGAAGAACGCTCCGCTTCGCCGTACTTTGGAACGGTGGCGAAGGCGGATGTGTGCATCGAAATTGGCCCGCAGCAGCATGGAACGCTGGATGCCGCGATTTTCGAGGAAACGGAACGCCTTGTGATGCGCTACCTGGAGCTTGCCGAGGAATGGAACCGCGGCGAATTGCAGAAAAGGGCGCCAATCAAGGTGGATGTGTACACGCAGTTCAAGGATTTGGGTTACCCCAAGCCGCAGGGCGGTGGAGCGATCCAGGCGATGATTCATCCGGATTTGATGGGGCGCGACTATCGCGAACTCAAGGATGGCGACAAGTTGTTCCGAACATTTGACGGCGAGGATATTTTGTACTATGGCGAAAGTCCGGTGTATCCGATTTTCATTAGCGAGCCTGCGTACTACGAAAAGGATATCGCGATGAGCCTCACCAAGAAAACAGTGGAGGAGTGGTAAGTATGGCTGAAGAAAATGAAGAATTGAAGGAAATCTCGGGTGAAGAACGCCTGAAGAATTTCATGGAACTGGTGCAGAACCAGAAGAACGAACCGTGGGATTCGAGGTTGTTCGAAATTTTGGATGCATTCGAGGATTTCTTGACGCTTCGTCCGGAACCGCCGCAGGAATGGCAAGAAACTTACGCCAAGAGCGGAAAGGAATTCGACTACTACCAGGTGGTGCTGCCGCAGGATTTCCAGGACCCGTACGAAGACGACTTGGGCAATATCCACAGGCTGCGCAACGAATTCGAACGCACGCCTTCGACGATGGCGCTTGAGCACGAACTGGTGAGCCGCAACTACTTCATTTTTGAAAATGGCCACGCCGAAGCGATTCCGGCTCCGCGCCCGATGCTGATGCTTGAAAGCAAGGACCGCGAAGACGACGAGGAAGAACAGGAAGGCGACATTACGTGGGATTGCTGCATTTCGATTTTCCCGGACGGCAGCTACATTGCCTACAACTTGAATCACGATGACGAAGAGGAACTCGGCGAAGATTTTAAGGCCGAATTCGACAAGCATATCGATGTGCTTTCTAAGTTGCAGTTGGTGATTCCGGTGGAAGGCCGCGACTACGGGATTCTGAATAGCCGCTGCTAGGCGACGTTTGAGTCAATGACCCAATTCGAAACAGAAATCTACCTGCGGTATAAGCAAATTATTGAATCGCAGGGTGTGGGAACGAGTGTGCTCGCAGGTGGTGCGTCGCCTGCGCCGCAGCGTGTGCGCATGGAAGATTTGCTTGACCGTTACGATGCGTTCTGCTTTGACGGGTACGGCACGCTTTATAACCGCGGGAACTTTGTTTACGAGGGTGCGCTGGATTGGTATATAATGCTGCGCACCGCGGGCAAGGAAATGCGTCTGATTACGAATGCGGCCTCCGATGTGGATTCGGTGCTTGCCTCTGATGCGGCGAAGCGAGGCTTCGCTTTTAGCGAGGCCGAGACGATTTCTTCGGGGAGCCTGCTCAAGGATTTGTGCACGGAATTGCGCTATCGTGGAGTGAATCGTCGAGATGTTCACGAAGTCTACTACATTGGTCGCGAAACGGGTAAGCATGTGCTTGAAAGCTGCGGCATTAAGGCGGTGGCTCCGGCTGCAGAACCGGTGGAACCGATTGTGGCGATTTCATCGGCGAAGGATACTCCCGAAACCTATGAGCAGGCGGTAAAGATTTTAAGGCGGCCGGGCTCGATGCTCTTGGTGTTGAATTCCGATGCGTGGGCGCCGAAGATTCCAGATGAAAATGGTGTGACGGCTCGCGAACCGGTGTCGGGCGAGCTCAGCGAAAGGTTGCGCCGCGATTCCATGTGCGAGGCAAATGGGGGTGCGGGTTGCGAAACTTATTATTTAGGTAAACCATTCCCCTCAATTTGGGAGAAGGTGAAATGTTCCTTGCCGGCCGGATCGCGCGTGCTGATGGTGGGCGATACCTTGGGTACGGATGTGCTCGGCGCAAAAGTTGCGGGCTTTGACAGTGCTCTGGTGGTGGGGCGGAATGTGCCGGCGGATGAACTTGAGGCGGATGAAAAGGCTTTAGGGATTAGGCCGGATTATTATCTATAGCGGACGCCGTAGGCGGGAAAAGGGTTTGTTAACTCACAATATTCCTTGCTTACGCAAGGTTGTGAGTTAACCCTACGGGCTCAATGCTCGTTTCACTCGCATTAAGCTCATAATTTGTCCCTTCGCACTTTGTGCATGGGCCAAATTATGTCGAACCCTCTTCGAGGGTTCTCAACCCATTTTAATTCTCTTGTAAAGCAAAAAACCACCCGAGGGGTGGTTTTCTGCTTTAGAGCGGGAAAAGGGTTTCGAACCCTCGACATCGACCTTGGGAAGGTCGCGCTCTACCAACTGAGCTACTCCCGCGAGTGCTGTTAATTTAGAAAAAATGGGCTGTTTGTAAAGGGGTGGGGCGGTTTGCGGGTGTCGTTTTGTCTGATTTTTCTATCATTGAGGCATGTTTACGAAATCTTTGATGTCGGGCCGTATTGGGCTTGCCGTATGCTTAACGCTTTTGGTTTCGGCTGGTTATGCCGAAGAAAAATCCATGTGGACAAAGTTTGTGGAGTTCTTTTCCCCGACTTCTGAAGTTGAAGGGGAGGGGCCTCTGTACGATCAAGTTCGTG
>NZ_CALEFV010000011.1 GCF_937877005.1 uncultured Fibrobacter sp. | reverse complement strand
TCCGTCGCCCTTGGCATGGATAGAAAACAGCGGTTTGCCTCGAACAAGCGGTTTGTCGAAGCAGAACTTGCCGTCTGGAGTAGCCCAGAACAGGTAGCCCAGCGAGTTTGCCGCCCTCTTGATGACCTCGAAGACAGTATCGCCAGGGGAAAGCTCCACGAACTTCCGGTTTGCTTTCGCGTTTTTAGACTTGGAATAATACTCGAAATCCTTTTTCCCGATGAACGGAAGCCCGCGCACAAGCTTCTCGGCAAGCGCACTGAGCTTCGTGGGGAGCGTCGAGAACTTGGTCACGCAGGAATCGACAAGAATGGAAGCCACGGAGCGGCCTTCAAAAGAAAGCCTCGGGCCGCTTCTCGACAGTTCGCGCTTTACCGTATCGACAATTCCATTCATCACGACCTTGCGGTTCACGTATATCTCGCAGGTGTCTCCCGCAGATACATCGTACTTCGAAAAGCACCCGAACTGGAAAGAACCCTCGGGAGTGAACAGGTCCTGCGTGATGTTGTAGCTCACGAACTTGTCCATCCTGGAGCCTTTTACGGCGACGATGACTTCATCCTTGTCATTTGGCATAGACCATAACCTCGCCGTTCATGAAAGTGGGATTCTTGACATCGTTCAAGGCACAAAGACGCTCTGCCGCCTTGTAGTTAAGACCGTTGTCCAGGCAAACCTTGTGAAGAGGCGTTTCATGATGGAGCAAGACCTTCTTCGTGGTCATGTATTCCATCTTGATGCGAAGGATTGCGTTCGACAGGGCGGCAGCCTGCTTCTTGAGACGGTCCGGGCAGATGGCGACCGGGAGCACCGAATTGATGAACTCGCGCACCGTGGCCACACTATCTTCCAGATCGGCGGGAGTGACGATATATACAGGCTTAGTTTCGGCAATTTCGTGGCCTTCCGCATTGTCGGAAACGACGCTTTCGGCGGCGATGGATTCGGCCATTCGCTTTTCGTCGTCGCTGATGTGGTTTGCGGCTTCGTTCGCAAGGGTGGCAGCCGCAAGGGTCGCGTATGCCGCATAGATGGGCGAACCGGCAAGGGTCGCGAGCATGTCGGACATGTTCGTCGAAAGCACGACCATAGAGCTCTTGGACTTGGTGACACGTCTGGCAAGCCCGGTAAACGAGTCGCAGCACCCCTGCAAGCTCTCGGTCAGCTTGCCCGAAAGGGTGCCCATGTAGTCAATCGTGGTGTTAATTGCGTCGATAGGGGCCTTGACCGTATCAATCACGCCCTGGATTTTAGCCATCGCGGAGCTCACGCCGTCGGCAAAAGCGCGGGCGGTATCGCCAAGAGACCCCCAGACATCGACCAGCGACCAGTCGGACCCCTCTAAATCGGGGACTCCCGCCTTCTGCATTTCGTAGGCAATGGCCGTCTGCACTTCGGCATTCGCTTCCTTTGCCTCTTCGTAGGTCACATATTTGGGGTCTGCTACTTCCTGGGTCTCTTCCTGGATATCCGCAATTTCAAAGTCGAACTGGAACTCCGCATAGTTCCTGCGCTTGTCGGATGCAATGGAAACGTTTTTAGGATAGCCGTAAAGGATTGTATCGTGGTCGGGATGATACAGTTCTATAGGCTCCGGGAAATACGACAGGAACCATTTGCGCAGTTCCCTGTAGTTGTTCTTGTAGTCTTCGTTCGTGATGACGCAAGAAAACCTGAAGACTTCGGGGTCCACGCCCATGTCTTCGATATCGGCCCCGTTCTTGTAGGGGTAGGTCGTTTCGGCCATGGCGTGGTTGATCTCGTCGCTGATGTTCGTCAGCTGCAAGTCCCACGGCCCAAGCGTGCATTCTCTAGGTTCGTTCACGTCAGCCATCTATCTACCCATCCCCGGTGTATTCTGCACCTTGACCTTCGCCGGTTTGCCGCCGTCGCTCTGCGCCGTATAGCGGTTGTTGGCCTGGTCCATGTTGATGACAATGTTCGGAGCAACTGTAAGTTGCTGCATGTATTCCTGGGCGGAAATGCCGTTTTCGCCCTTTTTCGCCTCGATAGCGTTCTTCGTCAGCTGGTTATACATCCGCAGGTCGCCATAGAGCTTGTCGAGCTTCTTCTGCGACGGCATAAAGCTGTTTTCTTCCTTCTGGATTTCAAGCAAGGTCTCGCCGTGCTTCTTGCTGTAGACTCCCGCTTCCTTGCCGTAGCGCTTTTCGAACTCCGCCTGGTTACGGTCCACCATGGCGCGGCTGTTGGCCTCGACATCGGCTACCACTTTTCGCCATTCGACGAAAGCCGCACCAAAGTCATAGATCTTGTTCATCGCCCAGGTAGTGGCCGCAGTGAGCAGGGTCCCGCCAATGGCAGTTCTTCCGAAGCGGTTAAGGCCTGCCCTGGCATTGGAAAGCCCCTGCCTGAAGCGTCCCGTTTCAACCGTGACGGATTCCATCGCCTGGGTCGCCTTCTGCGTGGCAGCCGCTTGTGGAATGGGCGAATCGTCATCCATGTAGTCGGTTCCACCGCCGAAACCGCCGCGCATGTTGGTGACGAACACCTTCTGCACGTCGTTCGGGCTAAACGGAATCAAGTTCGACGGCTTCGGTTCGTTGGCCTGCTTGCCAGGGAAAAACTTTCTAAAAGACTCGTACCCGCTGGCGACAAACTGCCCTGCCTTCACAAGGCCGACAAGGCTAGCCGCAGCCGTCATCGCGATAAACCCGGTCTTCACGATAGTCTGGTGTTCGCTCAAGGTCTGAAGGGCGCTTGAAAGGGTCTCTACGGGCCCCGCAAGGTTCAAGTCGGCAAACTTCACCGCGCTCGCCTTCATCTTGTCCATCGCCTTGTCAAAAGTCCTGGACGCCCTATCGTAACGGTTTTCGAGCTCGTCGGTATTCGACATCCCTTTGATTCCGGAATCGGTGATGGCCTGCATCTTGACCCATCCCTTCTGGTAATCGGCCATAAGCGGGTTCAAGACCTTCATGGATTCGCTTGTAAGGCCTATCTGGGCAAGTTTCTTGGCGTCGCCGTTGACATACTTCATGATGTCATCGATAATGGATTTCAGGTCGCGAACCTGGTTCTTTCCGTCCACCTTGTCGAAAATCTTGATGCCTTTCTTGCCAAGGTCCTTCTGCTTGTCCTTCAAGTCACGGAAAAGAGCGCCGACAGACGTGGTGATTTCGGCTTCGCTCTTGATGGACGGGGCAATAGTCTGTAGCATGGCCCCGAAATAGGCGAACTGTTCCTCGCTCTTGAGCCCAAAAGCCGCAGCCTGGGAGAACAGGGCCTTACCCTGGTTGGCGAACTTCTGGAGCGTAAAGGAGCCCTGGTCGCCCTGGATAATCAGAGAATTGAAGTATCGGGTGATCTGCTCCATTCCCCAGCCGACATTCGCGTTGATTGCCGAAGAAAGTAGCGCCAAGTCTTCCATCGACGTGTTCGCCGCAAGCGAAGTCTTTGCAAGGGTAAGCCCCATTTCTTCGGAGAACTTGAAATCGCCAGTAATTTCGCCAATCTTCGAGATACCGCCAAGGATAGCCTTTGCATCGATACCCGTCTGGATGGCCATGTCATGCAGCGATTCGCGGAACACCTTCGTGTCCGCGTCGCTCTTTTTAGCCGCCATGCCGTAATACAGCAGTTCCTTGGACAAGTCGCCGACAGCGCTCACGGTATAATGAAGACCGCCCCCGATAAGGAGCGGAGCGAACATGGAACCGAGGCTCATGTTCCCTATAGACTTGCCTACAGAGGACAGAGACGCCCGGGCCATCCCGGAAAACGAAGTGACGGCAGCCTTGGCACGGTTCAGCCCCGAATTGAGCCCGGCGGCATCGGCCCCGATACG
>NZ_CALEFV010000010.1 GCF_937877005.1 uncultured Fibrobacter sp. | reverse complement strand
AAAAAGTTCGAAAAGTGCTCCAAGTGCAAAAAGGATTTCCTACACCTGTGGAAGGACGGACTCTGCCTGAAGTGCTTCGAGAAGAAAGAAAAGGCCGATGCGGCAGACGCCGAGAAGGCCCGCCTCCAGCGCGAAAAGGAAGAAGCCAGGAAGAAGGCGATCGAGGAAAAGAAGGCCGCCCTGGAAGCAAAGAGAGCCGCCAAGGATGCTGAAAAGGCCCGAAAGAAGGAAGCCGAGAAAGCCGTTCCGGATCAGATCGACATGTTCGCGATGTTGGGGGTCTAGGATGATACGTACGCAGTACCACAACAGGATAGAAATAGTACGCGGGAAGGTGTTCCGATACGTGCGGGCCGTTTGGCCCGCGACAAGGTCTCACGGCGCCGGAGAAATCGACGTGTACAGGTTGGACGAGGATGGAAACCAGCAGGTCAGGAACCTTTGCTACATACCTATTTCCGGCTACATGGTCGACTTTCCGGACAAAGGCAGGAAGGTAGAAAATTGGGCGACTCCTATAATGAACGTCAGGCGTTTTTCCGAAGACGGTTACGGCTTTTTCGACGACATGGACGTAAACGATGTTTACGACACCATCACACGTGTACATCCGGAATTCAAGTATACCCTGCAAAAGGCCGACCATTACACGCTTACACAGGCCATGAACCTGTTGATCGAATGGAAAGTAAATCCGAAGACGGAGCTGCTAGTTGGAGCCGGTTACAAGAAGTTAATCCGGAACGGTTCTTTTTCGAAGATGAAACCTGCATTGCAAAAGGCTGTCCTTGCTTTCATCCGGAAAACAGACGGAGCCAGCAGCTGGACCTTGAACAAGATCCTTTTCGTACTCAATCGAAAAGGAACTGCGGAAGAATTTGACGCCTGGCAGGGCTTCAGGCACTGGGGTGTATTGGTTCCTTTTCGCTGGTTCAAGAAATACGGACCGGACAAAGACCTTTTGAACCATTATGAAGATTACATACGCATGGCCAGGAATGTCGGGCACAATGTGGACGACGATTACTGGAAATATCCTGCAGACATCATGAAAGCGCACAACAAGGTCATGAAGGAATTCAACCGTGTACGTCGTGCAGAGCTCCAGGCCGCCAAGGAAAGGGCAAGGGCTGAAAGGATCGAGCTCGAAAAGAGGGCCAAGGCCACAAGAAAGGATTTTGTCAAGTTAGCAAGGAAGTTCTCGAAGCTGTCAACCAGCAAGAACGGCTTGAAAGTTTACGTCCCGCAGAATGTCAGCGCCGTTATAGAACAGGCCAAGAAGCTGCACCAGTGCCTTATAAGAGCCGATTACGTCGGAAAAATGACAATAGGGAAATGCCTCCTTGTTTTCATAGCGACAAAAAGCGGAAAGCCCGTCGCGACGGCCGAAATATTGAAGAACGGCGAAATCGGCCAGTTTTACGGTGACGAGTCAAAGCCTTACAAGGACATGAAGCCCAACGAAAAAACGACGGAAGCCCTCCACGCATGGCTGGAAAAGAACAAGGACAAGGCAATGAAGATTTTAAAGGTGACCGCATGAAAACGCTCACGCTTACAATCGCCGAACCGTGGTTCTCGATGATACGGGACGGAAAGAAAAAGGAAGAGTACCGTGAAATCAAAGACCACTACTTCCACCTGCTCTACAGCTACGCCGAAATGCAAAAGTTCTTCGGTGTACCTCCGCAGCCCTACCACTTCGACCGTCCACAGGTTTTTCACACGAAGCAGTTCCAGAAGAACTTCGACCTGCTCGTACTTCGCAATGGCTACCGTGCGGACAGCCCGAAGATAACATTCAGAAACCCGAAAATCCGCATCGGCACGGGCAAGACCGAATGGGGCGCGGAATATGGCAAACAATACTTCATCATCACTTGGGAGGCATAATATGCAGCAAGAACAGAAGAAATCCGAAGAACCGCAGAAAAAGGACAACGAGCAAAAACCGTTCCGTCCGCAGTCTTATCACATCAACATCCGCACATGCGGAGCAAAGCCGAGGCTGTAATATGACACAGGAAGAACTTGACAAAATCGTAGAACAGCACCGGCACTGGATCAAAGAGGACTGCGAAGGCTGGGAATATATGCGCGCCAATCTCTCCAGGGCCGACCTCTCGGGCGCCAATCTCACGGGCGCCAATCTCTCGGGCGCCAATCTCTCCAGGGCCGACCTCTCGGGCGCCAATCTCTCGGGCGCCAATCTCTCGGGCGCCAATCTCTCCAGGGCCGACCTCTCGGGCGCCGACAAATTTCGGCTTGGCAAGGGGCTTGACGAGCCGCTCACCGGCTACAAGAAAACAAAGGAAGGCGTGGTTATCACAGCAGAGATTCCCGCGGGTGCCATCGTGTTCTGCATCAACGGCAGAAAGTGTCGCACCAACCGGGCCAAGATTACTGACATGGCTGGCCACGATGTACTGCACTCGCAGTACGACAGCAGTTTCGAATATCGCCTCGGGCAGGAAATCGAAATCATGGACTTCAACCTGATGTACAACGTGGAGTGTGCCAGCGGCTTCCACTTTTTCAGGACGAGGAAGGAAGCGGAGGAATACTGATGGAAGTACACTATGACCAAGACAAGCGCAAGGACCTTGTCTTCACGATTCAGGAGGACGACGCCGGACACATCGAAATCATAATAGACCAGCAACGGCCCCCGTGCGGGGATTTTCAGCAGGTAGGGCACTATTCCGTGCCGGTCCCGGAAGAACCCGCAGAGATTTTCACAATCAAAAGATAACCGCCCATAGGGCAAAGGAAACAAACCATGTGTGAAGAAAACAAGAACAACGAAAAAAAAGAAATTCCGGAAAACCTGTTCGAATTGCTGAACAGCCTTCGCAAAAAGCGCGAGGATACACCGAGCGAGAAAATCCTAAAGCTCGCTCTCGAACGCGACAAGGTGTATGACCGTTGCAAGTCCTTGAGCGCAGAAATCAAGGAAGCGAAGGAAAAGAACCAGGACTACAGCTTCCTCACGATCCAGTTCAACCACATGGACGATTACAAGAAAGTCCTCGGCGACCAGATTAAGAAACTCATCGACGAAACCTAAAACCACATCGGCTGTAGCTTAATTGGTTAAAGCGCGGCTATACCCGAATATCGGTTCGACTCCGATGAAAGAAGGTGTTTAACGGTTACACGCGGGAAGAAGGTGCCGAAGGTTGCGGGTTCGACTCCCGCCAGCCGAGATAAGATTTAACAACCATAGGAGAAATGAAAAAATGAGCGAAATAGGAATACACATCCACAAGTTCCAAGACGGCAACGAGGCCGTCGTAGTCGAGTTTGGCTTCGGTAAAATCGGGATCGGGCTTGACAAAAATTGCGCACTCAACTTGGCTGTACATCTTCAAGAATTGAAAGAATCAAAGGAGATGGGGGCCTTCTTGACACGGGAAGAACTAGAGGACAATTTCAACAACCCTGCAAATACACTTGAAGTGATACTCGGTTTTCCTGATGTGAAGTCAATCGACAACTTTATCGAGACGCTGAAAATTTACCGACAGAAAGTCTTTTTCCCGAACGCAAGGATAAGGAGCGCTTAAATCTACGCAATAGCTCATTTCCTCGAAGACAAAGTGATGGGCTACCGTTTGCACCCTTTTCAGGAGAAGAAATATGGCAGACGCTAAAGATCGAGATTACACGAATTTTGTCACGTTAAGCGAAAATGGTCATAATGCGCTAATCCAAGAAAGATACACTACTCTTGAACTTTTCAACTCCGCAAGACGTGACATTGAACGTTACATCAACCAGACCGCAATCCGAGAGGCGCTAGAGAACCACAAGTCAAACTGGATTGCGGATTCCAAGGGCGGAGAGCCAAATTGCAGGAGGGGATGATGGCTGAAATAAGATTCAACCCAATGGACGATAATCGGTATTACAATCAGAGGCCAATACTCCTAATTGTCTCTGGTATCGTACATGAGGCATGCTTTGAGAGTTCCAGAAATTGGTTCTACCTGCATAATCATTGGCAGCCCGAAGGTATAGGAATTGCCGAATTGCCTGACTATATCAACAAGGGCGACGATCGTCTAGAAGGATGGGCGTTCTGTGAGATATGGAGAAACCATGATTAACATAAACAAAAGTAAAGTGTTGAATTATGTAGAGAAAGCGTTGAGCGAACAAACGACTTTTTACTATGGCTGTCAAACGCCTAAATGGATTAGAGAAAAGACTGACGCAAAGGCAGGAGATACCGTAACAGTCTACGGAATACCTAAAAAAGAAAAGACAAAGCCGCATCCGCATAAAGAAGAAGGGTATGCAATTATCAGTAGGAAACGTGTCTACAATGGAACGCTACTTCAATTTGACGGAAACAAGTGGCTTAGACTAGATGGAGGAAAAGATGCGTAGAGAGCTGAATGAATTTCAGAACGAAGTTCTTGAATATACAGGCTTGAGTATTCCACGTTTTGCCCACCGTAGAAATCGGGTAAGATGCTGCGATTGCGATCATTGGTTTAAGGCTTTCAAGTGCCTTGGAAAAGAAATTACTGATGAAGACAAGTTTGCAGACGCTTGGGGCGTTGATATTCATCCTGCAATAATATGCGGAAAGTGTGGGCGTAAATTTTGGACAAAAGCTGATAATCAATCAGTAGCATTACCAGATTTTAGGAAAGTTTCAAAAAGACGTATGAAAATTAGAAAAGCAAAAATTATAAAAGCGATGGAGAATAACAATGACGATGATTAACCTCACCAAGCACCAATTTAAAATATGCGAGGCCGTAGCCCTCGGGCTCACCCACTACTACATGGGGCCTCGCGACAAGCGAGAAGTGACCGCCACCGAGCGCGCGGAGGCTCTCGCCACAATCCCCGACCTGCCTGCCGGATGGATGCAGGAGGAGCAGGAATGGATGCTCCACAAGAATCCGAAGAAGGAGAAAAAAGCATGAAAAACCCGAAAGAAAAGACATACGACCTCAACGGCGTGAAATACCTCACCATCACAGGCATGGCCGAAAAGCTGCGCTGCAACCCGCAGACGATCCAGCGCAAGGTCGCGCAGAAGAAAATCCGCTTCATGCGCTACCTTAACAAGCTCCTTTTCAAGGAGGAATGGGGCGACGAGTACCTGGAAAGCCTCGTCGTGGCTCCACGTTAACCTAGATTTTGCCGCATGACTTTACGAGTCTCCGTCATACGCAAGAACAAGTCCAAGGGCATCAAGACATGGTACGCCCGGATAGCCGATCCCGAGCAGGGCATCGAGGTGTACCGGTCTTTGGGGACAACCCTCAAGGGCGAGGCCCAGTTCCTTGCCGCCAAGGCCCTGGAGGACTTCAAGCACAAGGAAATCGACATAACCTTCGAGAGGGCGTTCGCCGAAGTCGTAAAGGACAGGCAGCTTCGTGGATACGACAGCAAGACGATGTACATGTACAACCAGGCGTTCAACATGCTGTTCGAACTTCGAGACAAACTTGTAGCGGACATCAAGCCGGAAGAACTTTCCGGGATTTTTGCCGAAAAATGCGAGAAACTCGGGGCCAGTTCATACAACTGCAGGCACCAATACTGCACTTCCATATTCTCGTTCTGCGTCGAAAGGGAATGGATCTCTAGGAACCCTATGAAGAAGGTCCCGAAAAAGAAGACCGTCCGGAACACGTTCCCCTTCTTCTGGACGGTTGACCAGGTGAACGCCATCCTTGATCACGCGTCCACACCAGAGCTCAGGATAACATGGGCACTTATGGCCTTTGCAGGTCTCCGTAAGGACGAGGCGGCCAACCTATCCGACGGTGACATCCACGACGGGTACATCCACCTGGTCGGAAAGGGCGACAAGATGGCGAAGGTCCCGGTCTCGTCGAGGCTACATGCCGAACTTGAACGGTACGGCAAGCCCCTTCCCCACATCCATAGCCTGTCGAGCTCAGTGAAGGTCGCCGCAAGGAACGCCGGGATCGAGTTCCAGGGAGAGGCCACGAACCACAGGTTCCGCCACAGCTTCGCGTCCAACCTTATCCGCGCGGGAGCCGACATCAAGTCCGTCCAGCTGCTGATGCGCCACGAGAACGTGGAAATCACCCTGAATACGTACTCCCACCTTCTGGGCGCCGACCTCGAGAAGGCCGTT
>NZ_CALEFV010000009.1 GCF_937877005.1 uncultured Fibrobacter sp. | reverse complement strand
CCAAGGAAGATGTGGCCAAACTCCCCCACTGGGACGGCGACCTCATTTTCTTGGCTCTACTCGAAAGGGGCGCACCTTTCTTTTCGCTCAAACTGACCTACAAAGGCAGCACCTTGACCGAAGCCCTGTTGAACGAGGAGAGCGTCACCGTGAGCGACATCACACAAGAAAAAAAGTAACTACACAAGATTAGATTGATTATCTATCTTTGAAAATACTCCAAACCAACCCCTAGCACAGCCCGCGTTCCGTGGGCTGTGCATTTTTATAGAGAAGCGATTACCATTTTGCAAGGGCAGCCCTGACTATTATCGCACTGCGAAGCAGTTACCATTTTGCAAGGGCGTTCGTGATAATCAGATCCTGCATCTTTTCGATGGCGCGAGTCTGCCCATGGCGGTCTTCGGTTTCGTTTGCCTGGACATCGTAAGTGCCGTCGGCACTTAACGACTTCGATTCGTAAATGACCTTTTCCTTAACATTGTCATAGAACTTGACACTCACGCGAATCGTGACGCGGTAGGTTTCCACATCACTATTGCTATTGTAGTTTTCGGGCTTGTTCGTATAGCTCAAAAGTGTCATTTCAAAATCAGCATTCGCATCCTGATTAACCAAACGCACGCCACCAGCATTCTTGCGGAACATTTCAACAACACCTTCGCGGATATTGTTTGCAAGTACAGGGTCAAGCGTCTTGTCTTCGACTTCGTGAATCTTGACCGTCCTGATATGGCTCGGCAAAGTCGATGCCGTAAAGCTGTAGCAACTAGACATGAGGCTTGCCATAAAAGCGAGCAAGACGACAAGCACACATCGCGACAAATTCCTAGAGAACATACCGCCAATGTAGAAAAATTTAAGGCTCCCGGCGTTTTCCGAGAGCCCTAAAACATCCTTTTAAAAACAGGCTACTTTACCGAGAATACGCGGTTGGCAAGCCCATCCTTCACGACATAAAGTCCCTTTTCAAGGTTCAGCGCGTTCAGCTGAGCCTGGACATCGCCCATGCGGGACCCCTTCAGCTTGCATACGAAGGCGCCCTTCATGTTGTACACGCTGTAGGTCCTTTCGACATTCAACACGGTAACCTTGTTGGCGATTCCGGTCAAATCGCCCGCACTGGCCTTGGAAAGCACCACATTGTCAATGAACACGCTGCCCGTGGCAAGTCCCGCATTAATGGAGATGCGAGCATCTTCGTCGGTAGGCTCTTCCATGGTAAAGACAATTTCATAAGTCTTTTTATCAGTACCGAGATCGAAAGTCTTTCCGCCGCCAATGTAGCTAGTCCAGGGGTCGGTATCCTTTTCGAGATTCACTTCGAGAGTCCTTGCCACAGACGCATAGGCTTCAAAGGTGAGCTTATAGCTCTGACCCTTTTCGTAGTGCAAGCCCTTCTGAATCATCTGGACATCGTAAGCGTTTGTACCAACCTTGGTCACGTTGATTTCAGCCTTGCCTTCGCTAAACTTCAGGGAGCCTTCGCCACTGTGCTGCTGCAGGTTCCAGCCGGCTAGTTTTAAGGAATCCGAGAAAGTTCCATTAAACACGGAATCTCTGTTGGTCGGAATCTCGATGGGCGGCGTAATATTGGCTCCGTCCAATGAAAATTGTTTCACGAAGTTCCAGATGTCCGAAACTTCATTCTGTGAAGGCATGTGACCGCGCCCCTGAAGTTTTAAGTGCTTAATGTAGACACCATCGTCACATGGGCCCCAGGTATAAAGTGTCGCCCTGTCCCCCTGATGCGGCCAGTTTTCCTGCACCTCTGCCTGCGCGGGGCAATTAAACTGCTGACGATAAGATTTTAAGTTGTTCTCGAGACCGTCGTAGCCCACCACATCATCGCCGGTGCCGTGCGTGTGGAAAATCGGAACCGGACGCATGGCAACTCCCGCTCCTTGCATCAGATAGCCAGAGCACGGCGCGAATGCGGCGATTTTGTCGGCAATTTTTCCCATGGCATGGTAGCTAAGCATACCGCCCATCGAGAAGCCCGACATGTATACGCGCTTCGGGTCAATGTCATAATCTTTGATCATCTGGCTGATGATTTCCGAAATCCACTTGGTATCTTTATCTCCGCCGATATCCCATGTAGAATAGCCTTCGCCACCCCTCGGATACACCACGACAAAGCCCGCCGTATCGGCAACCGCCTCCCAGTGAGTGTTATTCTGCTGGTAGCCAGGATCCTGGTTCATGCCATGGAACGAAAGGAGCAAGGGGCTCTTGGCCGCAAGGCCGCTCGGAGCGTACACATGAACATCCCTGCCCGAAATAGAGACCTTCTTGTAGTCATTGATGGTTTTTCCGCCACCACCGCCCCACTGGGCAAACGAAAACGCGGCTGCAGACAATAAAAGTAACAACGGGAATTTCATTTTTATCTCCTTGGAATTCCTTTTTGAGTTTTGTTACTCTATACACCATCGTATAATATATATCCATCTTACAAAAGGTCTACTCCTTGTCACTAAATTGTGTTGTTGTAAAACACAACAGGCGAAAAGTTGCTAAATTTACCCGCGTAAAATTTTTATCATCCGAGGCATAAAATGCTTGACATCAAGAAAATCCGCGAAAATCCGGAATACTACATTGCTGAAACCGAAAAGAAGTACACCACAGTGAGCCTGAAGGACGTTCTCGCCATCGACAACGAACGCCGCCCGCTCCTCACCGAAGTGGAACGCCTCAAGAGCGAACGCAACGCCGAATCCAAGAAGATTGGCGACCTCAAGAAGAAGGGCGAGAATGCCGACGAAGCCGTGGCCGCCATGCGCGCCCTGGGCGACAAGATCGACGAGCTGGACAAGAAGCTCAAGGATTTGGACTACAAGCAGACCGAAATGCTCATGCATGTGCCGAACATCGCCCCCCGCTCCCCGGAAGGCAAGGACTCTAGCGACAACGTGGTGGAAAAGGACGGCCCGATTCCGGCCGACTACTACACCAAGAACGATGACTTTGCCCGCGTGGACCACAAGACTTTGGGCGAACGCCTCGGCATTTTCGACTTCGAACGTGGCGCGAAGATTTCCGGTTCCGGCTTCCCGGTTTACCGCGGTCTCGGTTCCCGCCTGGAACGCGCCCTCATCCAGTTCTTCCTGGACGAACACCAGAAGGCTGGCTTCGAAGAATTCACGCCTCCGTACCTGGTGACCCGCAACACCATGCGCGGCACGGGCCAGCTCCCGAAGTTCGAAGAAGACATGTACCGCTGCGACAAGGACGACGACCTGTTCCTCATCCCGACCGCAGAAGTGCCTCTGACCAACCTCTATGCCGGCGAAGTGATTCCGGAATCCGAACTCCCGAAGCACATCTGTGCCTACTCCGCCTGCTTCCGCCGCGAAGCTGGCTCCTACGGCAAGGACACCCGCGGTCTCTTGCGTCTGCACCAGTTCAACAAGGTGGAAATGGTTTACTTCGCCCATCCGGAACACAGCTACGAAGACCACGAGGAACTCACCCGCTTCGGTGAAAAGCTCCTGGAAAAGCTGGGACTGCCCTACCACCGCCTCGCCCTCTGCAAGGGTGACCTCGGTTTCGGTGCCGCCAAGTGCTATGACCTCGAAGTCTACGCCCCGGTGGAAAAGAAGTGGCTCGAAGTCAGCTCCTGCTCTAACTTCGAAGACTACCAGGCACGCCGCGCCAACATCAAGACGAAGATTAACGGCAAGAACGTCTACGTCCACACGCTGAACGGTTCCGGCCTCGCCACTCCGCGCGTGATGGTGGGCATCTGCGACAACTACCAGCAGAAGGACGGCTCGCTGTTGATCCCCGAAGTGCTTCGCCCGTACATGGGTGGCATGGAAAAAATTGAGCCGAAGAAGTAAAAGTCAACTTAAATGCATTTTTCATGTATTTGAAGAGGTCCCGAAAGGGACCTTTTTTATTAAAAAAAGTTTTCGCCAATCCTTTAAATTTATTACAAATTTTTCTAATTTAGTCACGACTTAATTATTAGGAGATTAACATGAATATAAAGCTTATTTCCATTGCATCCGCTCTCGCATTTTCTGCAGCTGTAGCTCAGGATTACGAAGAAAACAATACAACGGAAGAATCTTCGCAGACAGAAGAAACTACAGCCGAAGCACAGGAAGAATCCGAACCGGCCGTGACTCCGGTCGCATCTGCACCTAAGGCCGAGGAACCGGCTCCCGCTCCGGCACCGGTCGCCGAGGAAGTAGCTCCCGCAGCAAGCGCTGAAGGTATTTTCAACATTCTGCACGGCAACGCATACAACATGGTCGGTAGCGAAGCAGGCGCCTCCACTATCGGTGGCGACATGAACGCCGTCTACAAGATGAATGGTCGCAACCTGGTCTATGTCGAGCCCTCGGGCTCCAATGCCGCTCTCGCCGTGACCAAGGGCAGCACCACCTACCTGTTCGGTTTCGACGCAGGCAATCCTAATGTCGTGACCGCCGGTTTCGCCCTGAAGAACTTCGGCTTGGCCGTGGACTTCGCCCTCGACAAGCAGTGGTCTTCCGACGAAGAAAAGGATGATGATATCAAGACAACGACCGATGTTTCTACGACTGGCGATGGCGACCTCATCCGCGTGAAGTTCGGCGCCCTGCTCGGAGGCATGGACATTACCGGTAATGTCTACTGGTACACCTTCGATGACGAAGTCGATACCGAAATCACCGCTGACGGCGCCAAGAGAGAAGACGACAACGACAAGTGGGATATCGGAGCCAACCTGAACCTGTCCAACGGACCTTCCGCACAGAACTTCTTCTGGTCATTCGGCTTGGACTTCCTTCGTCACAAGAATTTCCTGAAGACCAAGAGAGCCAACACCTCTACCGAAGTCACCAATCCTGATTCCCGTATCGAAATCGAGCCGTACTTCAACTTTGCCATTCCTCTGTTCAATTCCGCCAACGCCCAGGTCTTCATCGGAACGAACTCCAGAGTCCCGGTCATGATTTACGACGAAATTGAAGATGGCAACACCACGAACAATGTCTTCGATATCGGTCTCTACACCATTCCGAACATCTTGGGCCAGTATGCCTTCAATGAAAACTGGATGATCTTTGCCGAAGCCTGCTACTTCTGGAACATCTTCGGACTGAGAAGCGAATCCATCGAAGGCAAAGCCTACACCGACGACAAGTCCATCATCAGCATGGCCACCGAAGGCACCTATGCTAACGGCGGAGCTCGCTTCTCCTACAACAATCTGGCCATCGAAGCTTCCGTTGCTAGCAATCTCAACGCTACATCCTGGAGCGGAATTGTTGGTAACCTGGGCGTATTCTTCATCTTCTAACAAAGAGGATTATCATGAATATTCTCGCAAAAATTACAATCGGTACCGCCTTGGCGTTCCTCGTCGGCTGTTCCGGCAAGGGTGATACGGGTTCCCGCATCAACAATGTTCCTGCAGACGACGAAACCCTCCAGCCCACGGATCCCGAAGAAGATCCGAGCACTCCGGCAGGTCCTTCCGAAAAGAAGAACATTGCAGGCGCGTGCATGCAAACCGATGATGTCATGTGTGTCGAAATGTCGAAAACGTATTCCGAAATGCTGGAAGACTGCACTCCTGCCAATAAGGGAAAAACCTTAGACGAATGTCCGACAGGCGGCAAAAAATGTTCCTTCACCGAACTGGGCATGCCTTCTGATTTCACCTTCTACGCATATGGTATCTCCTGCGATAAGGTGCTCAGCGACTACCTGATGGTCGATGACGAAGATGACGAGTACAACTACGATTACGAATACGACTATTAATCGTAGCCATTCGTAAAAAGAATCCGTCGGGCTGACAATTCTGTCAGCCCGATTTTTTATTGCTACTTTTACAGCATGGTCTTAAATATCATTTGGCTCGTATTTTTCTTTGGCGCATTCGTCGCCTGCATGGTCCAGTGGATCGCCTTCGGCGATTCCGGCATTTTCAACAAGGCAATCCTTGGCGCTTTCGACATGTCGAAAACCGCTTTTGAAATTGCCATCGGCCTTACCGGCATCCTTTCGCTTTGGCTCGGCATCATGAAGATTGGCGAAAAAGCTGGCGCAGTCCAGATTCTCGCCAAAATTGTCTCGCCACTGTTCAGCAGGCTCTTCCCGGAAATTCCGAAAAACCACCCGGTGATTGGCACCATGCTCATGAACATCAGCGCGAACATGCTCGGTCTCGACAATGCCGCCACCCCGATGGGCTTACAGGCCATGAAGCAGCTTCAGGAAATCAATCCGAACGAAGACAAAACCGTCGCCAGCAACTCCCAGATTATGTTCCTAGTGCTGAACGCGAGCGGCCTTACGCTCATTCCCGTGAGCATCATGACCTACCGTGCCCAAATGGGAGCTGCCAATCCGAGCGACGTGTTCCTTCCGCTCCTGCTTTCTACATTCTTCAGCACTATCGCGGGCATCGTCGCCCTCAGCTTCTTCCAGAAAGTCAAACTCAAGGACCCGGTAACGGTCGCCTGGCTCGGCGGACTTTCTGCTTGCGTTATTTCCATCATGGTCTACTTCAGCCACCTGACGGCAGAAGCCATCGGTACCACAAGTCTCCTGATTAGCGGAATCGCCCTGTTCGGCATCATCGTCGCCTTCCTCGGGCTAGCCGTCTACAAGAAGGTACAAGCCTACGAAGCCTTTGTCGAAGGCGCTAAGGACGGTTTCCATACCGCCGTCATGATTATCCCGAACCTGGTCGCCATTCTTGTTGGCGTAGCCGTATTCCGTGCAAGCGGTGCCATGGACTTGTTGCTGAACGGAGTTTCCTGGATTCTTGGACTCTGCGGCGTGGGTAACGACATCGTACCCGCCCTCCCCACCGCCATCATGAAACCCTTGAGCGGTAGCGGTGCCCGCGGCATGATGATTGACGCCATGAAGGCTCTCGGTCCGGACAGCTTTGCAGGCCGCCTGAGCTGCATGTTCCAGGGAGCCGCCGATACGACCTTCTACATTATCGCGGTGTACTTCGGTTCCGTAGGAGTAAAGAAGACTCGCCACGCCGTTACATGCGCCCTGATAGCGGATGCTGCCGGCGTGATTGCTGCAATCGCAATCGCCTACCTGTTCTTCCCGCCAAACTAATTCGGATTTCGGAATTCAGATTTCAGATTTCGGAAACGTATATCGGAAAGCTCGAATTTTTTTTGATTTAGCCCTTCGCTTGCACGATAAGCAGGGCGAGGTAGCCGATGTAAACGGCTAAAAGAATAGCGCCGGCAATGCGGTTCAAACGACCATCGCCTTTACGCCTAAAGCCAAGCACAATCAAGGCAACGGTCAAAGTAATCATCAAGGGCATGTCGCGATAAGTGACAGCCTTTTCAATTTCGTCCATCGGCGAAACAATCGCCGCAAGGCCAACCACGGCTAGCGTATTGAACAAGTTCGAACCGATAATGTTGCCCAGAGCAAGGTCATTTTCGCCTTTACGGGCGGCAGCAATGGAACTCGCCAATTCCGGCAAGGACGTACCAATAGCGACAATGGTAAGGCCAATCAACAAGTCACTCACGCCAAGCGTACGGGCAATTTCAACCGCACCCCAGACAAGAGCACGGGAACTTGCTACCAGCAAGGCAAGCCCCAAAACAAGCCACATGATGGACTTGCCCAAAGAAGCCTTTTCGGCAGACTCTTCTTCGACCGATTCTGTTGCCTCGGCATGCGCCTTGCGCAGTTCACGCCAAATGCTGTACACCATGACCAGTGCAAAGACAACCAACAAAAGTACGCCATTCCAGCGTACCACGCTACCGTCCCACACCAGCACAATCGAAAGAATCGACACGGCAATCAGAATCGGCAAATCCCCGCGAAGCACGGAACGCTGCATCAAGATTGGCGAAATCAATGCGGTCGCCCCCAGAATCAACGCGATGTTCGCAATGTTGCTGCCGTAGGCATTTCCCAGAGCAAGTTCCGGATTGCCTTGTGCCGCCGAAATCACCGACACAGTAAGTTCCGGAGCAGAGGTTCCGAAACCAACAATAACCATGCCAATAAGGAGCGTGGACATGCCGCAGAATTCAGCAACACCTACGGCACCATCTACAAATTTGTCCGCACTCCAGACGAGAACGGCCAAGCCAACAATTACAGCAACAATAGCAAGTATCATAGACTAGAACGGATAGAGAGTCAAACCGACATTAAACGAGGAAGAGTTCAGATCCATGTTCATATATTTCATGTGTCCTTCGTACATATTGGAAAGTCCGAGATCCGCATGAATGTCCAAAGATACATACTTGTTCGCCATGATGGATAATCCAAAGAGAAATCCCCAATCTAGGGAATTACGGAAATTCTCATCCATCAAGTCAATACGGTTCTTAACCTTCTTGTTGCTGTTATTCGTGTAAGACACACTGAGTTTGTCGTACAGGGGAATACTCAGTTCGGCACCAAGATCGAAGTAAACTCTTGAATTCGCAGCCTTGAAGGTAAACAGGACCGGGACATCGATTTTCTTCTGTCTGAACTTGAAACTCGTCGGGACATCGTTAATCAAGTACGATTCGCTAGCTTCGCTCTGTTCGTACAGCACACCGAACTTGACGCCCATCGTGTATTCGTTCAACGGAATAATGGACATGACACCCGCCTTCCAGTTCAGGCCGTCATAATGGTCGCTATCCCATTCGTTTCCGGATATCTGGTAAGCACCGACAGATCCAAATCCACCGATTTTGAAATTCATGGGATAAAGACCCATGAGTTTGTCCATCGTGACCGTATCCTTGCTTTCACGCTGAGCAACATAAACCGTGCGAACCGGGACACCATCTTCGCGGGTATAGACCGTTTCATAATAGACCGTCTTAGCATTACGATAACGATCAACCGCTTCGGAGGAAGATGCAGCATCAGCACCGCGTACTGCCTTGGGCGCTACCGTTACCGCAGGTTCTTCGACCGGTTCGGCAACAGGAGCCTCTCCACCACGGACAGCAACCGGAGCGGCTTCTGCTTCAGGAGCTGGCTCAGCTGCAGGAACTGCTTCGGCTGGGGCTGGAGTTGCAGCGGTTTCTGTAGCGGGAGTAGCTTGTTCTACTGCAGCAGGGGCATTCTGTTCTGCCGGGGCAGAGGGAGCCACCTCAGGAGTTGCAGCAGGAGCTGCGGCAGGGGCGGCGGCGGGTTCTGCAGCAGGGGCGGCAGCGGGTGCTGCGGCGGCAGGAGCCTGCGCAAAAGACATCGCCGAAAGGGCAAGAACTGTAATAAATCCGGTAAGTTTGTGATTCATAAGAACCTCCATTTTTCAACTTTATTATAGCATTTTTTTGGGTAAATTGCAAAAGGATTCCCCAAAAATGCGACGAGCTGGCAATAAATAGGTACCAAGTGCCACCTATAATCCGAAGCATTCTGCCTACCACCTCCAGTCTACTATTTACTACATTTGGGGCATGAATCTGAATATTGTTTCTTCCGAAAATCTCAAAAACGTCGACAGCAAGGCATACGCCCTGTTTTATGTCAAAGAGTCTGTTCAATTTTCCACAGTTCTCTCCCCCGAAGGCGAAGAACAGGTCGAAACCATTCTGAAGGGCATGAAGGAAGGCCCCTTCGAGGATTTGGAATATCTCGAAATCGACGGCTGCAACACCTTCTTTGTAGACGCCGCCAAGGAGCGCGGCCTTTCCGCCCTCGACCACCTGCGTATGGCCGCCTACCGCCTCGCCAAGAAGGCAATGAAGAAGCAGATTCCCTGCGTGAGCCTGTTCCTCGCCGACGCTGCTGATGAACAGTTCAAGGCCATTTTGCACGGCCTGCATTACGCCGACTACAAGTTCGATGCCTACAAGAGCAAGCAAAAGCCGAACTTCCAGGTGACCTACGAAATCGTCGCCGGCGAACATGTAAAGGAATTCAAGAAGATTGCCGAAGACGTGGCCGTAGAACAGAAGGCCATTACGCTTGCCAAGAACTTGATCAACACAAGTGCATCCGACCTCTACCCCGCCGAATTCGTGGAACGCGCAAAGACCGTCGCCAAGTACACCGAAGGCCTCTCCATCAAGGTTCGCAACATGAAGCAGCTCGAAAAGGAAGGTTTCATGGGCCACGTGACCGTCGGCAAGGGCAGCTCGCACGAGCCGCACATGATTACGCTCGAATACAAGCCCAGCAAGCGCACCTCCAAGGACCACTTGGTGATTGTCGGCAAAGGTCTCACCTTCGATACCGGCGGCCTCTGCCTGAAACCGCCTAAATCCATGCCCGAAATGATTAGCGACATGAGTGGTGCAGCGACCGCGCTCGCCGCCATTCAGGCCATTGCAACGCTCAAGCTCCCGATTCGCGTGAGCGCCGTCTGCTGTCTCGCCGAAAATGCTATTGGCAATAAGTCCGTGCTGCCGGGCGACATCTTTACTGCCAAGAACGGCAAGACCGTCATGGTCGACAACACCGACGCCGAAGGCCGTCTGGTCTTAAGCGACGGACTTGCCGAAGCGGGCCTCATCGGGGCAACGCACATCGTGGACCTCGCCACCCTTACGGGCGCCATGGTCCGCGCTCTCGGTTACGCCGTCACGGGATTCTTCAGCAACGATGACGACCTTGGCCTCAAGGTGATCAACTGCGGCGAAGCCTGCTGCGAAAAGTTCTGGAGCATGCCGCTCGAAGAAGAATACGCCGACGCGCTCAAGGATCACTTCGCCGACCTCAAGAATACCGGCAGCGACGCAGGTGCCATTTCTGCAGCACTCTTCCTCCAGGAATTCGTGCCCGAAAACACCGCCTGGACGCACTGGGATATTGCAGGTACCGCATTCGTCGACAAGAAGTGGAAATACACCGAATACGGCGCGACTGGATTCGGCGTGCAGACACTGATTCAACTTGCCCGCGAAATGAGCGCAGTCGAGTAAATTTCTATCTTTGAGACTGTATGAAAAACGTCGATACTATTGCAGTTTTGGACTTTGGCGGGCAGTACGCCCACCTGATTGCTAACCGCGTGCGCCGCCTGGGCGTGTTTACCGAAATCCACTCCCCCGCCGCTCCCGTCAGCGAACTCGAAGGCGTGAAGGGAATCATTTACAGCGGCGGCCCATCGAGCGTGTACGCAGCCGACGCCCCGGAATACAATCCCGAAATTTTGGACCTCCCGGTGCCGAAGCTCGGCATCTGCTACGGTCACCAGCTTATCGCCCAGCAGCTGGGTGGTCACGTGGAACCGGGCAAGGTGAAGGAATACGGTATCGCCGACCTTATCGTGGGCGACGAAAAGTGCCCGCTTTTGAAGGGCCTCCCGAAGGCATCGCCCATGTGGATGAGCCACGGCGACCAGGTGACGAAGCTCCCCGAGGGCTACAAGATTGTAGCGAGCACCAAGGACTGCGAAATCGCCGCCGTCGCCTTCGATAGCGTGAGTCCCGAACGCCAGATTTTCGGCATCCAGTTCCACCCCGAAGTCACGCACAGCAAGTTCGGCATGAAGTTACTCGAAAACTTCGTGGATTTCACGGGCGCGAAGAAGACCTGGAACATGAAGAGCTACCTGCCGCTCATCACGGAACGCATCAAGGAACAGGTCAAGGACCGCAAGGTCTTCTTGCTTGTGTCCGGCGGCGTGGACTCCACCGTCGCATTCGTGCTCTTGAACCGCGTGCTCGGACCGGAAAAGGTCTTGGGCCTGCACGTGGATAACGGCATGATGCGCCTCGGCGAATCCCAAAAGATTATGGAATTCTTGAAGGCCGAGGGAATGAACAACCTCAAGGTCCGCGACGCCAGCGAACACTTCCTCGCGAAGCTCAAGGGCGTGACTGCGCCGGAAACCAAGCGCGGCATCATCGGTAAGGAATTCTTGACGGTGAAGGACGAGGAAATGGCGAAGCTCAACCTCGATCCTAACCAGTGGATGATGGCGCAGGGCACCATCTACCCCGACACCATCGAAAGCGGCGGCACCAAGAACGCCGACAAGATCAAAACGCACCACAACCGCGTGCAGGAAGTTTTGGACCTCATGGAAAAGGGCCTCGTCTTGGAACCACTCGCCGACCTGTACAAGGACGAAGTCCGCGCCCTCGGCGAAGAACTGGGCATTCCGCACAACCTCGTGTGGCGTCACCCGTTCCCGGGTCCGGGTCTCGGCGTTCGCCTGCTCTGCAGCGAAGGCAAGCTCACAAGCGACATGGTGAAGTTCGAAGATGTGAAGGACACCGCTGGTCAGTCCCTCGCCGACTACCTGAAGGCGAACAACATTGCGGGCCGCCTGCTCCCCATCAAGAGCGTGGGCGTGCAAGGCGACGGCCGTACCTACGCACAGCCGTTCCTCATCACCACTCCGGGCCTCAGCTGGAAGGATTGCGAAAAGTTCTCGACCGAACTGGCCAACCGCTTCAAGGCAATCAACCGCGTAATTTACCAGATCGGTAGCGTTGCCGATGAAGACCCGAAACTTGTGGAACAGTTCGCCACGCGCGAAAACTTCGATACGCTCCGCAAGTTCGACAACATCTGCACTGAATTTCTGCAGGCAAACGACCTGTACGAAAAGATTTGGCAGATGCCTGTGGTTCTCGTGCCGCTCCGCACGGCTAACAAGCCCTGCATCGTGATGCGCCCGGTGAACTCCACCGAAGCCATGACCGCAAACTTCGCCGAAATCGACCAAGGAATGCTCGCAGGTCTTTGGCGCAAGTTCGAAGCAGAAGGCGCAGGCTCGCTGTGGTACGACGTGACCCACAAGCCCCCTGGAACCATTGAGTGGGAATAGCGCGGATGTAACTTTGCACCGACCGTTCCACCTTGTGTGAACCACGGTTCCAATCCAAGTTTGCAAACACCGAGAGTAACATCTCGGTGTTTTTTTTTGTTTGCAACGGGGTTTGAAACTGGGGTGCGACACGGTTTGAACCAAGGGTTGAAACCCCGTTCAAACCCAGGTTACAAAAGGGTTTCAAGCGATTGCTTCGGACCAAAGGAGCCGCCTTTTGCAACGGGGTGGCAACGGTGGTTCGAAACCTGATTGTAAATAAAGTTGCAGACGAAGGGTTCAAACAGGGTGGCAAAAATGTTGGAACAGACGATTGCACATGTTGGAACAACGGACGCAAAGGGACAGCGGAGCCGAGTGCTGCGAAAACATGCTCGCATGTTTTCATAGTCGAGGCGCGCGAACACGCGACGAGCGAGGCACAGTCGCAATGGGAGTAAATCGTTATTTTTAGCCCAAAAAAGCGACTTCTCCGAGAAAAAAGGAGAAGTCCCTTTTAAAAGCAATCTTTTTCGTAAAAAAAATCACTTTTTTTCAAAAAAAATCACCTTTTTTTGAAAAAATTTTATACAATAGCGATAAAGAATACGAAAACGCCTTTTAAGGAGAAAATATGGCTCGTAAAAAATCTCTCGGTAACCTTGATAATGACCCGATTATTCCGAACGACGATACCGAACTGGACGAGGTGTCCATCTTCGAGGACGAAGAGGACGACTCCGAAGACAAGGGTATCGATGAAATCCTCGGCGGTGCTACGCTGGGTCGCGCTGCGGGCGACCTCGATGGCTGGGGAAGTTCTGAATACGAGGACAACTAATTTCTCGTGAACCGCGAGGAACTCAAAGAAAAATATGGAAAGAATCGCGTTCCCCACGAGTGGAGGGGCACCGATTTCTTGTCTATAATGGTAACCACCTTCTTTGGTTCGGGAATGTCACCCAAGGCTCCCGGCACCATGGGAAGCCTCGCCGCTGCGATTGTAGCCTATCCCATGGCGATTTTAGCGGTAAAGCTTTTTGGCGACATTCGATTCAACCCCTTATTTTTAATCGCCTCCCTCATCGTCTTTTTCGGGGCTATTCCCTTCGTGAACAAGGCGATGAAAGACACGGGCACAGAAGACCCCGGCTGGATCGTGATTGACGAAGTCTGTGGAATATTCATGACATTCGCCTTTATCAATCCTAGCATCATCATGACGCTTCCCTACATCACACTCCCCTTAGGGTTCGGACTCTTCCGATTTTTCGATATTCTAAAGCCGTTAGGCATTCACCGCTTCGAAAAATTTCCCAAAGCCTGGGGAGTCATGGCCGATGACCTGCTCGGCGGAATCTATGCGGGTGTTTTGATGATACCCATCAGCTTCACGGCGACTCTTGCGACATTTTGTGTTGCGTGGATTGCAGCCGGAGAATAAACGGACTCCCAAAGAGTCCTTTTATTACAAATCACCACATATGGCATCATCGCATATTGCGGCGAGCATGCGTTCGTGCGTGCATACCTCGGGCGAAACCCCGTGAATGCTGCCCGTGGAATAGAACGACGTGCAGGCGCATTCATGCGCGTGGCAACGAAAACGTATGGCGCAACCCTTGCAGTCTTCCTTGTCGCGACTGAAGAAATCCAGGATATCGCGGGCCACCGCTCCGTTCCAGATGTGCGCTGGGTCGTCAAAGACATTGCCCAAAATGTAGGGAGCATCCGGCTTGCTTGTGATAAACCGCGTGCACGGGAATAAGTTCCCGTTCGCAGCGCAGGCGACAATGCCCTCGGCCACCTGGCAGCTGGACGTGCGGTGGCGCAGCCCCGTAAGCCTGAACTTCAGCTTATCCTGGATTGTCCCCAAATAGAAGGGGACTTTCTTGCGCTTGAGTTCGAGCCAGAACTCGGCCATCTCGGTGTATTCTGCGGCAAGGACATCGAATTCCTCCCCCGTCCACTTGCCGTCGAAATCCACGGCGGCGGTCATGTTCCTGAACCCCTGCGCCTGTATCCAGCGGGCCGCATCGGAAAGCGAGCGCATGTTGTCGCGGGTCACCACCGAAAGCACAACCGTATCGAGCTTGGTGAGCACAGGAATATGCGGCTCAATCAGCTTGAAGGAGCCCGCCCCGCCCACCTGCCTGCGGCAGATATTGTGGTGCGACTCCGGACCGTCGAGCGAGAGGTAGATACGGAACTTTTCGCGCTTCAGGTACTCGATGATATCTTCGTTCAGCAAGGTAGCGTTCGTGTTGACAGCAAAACGCAGGCGAAACTTCGGCGACGTCGTATTCGAAGTCGGCGGTCCGAGCAAAACGTCTTCGCCAAATTGTTCATGCACCAAGCCTTTCGCAAGCTCCACTCCCCTGCGGATGGATTCCATGCAAAGTAACGGCTCCCCGCCAAAGAAAGTGATGTTCAAAAAACGCTGGTTCAGCGAAAGAGTGCGTTCAAAAGCAAGCCTAATCGCCGCCTCCATAATGTCGTTCGACATCACCAGGCTGCGGGTCTCATGGCTCACCTTGTAGTAGCAGTAGGTGCAACGCAGGTTACACCGTTCCGTTAGAGAAAGAACCAGGTTCATTGACGAAAATTACTGTTCAGGTACAACCGGGTCGCCCGCAAGCGGCACCAATTCCATAGAAGAGGAGGAAGAAGGCTGGATTGCATCGCTAGAGGAATGTGGCAGGCCAGACGTCGTAGAGCTCGATTCAATTCGTCGGTATGACGAACTGGAAGATTCCAGATGTCCGGTATCAATGTTGGAGCCCGATTCCGGTTCAATATATTCCGGCGGAATTACCTCGCCCGAAGTCACTTCGAGCGAGTCAATTTCATAGCTGCTGGAAGAAAGCCTAGTCTGGGAAGAACTGGACTGTGCCACCGACGAACTGGATTCATTATACTCCCAATCGCAAGGCATTTCCCCGCAAGTCGTCTGCTCGGAAGATGTGGGTTCTACATCATCGCCACTGGAAGCCGAAGTCGTATCGCATGCCGTCAGCGCCGCACTGGCAAGCACTGTAGCCGCAGACACCCCAAGCATCGAGGCGAGCTTCTTTTGCGTGGAAGGCGACCATTCGCGGTTGCCTAAAACTTTTGCTTTTTTGATATCCATAAGTTTTTCTCCTCAACACACAAAAATATAAACTAAAAAAGCAAAAAACTGACCCGCAAAAGCATTTTTTTACAAGTTTCCACAAGACCAGCGTGTTTATAGAACACTCCGTTTCATATAAAAACAAAATCGCTTTAGAACGCAATTCGCCTAAAACCTAGCCAAACAAAATCGCTTTAGAACCAGTCCAAAGCGATTTCTAAAAAAATGCGAAACTAATGAATTTATGCTAACGAGTAATTTGACTTAGTGCCTAGCGAGACCAAGAGCAGCGACCGAAGGCGTACAAGTCGTACGCCGAGTAAGTCGATGCGATGCCGTATCGCGACGGCAATAAGGCAAATTACACTTTTAATTCGCCGGCGTCGATAGTAGCCCAATCCGGGATCGCTTCAATCGCCGGGCGGACTTCTTCGGTCACGAACTTCACGACCTGGCCAGGAGCGCGGCCCACGAACTTGCGCAGGTCGAGGATTTCCTTGAGCTTTTCTTCGGTGATGCCGAGCTTCTGGAACTTTTCGTTCTTCAGAACGCGTTCGAGCAAGTCGTTGTCCTTGCCCTGTTCCTTCACGACCTTGCCCGCTTCCATGGACATCACGCGGATTTCTTCGTGGAGTTCCTGACGGTCGCCGCCGTTCTTGACGCCTTCCATGATGATGTTTTCGGTAGCCATGAACGGGAGTTCGGCCATGATGCGCTTTTCGATAACCTTCGGATAAACGACGAGGCCGTTGGTCACGTTTTCAGCGATGATGAGCATGGCATCCATAGCGAGGAATGCTTCCGGAATGGCGAGGCGCTTGTTCGCACTGTCGTCAAGCGTACGTTCGAACCATTGCGTTGCCTGAGTGAAGGCGGTGCTGTTCACCTGGGCCATCACGAAACGGGCCAGGGAGCAAATGCGTTCGCTACGCATCGGGTTACGCTTGTAAGCCATGGCAGAGGAACCGATCTGTGTCTTTTCGAACGGTTCTTCCACTTCCTTGACGCCCTGCATGAGGCGCATGTCGGTAGCGAACTTGTGCAAACTCTGAGCGATGGAGCTCAAGACCTGGTTCACGCGGTTGTCCCACTTGCGAGTGTAGGTCTGGCCGGTGATGGTGAGCACGCGCTTGAAGCCCGCCTTGGCGGTCACGCGACGGTCGAGTTCCATGATCTTTTCTTCGTCGCCGTTGAACAGGTCCATGAAGCTGGCCTGCGTACCGGTCGTGCCCTTCACGCCGCGGAACGGAAGCACTTCGATGAGGAAGTTCAATTCTTCGAGGTCGATGAGCATGTCCTGGAGCCAGAGGCAAGCGCGCTTACCCACGGTGGTGAGCTGGGCGGCCTGGAAGTGCGTGGCACCGAGCTGGGCCATGTCCTTGTATTCCATAGCAAACTTGGAAAGTTTGTCCATCACGCGGCAAAGGCGCTTGCGCACGAGAATCATGGCCTGCTGCATCTGGATAAGGTCGGTGTTGTCGCCCACGAATGCGGAGGTCGCACCCAGGTGAATGATGCCCTTCGCCTTCGGGCACTGGACGCCGTAAGCGTAGACGTGGCTCATCACATCGTGACGGCGGCGTTTTTCTTCTTCTTCGGCGACTTCGAAGTTGATATCCTTCTCGTGGGCCTTCAGTTCGTCCACCTGCTCCTGCGTAATCGGGAGGCCGAGTTCCATTTCGGATTCGGCGAGGTAAATCCACAGCTTGCGCCAAGTCTGGAACTTGTACTGCGGGCTGAAGATGAAACTCATTTCCTTGCTGGCGTAACGCTTGATAAGCGGGCTTTCGAACTGATCGCGCATGATTTATCCTTTTTTGAATTTTTGCAAGGAGAAATTTAGAAAACACAAACCAGATAAAAAAAAAGAACTTGCTAAAAGCCTTAGAAAAAGATATCTTTCCCCAAAAACCATATATAGGTATAGACAAAGCTACTTTTCGTTCTAAACTGGCAAATTGATTCAAGAATCAAGCCCTTCCCCATCAAGGAATAGATGCTTACAGACGGCAAGAAGATTCCAACAGAAATCATCCGGCATATCGTAAACCGCGACAACATGCTTATCATGGATATCGGCCTGATGCTCAGAGGCCAAACCGTAGACCAGAATGAAATCACCCTACTGAACCAAAGCGAGGGCCTAAGCGATTTCAGAAAAGACCTGTTCGAAAAAGGACAGACAAATCTCCTAAATGCAGCAAACGGGTCCGATAGCACCAATCAGTCCAATTCGTCGAGGGTGATGGAAACCATATTGACCATCCTTACAGCAATGTCGGTATATTCAGTTGCCTGCGATGCCTGCTCACTGTTGCTGATGGAAACCGATTCGTTTTCATTCCATACATTTTCATCGTCCATATTCATCTTGGCAACACTCATCATGATGATCATTTTCTTTCTTTCAAAGAAGAAGAGCTGATAACCGTTCCCCTTTCATAAAAAAAGACCCGTTTTCACGGGTCTTTTTAATGTTTCAAACATTCATTTACAAGCAGTGTGCGCGCAATTCTTCATCACTCAGAGTGCTGAGGTATGCAGGCGGCACGTCGAGAACAGTCTTGCAACCGGTCTCTCCGTTAGCCTTCATGCGGAGTGCCGCGCGGGCGTAAGCCACGAGAACGCTCGTCGTGAATTCCGGGTTGGAATCAAGCTTCAGGCTGTATTCGATCACGTGGGTGTGTTCCAAGTTCATGCCAGTCTTGCCGGTACGAATCACGAAACCGCCGTGAGCGAGTCCGCTGTGGTTCTTGTTGAATTCTTCTTCGCTGATGAAGTTTACCGTGGTGTCGTATTCGTCGAAGTAGTTCGGCATCGTCTTGATGGCGTTTTCGATATAGGCCTTGTCGGCACCTTCTTCGGCCACCACGTAAACCAGGCGCGTGTGCTTCTGGCGCGTGGTGAGTTCCGGCATGGAACCGCTACGCACGGCTTCGAGAGCCGCTTCCACCGGGCAGGTGTACTGCTTCGCGTTCTTCACGCCCTTGATGCGGCGGACGGCGTCGCTGTGGCCCTGGCTAACACCCTTGCCCCAGAACGTGTAGTCCTTGCCTTCCGGAAGGATGGACTGGGCGTACACGCGGTTCAGGCTGAACATGCCCGGGTCCCAACCCACAGAAATCATCGCAATCTTGCCGGCAGCCTTGGCAGCAGCGTCAACGGCAGCGAAGTGCTGCGGAATCTTGGCGTGGGTGTCGAAGGAATCGATCACATTGAACATGGCGGCGTACTTCGGGGTGAGCACCGGCAGGTCGGTAGCGGAGCCGCCACAAATGATGAGCAGGTCCACCTTATCCTTCCAGGCTTCCATTTCAGAAACGTTCAGCACCGGAACGCCTGCCGTCTGGATCTTGACCGTAGCGGGGTCACGACGCGTGAAAACGGCGACCAGTTCCATATCGGGAGCCTGCTTCACGGCGCATTCCACACCGCGACCCAGGTTACCGTAACCGAGAATAGCAATCTTTGCCATAACAATATCCTTGTTAAAAATTTTTGCGTAGAAAATATAGGAAAAGTGGTCAGTAAACAGTGGTTAGTGGTTAGGGATGAGAGAGAAATTCATATCAAATTGGTAGGGGGAAGGCTCCCCCTCGGCGGCACTGCGTTGCCTCCTACCCCCTCGCCTAAAGGCGGACAGCACTTAGCAACTTG
>NZ_CALEFV010000008.1 GCF_937877005.1 uncultured Fibrobacter sp. | reverse complement strand
TCGATGAGCCCATGGGGGCGCTGGATTCGTTTACCCGTGCAGACATCCAGAACTTGCTTTTGGAACTCCGCAAGGAACGCAATACCACGATGATTTTGGTGACCCACGATATTGACGAAGCGCTTTATTTGTCTGATCGTATCGTGATTATGACGCCGCGTCCGGGGCGCATTAGCGAGGTGCTTGAAATTCGCGACAGCTTCCCGCGTGAAAGAGGCTCGGCGCAGTTCCTGGAAAAACGCCGCAATATTTTGGAACGCTTTAATCTTGCACGTTCCAATACGGTGCCGGAATACGTCATTTAGTCTAGATGGATTTGTTATCGGAAAAATTGATAACGAGCGCTAAAAACAAAGTATTGGACAGAGACTAAAATCGCACCTATATTTGTTCCAAAAATTAAGGAGAGTACTATGTCAAATAACGTTAGTTATGTGGCGGGAGAAAATGCCGCCTCTTATGAAAAGGCCCGAAAGTATAACCTGTTTTCTTTCGCGAATGCCCCCCATAAAGATTACAAGCCGTTCTTTGTAGACCATGCCGACGGTATCTACGTTTACGATGGTGCAGGCAAGGAATACATCGATATCGCGTCGGAACTGGTGAACGTGAATATCGGCTTTAATAACCGCCACATTATTGAAGCGGTGCAAAAGCAGGTGGAACGTTTGGCTTACATCGCTCCGCGTCATGCCTTTGCCGAAGCGGGCGAACTCAGCGAACTCTTGATTGAAAAGATTGCCCCGAAGAATTTCAAGAAGGTGCTGTTTACGCTGGGTGGCTCCGAAGCGAATGAATTTGCCATCCGTTTTGTGAAGGCGTTTACGGGCCGCGACAAGATTTTCTCGAAGTATGAATCTTACCACGGAAGCACTTATGGTGCGTCGAGTTTGACGGGCGAAAGCGAACGCGCTTCGCTGTTCCCGACGATTCCTGGATTTATCAAGTATCCGGCGCCGCATCTTTACGGTTACGACATTAAATTTGCAAGCGAAGAAGAAGCGACCAAGCATTTCCTTTCTCGCCTGGAATATCAGATTCAGCAGGAATGCCCGGAATCGGTGGCGGCTGTGTTCATTGAATCGGTCACCGGTTCTAATGGCGTTTATCTTTACCCCAAGGGATACCTGAAGGGTGTCCGCGAAATCTGCGACAAGTACGGAATTTTGATGGTGTGCGACGAAGTCATGAGTGGCTTCTTGCGCACGGGTGAATGGTTCGCCTGCCAGGCCGATGGCGTGGAACCGGATCTGATTACTTTTGCAAAGGGTGTGAACAGCGCCTACGCTCCGCTCGGCGGCGTGCTCATTAGCGAGCGTATTGCGAATTATTATGAGGAAACCGCCTTTACTGCAGGGCTTACCTATAATGCGCATCCGCTGGGCGTTGCGGCGGCTATTGCCTGTATCGAAGAATATTTCCGCTTGGATGTCAAGGGCAATGTGAAAAAGCAGGAACCCCTTTTGAAGAAAAAGCTTGCGGAACTCAAGGCAAAGCACCCATCTGTTGGCGACGTGCGTTCTGTGGGCCTCTTCGGTGCCATTGAATTCTGCTACAGCAAGGATC
>NZ_CALEFV010000007.1 GCF_937877005.1 uncultured Fibrobacter sp. | reverse complement strand
CACGTGTTTTTCCCGGAACGCCTTGATGAACTTCACCCTGGGCTCTGCGGCAAGGATCTCGTCTGGTGTAGAAAACATTCCTGGGTTCACCCACACGTCGACGCTGTCTGCGATAGCCATGATTTCTTCGAGTGTGAACTTGAGTTCGCGGCTGGTGTCTGCGGCCCACAGGTAGCAGCCTCCGGCGTCTTTGATAAGTTGTGCGGTAAAACTCTTGCCGCCCGGCGCATACCACACGCCGCCGTAGCTCATGCCTACAAGTACGCGGGGACAGGGTTGTGTGGGGGAAGAATCCCCCTCGCTCGCACGCTGTTGCTCGCTACCCCCTCTAGCGGGGGACACCCCCGCAACACCCCCGTCTACAGCCTGTAAATAAGCGTTTTTACTTTGTTCAAAAATCGAATCGGCAAGCGCCTCCACGCCGAACAGGCGCCCGAACAGCTTGATCCATTCGGCCTTTGCAAGCGGGGTACGTTCCTGCCATTCCGACGTAAGCATCAGCGAAAGCCCGAATGCGCTCGTAGTCGTCCATGCCGCCGCCAGTCGCAAAGTCGAACACCAGGTCGGGCTTTGTCGCCATCAACTTTTCGAGCGAAAGCGTAGGCCCGTTTCCGACCTCGGCCACTTCGCCCGCGGCGACGCGCGCATACAACAGGCTATCGACCAGGTAACGCCCCTCGCCCACCGCCACAATGCGGTCGCGCAGCCCGAGGCGCAGCATGTAGCCCACCTGCGACGACGAAAGCGCCACCACGCGCTTGAGTGGCGCGCCCAGCTTGAATCGCTTGATCAAGGTATCGCGCCCCACAATCGAGCGGATTTCGGCATAATCCTCGCCGCAAAGCTTGCCCATTTTAAGGTTTTCGCTAAATTCCAGCGCCGGAAGTTCGCCGCAGTCGGCCGTTTTCACGTCGCCTCCGGCCTCGCTTTTGCAGCCCGACAGCCCGAAGGCCGAAAAAGCCATAAAAAGCCCGAAGGCGGCGCCCATGACCATTTTTCCACAAAAATTCAACATCCTAGCTCCTAAAAAAGCACGTAAATCGTTGATTTTTAACATCTTATGAAAATTTCCGATGCAATTTTCCTAAACATAATGTATTTTATAGCCTAGATATTAGCAATGGAATCTTTTATGAAAACAAAGATAGCCTCTTTTTTGAGCATTGTCGCTCTCAGCTTGCTCACCCTCGCAACCGGCTCGTTCGCCGAAGAAGAAGAAGGGTTTTACGAAAAGGACCACGTCCGTGGGTTCATCTCCATTGGCGCCGACTACCGCGGCATGCGCAAGGAATTCCAGCGCTACGTGAACAACACTGCCTTCCAGAACTTCGGTCACCGCGTCAAGTACGCCGTCCCCGATAGCTCCGGCAATATCGATACGGTCCAAACGACTTCGTACGGCGCATTCAAATACGACAAGTTCGATGACTGGTACCTGGGACTCCACGTAAACGTAGGTGCCCAGTACAAGCAGTTCATGACCTGGATCGACTTCAACTTCATGCCCTCCCAGGTGTCCGAACGCAAGGCCGACTGGTATACCGCAGATATTCCCGCAACCACACTGCCCGAAGGTTCATACGCCGTCACAGACGATTATTTCCCGCTTTACGACGTCGAATGGTTCGCTTACGGCGCCGACTGGATGTTCGCATGGAAGCTCTTCGGCGAAAATGCGCCGATCAACCTGATTCCGGCAATCGGCTTCGGTTTCAACCTCATCAACTTCCACTTCGCCTCCCACTTCGACCATTTCGAAAAGGGCAACGAAGACCACGTGGAAACCGTCCGCGACCGTTTCTACAGCACGTTCGCAACTACAGTCAACTCCGAACTTGAACTCCGCATCGAACTCGGTCGTTTGGCTCTGGGCGGCTACATCGGTTACCGATTCATCCGCTATAACGACCTCGACGTCGAAGGCTTTAACATTCAGTTCAGCGGCATGAATGCCGAGGAGACGAAGGCGGAGCTGCGTCTGATGATCGAGAAAGCACCTGCCGACATC
>NZ_CALEFV010000006.1 GCF_937877005.1 uncultured Fibrobacter sp. | reverse complement strand
TGGAACTCTACCGAAAATAATTCCTTGAACCTACCTATAGAAACAGACAAGAAATTCGCACCCGATGAAAGCATAACCAAGGAAAATTTCATCGAGAACATGAACAGACTCTTCGGAAAAGTAAACAATGGCATATCTACGGTATCATTTAAGGATACATTGACAGGCCTTGAATACATTACAAGAATAGACGCAGAATATCTTTCTGACCACTTCAAGGGAAAGGGCAAATCGCGTTACGCGAACCTTCCGATGTATGCCGAAACACTGAAGAACCCGTCTGAAATACGAATCAAATTCATGAAGAGCTTGAAGACCGGAAAGTCCGCTATTCGCGCAGTCTTTTGGAAACGTTTCAGATACAACAACAAGGACTATTTCGTAGAAATCGTGAACGATTCCGGTGTCGGTGAAGACTTCAAACTATACACAAGCTATGCAAACAGCAAGGATGCAGGAAAAACTATGACAGGAACCGTTATTTACCAGAAGCCCTAGAATGGTAGAGGGCGGCCCTCTGCAAAGGAACCGCCTTCTCTCAAGACATTCAAACGGGATGCAGCCCATCATGACTATCGAGCCCTTTCAATATACATCTTTTTTTAACGGAAGTCAATAGGAAATGTCAGATTTTATCAATGCAGACGTAGACATAGGCAAATTTAACGCGCTAATCGCCATAATGCGGCGAAATTCGGTAAATACAAGGCCCGTCATGGCTGCCGTCGGCAACCTGGTAGTCAAAAGCGTCCGCCAGAACTTCCGCGAAGAGGGCAGACCCGACAAGTGGGTCCCCTCGAAAAAGGCGAAAGGCAGGACCCTTCTTGCCACAGGCGCACTCATGAAGAGCATCCACTACGAGCTCGACAACGACGGTGCCGCAGTCACCGTAATGACCGGCCCCATGAAATACGCCCGCATCATGCAGAACGGCGGCAAGACCCCAAAGCACGACATCGTGGCAAGGAACCGCAGGGCGCTCAGGTTCACCGTCGGCGGCTTGACACTCTACCGCAAGAGCGTTCACCATCCAGGCTCGCGCATACCCGCCCGCCCCTACATGCTGCTCCAGGACGAAGACGAAGTAAAAATCAAGGATATGCTGGTGGACCACCTTGTCGGCGAAATGAAAAAACGCGGAGGATTGAAATGACCCTAGAACAGGCTAAGCTGCCCCGACTGCTCGGGCTTCTTCTCGACAAAGTTCATATACCTGTAGATCGTTCGCTCGCTGAGACCCGTTTCAAACGCAAGCTGGTGAACTGGCTTGTCGAAATTGTCGCGCATGTAGCGGCGCACTGCGTTAGGCGTCATCCGGGCTGGGCAGGCTACATGGTTGCCCGCGAACTTCTTCCAGATACGTTTGGCGACATCGAGCCCCAAGGACTTCGCGACCCATTTCAAGTCCTCGTTAGGCAAGTCATCAACTGTAAGGGAATCCCAGACGCTCATTCTGTATTGCAAATATAATCAAAATGCGCGAAAAAAACAACAACATAAAAAATTCTTCCAAGGAAAACCATGCACGACTTCACGACATTCGAACGCACCGCACCCGTCGGTGACGACAACGACCCCATAAGAAAGTACATGAAAAAGTTCAGGTGCCAAGCCTGCAAGAAGGACAAGTTTCACATCCCGCTTAAAACCGTTGACGGGCGCACCGTCTGCATCCATTGCTGCATGACCGGCAAGGGCCAGGACATCGTTCTGGACAAGCGAACCGTGGACGCCCTGGAAGCCGTCGCCAACCGCATCAACGGCCACGACAACTACCCGCCAAAAGAAACTACAGAACCAACCACCACAAACAAAGGAACCAAGATGAAGCTGATAAAAAAACTTGTTCAAAGAGCAACAAAGGCAGTCAGCTACTTCACGGTAGAATACCCTTTAACCACATGCGCAATATTGTGGTTCTTCGTGGTGCTGTTGAGTGGCATCATTTATCGTCTAACATTTGCACGTCTTTATGGTTAAGGAGAGCTCCCATGAATCCGTTTACAGACATTCGAAAATCATCCGTCGGGTTTATACCAAAGACTAAAATCCAGGAAGACCCGAACTACAGACTTCTGCTTCAGAAACTGTCAGACCTCATGTGTCAAAACGCACGCAAGGACAAGAGCACATGGAGTTACGATTTCGTCACGCTCGCATTCTTGAGAGTCGAGCTGCAAAAGTTCAGCAAGCGAAAGCAGGCATACAAGTTTGCCCGGAAAATGTTCAAGAAGGCAAGGAACATATTCCTCGGAAAATCGCTTGCGCACCTCAACGCATTCACCCTGCTCATCATCAGCAAGGACCTGGTGCAGATACTTTCGGACGACCGCAACGCCCACCTAGCCGAAGGCGAGGGCGACACCTACCTGCGCCGCAACTTTTAGCGCTTGCAGAAGTCCGTCAAACGTCAGGGAAACGCCCTTTTCAATAGCCTTTGATTTGACC
>NZ_CALEFV010000005.1 GCF_937877005.1 uncultured Fibrobacter sp. | reverse complement strand
TTTGTCCGTGCCGGACAGAGCTACGACGTGTACCTAGTCGGCGTGAGCGCGAGCCCCGAAAATCCTACATACAAGCTGAAGCTGGTTTCAGTCGGTTATGCTCGCGACAAGAGAGTCAAACACAGCGAAGTGGCCATTCTGAATGTCAACGGTTTGTACCAAGTCAGGTTGCCAGTATCACAGCACTTTAATCCGACCGACTTCGAATACGCCTATTTTGGAGGCGGCGTCGAAGGAACAAGTACAACTTACGAATCCGCTGTCATTAATGGAAACTGGGGGGCAAACCCACCTTCAACAACAAGAAACTGGATTGTTACCGGTAACGCTTCTTTGAGCGGATCCATGATCAATGTCGGCAAAACGAGCTGTATCGGCGGAAACCTGAACGCCAACAACGGAATTACTAGCAAAAATTTGTTTGTAGGGGGGGATATAACGGGAACTGCACTCGCAGTTAATGTCGCACAGGACGCTTATATTGGCGGCAACATGGTAGTCGGAAATCAACCGGTATCATTTGGTCGACACCTAACCATGTTAGGCAAAATAAAAACAAATCCGCAAGCTGTCCAATTTACCGTTGGAGGAAATTTATGTGCAGGCGAAGATGCTACCCTCGTTCATGATAAGGGGGCCCCGAGTAGACAAACTATCATCAAAGGAAATGTCTGGATGCCAGGACCATACAATATTTGGTATAAAGATATAACTTGCACAAAAGCCAAGAAAAAGAATTGTACATGCGATAACAACGGAAGTTCCCTTGCTTGTGACGAATTTGGAAAAGTCAACATTAACGACCAGAATCAGTACAAGGTGAAATCTTGCCATGAATACATTACTACAAATGTTGTAGATTTCAACAAGCAGAATGAGGGTAACGGTCCAAGATACCACTGCACTGATTTTAAATTGTCTGCGAAAGCACCTGTAGATAACTACGATTTTGGAAATTTCCCTGGAGACAACTATAATAACTATGAATATTTATGGAATAGCGGACAAAAAGAAAGGGGATTTCTTCTCGGAGAAGAATCCGGTTCAAAGGTTTACGTGAAATCCGGTCGTTCATGGTCGGACCTTAGTGACAAGGCCGCAGCGAAATACCAAGAAAAGACAGACCATCCGAGACAATGCTTAAGCGGTTACACTGCATGGAGTGGTTATGGAATGTTCGCCTCTAAAGTAGAAACATGCGGAAATAGCGAAATTGCCGGACATTACAAGAATTGGAGTAACGAATCATACTCGCCTTACGAAACATATGAAGCTGCCAAAATTAACAAGCCAAGCTCGCTGTACTATATCTATCATGTACCCGATGATCGAAAAGATGTCGATTTTGGATTATATATAGACAGCTACTGGAAATGGTGTAGAGGTAGTGATATTTACGGAAATTGCACTGGATATGACAATGCCGGAACATGGATGTACGGCTACTTTGTAGACGCGCCCAAAACATCTAATGATAAGAAATACATCTTTACAAATTCCGGTCATTCAAACGATGACGGTTACCACACCACCAATGTTGGCGGAAATTATTATCGATACCTAAACATGAGCAATTCCGCAGCGGAAACGGAAATTACAGGTTCTCCATGGTGCAAAAAGGCTGAAAATAAGGAATGGCGACCCGTTTGCGGAGTTGGTCCCTACTTTGCCTCCAATGGAAGCATGATTCATGATCTTCCTTTAGAAAGACCTTTCATGTGCGCAGATTCTGTCAAGAATAGCGTATGTGACAGCATTTGGGTACAAGAAAAGGGATGCGATGACGCCAACTATAAGGTACCAGACCCGCTTATTACTGCAAAAAATTCCTTCGAATCTTATGCAACCAAAGGATGTGCTGCAAGCATAACTAAATGGGATAATTCACTGGTTTCCAATTTAAATTCCTGCTACAGCGAACATAAGAATGATGCTGCTTATGTGGGTCAAAACTTCTACAATGGCTATGTTGTTGTGAAATTGACCAGCGTCGATAAAAACGCCAATGTTAGCGGAACCTTGACAGGCAAATTCATTATAATGGTTGACGAACAAATCAATGCCCAAAACAGCATGTTCACTGCCGCAGACGACAACAATTCATTTGTATTCTTGTACTTGGCAAAAGGAGCCTCCTATTTTTCAGGAACTTCTAAACATGTCTTTGTTTATTCAACAGGACCATTTACGCAAACAAGCAAAATTAAACTTACAGGGACCCTATACACCCCCACAGACAGTTGTATCCGCATTAGATTTGAAGATGCAGAATTAAAGTACGATTCCGTATTGGTGGCCGCCCTCACAACGGCGAATGTCATTTGCAAGAATGACGGTTCCCCTTGTGGAGGCACCGTAGAAGTAACACCTTCATCCTCTTCGCCTGCCAATGATATTGAGGTCGCCGATGGCGGCTTTGATCCCTACTATATTGGGGTCGCCCCACAGCTTTCTGTGACAGTAGAATCGCAGTACAAGAACAAGGAAGCGATAGATGTGGAGCAATCTCCGGAGATACAGGCGTCATTCATCGTCCTCCCGCGTATTGTCTACTTGACCAAGGATGCCAAGGGGAAACTTTCAAACTATTACAACATAGTTCCTCTGAACACGACAAAAAAAGTATCGAGTACCAGTGTAACATGTAGCGGTATCCCCGCAACAGGAAAGCTAACAACCGGCGGACCACTTGAAGAAGGCTCTTACACATGCAATGTTGAAGGATCCGTCACATCAACAATATCCGGAGGAACTTCGTCTGCCCGTATGAAGGTGCCCTTCTGGGTAGTCGTCAGGGGTGAAGGGGGAACTCTTCCGACAGCGTCCTTCGCGGATCCTACCAAGGAGGTTAGCAAAGGATCATCTACAGTCGCATCCTTACTTCTTACCAACACCACTTCGGGAACGACTCAAAGCTGCAATGTCACATTCTCAGTTTCTCCTCATGGCAGCGAATGGGAGGTTGAAAACACATCTCACGCATCACTCGTTCCAGGAAAAGATAATGTTTATACAGCAGTCGTTACATCGGAATCTCCAGTAGAGGTTCTAAATGTCAAGAACATAGAGTCCGAGAATGGTTCGGTCATATTAACCGTTATCGAAACAGATGGTTGCAATCCGGGAACCCCTGAAGTAATCTACAACGCGAACACCGCAAAAATAGAACGATGGAGCATAGAAAGTTATTGCAACAGCACAACTGGAGATAATAGATGCAACAACAATGGCGAATATGACAAGGCTATGAAACGCCCCGACTGCTCCACTGCAGAAGAATGGGTTACAGTACAAGGAAATTCCTGTACCACCACAGAGACGAACAATAGCTGGAGCTGTGCCATATCTGGATCAGTTTCACTTAAAACGGCGAGTTCCGTTAATGGTTGCGAGGCCATCATTGTACCATTATCGCATTCAGCGACATTAAATGTCGACGAAACATACAAGCTCTATGCATCACTGAAAGCGCTCCCCATGACATTCCACGCGGGCTTTGAAACGGAAGGAGACATTTCCGGAGACCCCGTCATCAAGATTGAAGTGCATGATGAAAATGGCTCCACTCGCAACTCTGAATGTTCCTATAATAATTTCAAAAATTCGGAAAGCCGCGCAACCTATTGTGACGTGCAAGTCTACCGCAATTCTACTATCAATCTTTCGTTCAGCCCGGAATCGGACCTGGATGACTTCAACTACTGGAAATGCGAAGGTGGACCAGACTGCTCCGATGAACCATTCACTGGTAAATCATATTCAATCTCGGTAACAGGTGGCGGAAACACCGTATACGCACACTTCGGCGAGCAGGACAAACATTGCTTCTTTGATGAGTTCAAGGAAGGAGAAGCCGGCAGTTCCATCAGCAGCAATAGAGGAACAGTTGAGTGCGGAAACTCCACGAATTACTGCATTGACTACTGCGAAAATGACGGAAACAAGTGTGCGACCAACCTGATGACATCCTCGTTCCCGAACGCAAAGTGGCGACTTGTCGAAAAGTCAACCGCATCGTGGGAAGACATCAACTATTCTTCTGACGATGGATGCATATCGTTAAAACCAAGCGCTAACCGCGACAAGAAAGAGTCTCAAAAAGGCTCAGCAATCATCATGAGCTCCGTACAGGCAGGTCTCTACGGCACAATGAAGGCCCAGTTCCAGCCCGCACGGGAAGGCGTGAATGCTAGCGACGAGGCAAAAGCGACAGCAAAGAACTCAGGTTTCATACTCCGTTCCGATCCCGATGTGAATCGGTACCTTATGCTGAATGTATTCATTGCATCCGATGGCGTACTCAAGGCTCGACTTTGTGTCAGCGGAGGCTCTTCGTGCTCCGAAGAAGTTCTCACGCGTAACAGCGGAAGTTCCTACTCGCCGGAACCAAGCCAACTTGTGACCATATCAGCAACGATTTCCAAGAAAGATGGCGGAGATGTACTTACCGTTGACATGTATCCTAACGCATGGACCGAGGTGCCTTATTCTGCAGAATTCAAGCTTTCCGATAGCGAGATTTCTGGCGTGACGAACACAGGCAGTATTCCAAACGAGTATGTCGGCTACGCCCTGTCCGACCCGAAATTCAAAATTTACGGTATCGGTTGGAAGAGCGAGACCTACAATTCCACCTGCTGGGACACCTACCCCACCATCAGCTGTTCGTTCAAGGCAGCCTACCCGGCGGGAGTTATTCCGAAAAATACCGCTGTAAAACCGTGGGTCGGATTCTCTGCCTGGTTTAGCACCGCCGCAAAAGATTGTTCAGAAAACGAAATTGCTTATTGGTACAATGGAGAAGACGCCTGCAGTCATAGTTCCGACTACCAACGTTGCGGATCTAATGAATACTCTTTCTCCGATATTGGAGCTCACGGCTATATTGACAACACCGGAAAAGAAATCAAGATGGCGAAGGTCACTGCAGAAAACTGCAATGTCTATGGCGAAGAAGCCGTATGGGCAAAGAACGGCGTCGCCGCCAATTGCGGGTCGTTCTGGGTCGGCGAACAGAATGCCTGTTCTAGACACCACACTTTCGAATCAACAACATCAGCAGGCGATGGAAATTACTTCGGTCTTGAAAGTGGTACGGCCAATGTGCGTGGCGCGACCATTTATGTGACCTTGGACAACCCCAATGGACAAAAGGTCGAAGTCTATTTGTATAGCAAAAACGAGACTAGTGGATACACTTACGGCAATGATTTCATCTACAGTTTGCCGTATCTATCGTCACAGACTGGCACCGACATCAGGCTGGAGATTCCTGTTGAAGACATTTCAAATATCGACGGCTTTGATCCGGAACATGTCGTGGGAGTCCACGTGAATACCTTTGGCGAATCATCCGTAGAAATCAAGTCCGTCGAAAGCCACTGCCCGAATGCCGTAGAGATAACCGGCTGTAACGCAAACTATAGCGGCGGAAAGTGGAACATTTCCGCAGCAGTAATAAACAAGAGTCATACGGATAACATCAAGGTGGAAGAACCAAGCAACTATATCAGTAGTCCAAATCCAAGTTCGCTGATCTGCAATTACGAAACAAATGACGCCGAATTAAAATGCAAATTCACTGACGACAATGCAAAATTCGAATGGTCGGACAATCCTTATGCAGGTCACACGGGTGCTGCTTATAAATATGTATTCAAGATAACGCTAACAAGCAAGGAAAATACGACTTCCGTGTGTACAACGGATCCCACCTCGGTGACTGGCATTACGGCGGAATGCGGCTCGGTTTCCCAGAATACAATCTTGCAAGGCAAGGGCCTGCCACAGTTCACTTATGGTATATCGAACTGTCCTGACGAGACCTCCTGTAACTACAAAATTGAACTAGTTCAGAATGGCTCCGTTATAAAGACAATTACACCTAGTACCACTAGTAGCGGAAATGTGTCGAATGGCAAAACGGCAACAGACGCTGCAAATGATAACGAGCACCCGCTTGATGTGGGAACATATAAGTTCAGGCTGAGTAGCACCAATACGGCAAGGCCGTTTACAGAATGCGAATCAGGATCATTTGATATTGTTGAACAATTAAGTTCTAGTTCTGAGGAGAGCAGTTCCTCTGAGGAGTCGAGTAGTAGCAGCGCTCCTGTGAGTAGCAGTTCCACCAATGTTACCACGAATTGCTGGTTTGCAAATAGTGACTACAAACCTGGCGAAAATGCGTATTTTAAGTTTACAAACTTAAAGAACGGTAATAACCCAATATCTGGTTTAACCTATAAACTCGTTGCACCATCCAGTTCGGGTATTAGTGATATAACTGGCACAACAGACAACAGCCAAGAAATACAATTGTCAGCAATTGCTGTTGGAACAAGTACCGCCGGAACATATACACTTTATATCAACGATGCTCAAGCGTGTACGGCTACAATGACTGTTAAGGATTTCTCTCCTTCCAGTTGCAAATACGAAAACGGACAATTTAAGGCCCATGCAAACAACCCATGTACGGGAAGTGCCTGTACTTGGCGAATCATGAAAGGTAATGACACACCAACTACGGGAACAGCAGTAGCTTCGGGCAGTTGGACCAACAACGATATTAGTCCTTCTATATCAGGGAAGGGCAAATACACACTTTGGATTAATGACATCAAGTATGATGATTGCTCCATTACGATTAAGCCGGATGTAACTTGTCCGTCTAAAAGGACATACACTGTAGATACAGATGTAGAATTTAAAGCAGCGTCTCTTTCGAACTGTGGTGGTGGGTGCGATTATCTGCTGCGACCAAGTTCTGGAACAGCATATGCTTCTGTTTTAGATGGAACGGGTACATACGAGTCAGCAAACGCAGGAATTCCGTTCCACACACCGATTGGCGAGGCAGACAATGTTGCATACACATTTACTGTTTATGACAAGAGTAATCATGATATATGGGATTCCTGCCAGGGATTGATGAAGTTTACTGCAGGGCCGACCTGCCACTGTACTTGTAGTTCAGGATGTGACAATCTCGGCACAGGGGTTATTCAAGGCACAAATACTGCGGTAAAGTGCCTATTTGGCACAAACATAAAAGAAATAAACGAAAACTACGGGAAAAACGCCATTTTGGTTAACGGAAAACGCCCCGGTTATTGTGAGAACGAATCCGCATGCAATACAGCCCTCTCTAATGCAGGAGTGTCTAAGGTAGATGGAGGCTATTACATTGAAATACCTATAACAACAGGTTGCCGTAATAGCGAAAGAGGTAATGAAAGCTGCGAGTGGATAAAAGTCGATGTTAGCGGAACATCTACGCCAACATGCGGCAGTGGCTCAGGAAGCGGAGGAAATGATGATCCAGGAGATAATCCTGATGACGATGATGATGTTATCCATATGGTTATTTCAAATGGACAGTACCCCCCACAAGTTGACAATGTTGTCAGTGGAACATGTTTCTCTTTATCTGGCGTTTGGAACAACGATTGTAATAGAAGTCCGCAATTAAATTGCAATAGAACTACTGGGTCGGGAGGCGTAAAATATACTTACGGAACAAAGACTTGGAGTACCGGAAATAACAATTTTAAGCAAGATTTGGGCGTTACAATGTCCTGCTCATCTGAGTCGCAGGTATTCATAGATAAAGTTTGTGTTGAGTGGAATGGAACTGGTTGGTGTAAATTTGAAAATTAATATTTCTTAAAAATCCTAAAATTTCTCACCCCGCCTCGGCGGGGTGTTTTTACAATACTTTTACACTTCTACCCTTGCCATTTTTCACTCCTTTTCTAATTTCCACCTACGCGTCCGGAAACCTCCGAAACACCTGTAAAAACAGGTGTTTTTTTTTTCATCAAGGGTCATCTCTACCCTACAACGAACGGAGGTTCATCATGAATAGAGAACAGTATGCGGCCATGCTGCAAAAGATCAACGAGACGCGCGTCGCCAACGGCGATGTCGCGGCCTGCATCGAGGAATTCCGCAAAAAGTACAAGTACGTTTATGTCTATAACGATTCGTGCTTCAAGAAAATTTTCGGGGCCTACTCCAACAGGGACATGGCAGCGAGTTTCCTAAACGCAGTCCTTAAGCTTGAGGGGCCCAACTGCATTCGCAGTCTAGACTTCATCGACCCTTCGGTCCCCGGCGGCCCATTCGTCAAAAGCGTCACCTCTGATCTAGTCGCCTTGAACCAAGACAAGAATCGCATCGTCATCGAAGTCCAGCACAAAGGCGACGACTCCTTCAAGGACCGTCTAGTATTCTACACCGCTTGTCACACGTTACAAAACAAGGTTCCGGGGCAGGTATACACACTACGGAACATGGACTTTATCGCACTCCAGATGTTTGATTCCTATCCGGAGTCTAACGACTACAGGCACTGCGTGCAGCTCAAGAATCAGAACAACGAGGTTTTCTTCGGCAAGCACATGCTCACAATTGTCGAGGTAGCCAAGTTCATCAAGGGAGATTACAAGATGGATGAAAGTCGGCTCGCATGCTGGCTACGGGCTATCGAAAGCATCAACAACGAGCAGGATCTTGATGAAACCACCTTCATGGCCAATGTGGTCCACTTGCAAAATGCAGCAAAGTTGAGTAACTTTGATATGGGATTCCTTGTCTCGGAGGCTAAGTTCATGTCAGACCAAGCATACACGCTAGAAATAGAGCGAAAAGAAGCTCGCGCGGAAGGCCGAGCGGAAGGCATTGCCGAGGGACGAGCGGAGGGCATTGCCGAGGGACGCGCGGAAGGCCGAGCGGAGGGCATTGCCGAGGGAAGAATCGAAACCATTGCCATGTTGCAAAAAATGGGCGTTGCCCTCTCTCCGGAGCAAATTGCCGCGGTACAGGCAAATTTAGCCTCACCGTCCGCAAAATCTCCCTTGAAATAATTTTCAATTAATTTTTCAAAAGCGGCCCGTTCCTTGCGAACGGCCGTTTTTAAAATTCGCAATTCCTAATGCAGCGGTTATGGTCAAATTCCGCTTCCAGAATCATGATGCCACGATTATAGCGGCGGTAGGCACCATGGCGCAGCCCATGGTCCAGGGACATTTCTTCCTTGAGGCCTCCCAAATCATCGAATACTTTCGCAACTCCGTGAAGATGACCGTTTACATAAGGCAGTTTGCGACGGAGTCGGCCTTTTTCGTCCCACTCTTCAGTAAGGCCATCCAGGACGCCGCCTTTATAAAGTTCGCGACTCTTCTTGGTTCCATTCTCAAAATAGGTGATCGTGGCGCCTTCTTCAACATCATCCCTGTAGCCAATGGTCCGCCAAAGTTTTCCATTATCGTAGTAGCTGCGAAACACTCCATCGAGTTTTCCAGCCTTGTAAGGCGCTTCTACGGCGAGTTTTCCGTTCGGGTGGTAGCTGAGCGCCACCCCTTCGCGGATAGAGCTCCCCCGCTGCACCGTGTACATGCGAGACAGGCTACCATCAGGGAAAAATTCCCTAATCGTATCGAGCGCTGCAGGGCTTTCCTGCGCAATCGCGAGCGAATAGAGTCCGCAAAGGGCCATGTACACGAAAAAAAGCTTTTTCATCGCTTACAAATGTAGCTTAATCGCCAATAATTATGTATTTTGCGTTTGCTTATGCGTATCACTTTTTTAAATCCGCCGTTTCACCCGATGTTCAGCCGCGAATCCCGCAGCCCGTGTGTAACGAAGTCCTCTACGCTTTACTGGCCCATGTTCCTGAGTTACGCAGCCGGCACTGTCGAAGCCGACGGCAACGAAATTCAGCTTATCGATAGTCCCGCCATGGAGCTCGACCTTCCGCAAACTTTGGAGGGTATCAAGAAGTTTGACCCCGAGCTCGTTGTTTGCAGCACGAGCACGCCGAGTATTTTGAACGACCTGAAGGTGGTGCATGCCATAAAGCAGGAACTCCCTGCAACGAAGATTGCCATCATGGGTACGCACGCCACCGCCGAGCCGCTGGAATCCATGGAAATGGAACCCAGCCTCGATTTCGTGATTATCGGCGAGGCGGACTATACTGCAAGAAATCTCGCCCGCTACCTGCGCGGCGACATCAAGGAAATTTCTAGCATCGCGGGCCTCGCCTTCCGCAAGGCCGACGGCACGGTCGATTTTCAGCCCGAAGGCCCGAAGATCGAAAACCTCGACGAACTGCCCTGGGTGTCCAAGGTTTACCGCAAGTACCTGTACAGTTGCTACAAGAAGTATTTCTACGGTGCGAACCTGAACCCGCTGATTGTGATTCTGTCGGGTCGCGGCTGTCCGAACCGCTGCAGTTACTGCGTGATTCCGCAGACGCTGAACGGCCACAAGTTCCGCCGCCGCTCTCCGAAGGATGTGGTCGACGAACTGCAGTACATCAAGGAAAACTTTGACGACCTCGGCGAAGTATTCTTCGAAGACGACACGTTTACCGCAAGCCACGAACACGTGCGCGAAATCTGCAACTTGATTCTGGAACGCGGCCTCAAGATTACTTGGAGCTGCAACGCTCGCGCCGATGTGCCGCTCGACTTGCTCAAGCTCATGAAAAAGGCCGGCGGCCGCGAAATGTGCGTGGGTTTCGAAAGCGCTTCGCCTGCGGTTCTCGAAAACATCCACAAGGGTGTCAAGAACACCGACAAGGCAATCGAATTCACCAAGAACGCCCGCAAGGCAGGTCTCTTGGTGCACGGCTGCTTTATGGTCGGCAACCCGGGCGACACGCCGGAAACGCTCCGCATGACGCTCGACTACGCCAAGAAGTTGAACCCGAATACGGCTCAGTTCTATCCCATCATGGCATACCCCGGCACCGAAGCTTACAAGGAAGCCTTGGAAAGCGGCGCATTGCAGACTAAGGATTACAACCAGTGGCTCGACAAGGACGGTTTCCACCGCACCACGATCCAGCGCGGCGAACTCACGAGCCAAGCGCTTGTAGACTTCTGCGACAAGGCCCGCCGCGAGTTCTACCTGCGCCCGAGCTACATTCTGCGTCAGGGCATCATGGCAATCAAGAACCCGCGCGAACGCTACCGCGTAATGCGCGGTTTCGGCACGCTAGTGAAGCACCTGTTCCGCAAGCACGGGCAGCTCGCCCCTGTTGCACGCCAAGCCCCGACGGTGAAGGAATAACGCATATAACTTTGGGCGTACAATTTTGGCGGTGGAAACAGACGAATGTTTGTTTTTTCACCGCCGTTTTTTTATTGACGACTCCATTTTACATTCGCCACAGAAATTATTAGCGGTGGAAACAACACACGTCAACAAAATACACCGCTAAAAAACGGCAATACAATGAAAACAAACTCAAGTCGGTCTTTTGGGGGCGGTGGAAACTGGTATTATAAAAAGATTTCACCGCCTTTTTGAGTGTTTTCAACATTAAAGTCGCTACAGCAGAAATTTCTTCACCAAACGATCCACATACACCGTGTTCAGCGGATGCTCATACGATTCTTGTGTCGTCAATAAATTCACGCCTGCAAAGAAATCGTTCGCCGCATACAATTCCAACTTGGCAATCATATTCTTGGCGTAGCCACTATCTTCAATCAAGCCAAAATGCTCCCAAATAAACTCTTGGCGCGTTCGAACATTCAGGCATGTAAAATCAGGGTAAACTGTTATACGACGATTTCCATCGCGCATCTTGTACGGAAATTCATAGCGATAAGGAACTCCAAGTCGAAACAAGGTGTCAGCGATAATGATTTCTGACTTTGAACGAACTCGCTCGCCCTTTGCAGACATTAGCTGCGGCGCGGCGTCATCAAATCCGCGACCCTTGTACTCAATGCTCATCCACAAGCGGGAATATTCATCGTCAGGCAACGCATGTGGCTTGACTAAGGCGCGCCGCGCCGGATGCAACTTTTGCCAAAGCAAGCCAAATCGCTCCGGATTGCATACAGGGATGCACTTGTCGATCGCTTTGAGTTGTTTTTGCAATTCGACAAGCAACGCCTTATCATAATCGCGCTGCGAGAGCTTCTGGGCGAGCGAGTGTTGCTCCTTTGAAATATAGCGTCCCTTCTTTCCGGTACTAGGCAACACTTGATAGTACTGAAATGTTCCTTGGTGAGGCGAGACATTGAGCGTACCTGCAGGTGCCGCCTTCAAAGATTTTTTCAGGGTTTCAATCAACGAGAGCATTTCTTCTGCATGTGACTGGAGAAGATTGCGCAAGGAACTTGTGACAAAATGATAATTCAAGCTTTCCATAAAAGTCAAAAAGATGTTTTGAGATTTGCAAAATACATTACAAAAACTCTGACAAGGTCATTTTTGTAGATGCTTTTACAAAACAAGTCATTTTGTCGCATATAATTGACATCTAGAAAACGCGCGTACAAAGTACATGCATGCTCAAAAAAAAGACCGCGGCATATTCGTCGCGGTCCCTATAGTCTTTATGTTATGAATGTTACTTCACTGCCTTGGAAGCTGCTTCGAAGGCGGCGCTGAGTTTCGCAAGGGCCTCGTTGCACTCGACATCCGAAACATTCAGCGGCGGGAGCAAACGCAGCACGTTGCCCTTGGCACTGAGCACCATGAGCTTTTCGTTGCGGGCCGCAGCGATGATGTTGCCCACCGGCATAGATTCGTCGAGAGCCACACCGAGGATCAGGCCTTCGCCGCGGATTTCCTTGGCGAAGCTGTACTTCTCCACGAGGGCTGCCAAACCCGCCTTAATCTGGGCGGAACGTTCGGCCACATTCTTGAGGAGGCCCGGAATCTGCTTCACGACAGCGAGACCTGCGGCGCATGCAATCGGGTTGCCGCCAAAAGTGGTACCGTGGTCACCGGCCTTGAGCTGGTCGGCAATCTTCTGGCGCAGGAGAACCGCACCGAGCGGGAGACCGCCGCCAATGCCCTTAGCCAAAGAAACGAGGTCCGGATTCAGGCCATACTTTTCGAAACCGCAGAAGGTTCCAAGCCTGCCCACGCCCGCCTGCACTTCGTCAACGATGACGAGGCAGCCGCATTCCTTTTGCAGGCTATTGATCGTTGCAACCATCTCGGCAGAAAGCGTCATCACGCCACCTTCGGCGGCCAGCGATTCCAGCATGATGGCACAGGTATTGCAATCCACCTCGGCCTTCAAGGCAGCGCAGTCGTTCCAAGTCACATGAACGAAGTCACCCGGCATGGAGCCGAAGCCTTCGCGGATGGCCGGCTGGCCCGTCGCAGAAAGAGCGGCATACGTCCTGCCGTGGAAACTGTTCACGAACGTGATAATCTTCTGCCGGTTCTTTTCGCCCTTCCGGTCGAAGTACTTACGTGCGAACTTGATAGCGCCTTCGTTGGCCTCGGTACCCGAGTTGCAGAAGAATGCCTTGTCGAACTTGGTGATTTCCAACAGGGCCTTGCCCAGTTCGATCTGCGGGTAGTTCGGGTAAAGGTTGCTGATGTGGTTGAAGTGGTTCATCTGTTCCACCACCGCATCCTTAATCGCCTGGTTCTGGTGACCGAGAGCATTCACGGCGATACCTGCCACGAAGTCCAGGTACTTGTTGCCCTGGTCATCAAAAAGGTAAGAGCCTTCGCCCTTCACGAAGTTGATGTCTGCCTTGCCGTAGAGCGGCGCGATAATTTGTTTGTCCTGTTCGAGCAGGTTAGCGCAAGATTGTGCCATAGTTTAAATCTCCATTAATTTGTTTACCAAAGTGTTCCGCGTCCTTCCAACCCACGATGTGGATGCTCTTGAGTCCTCGTCGGATCGACTTGAAACTCTCGCGGACTTTGGGAATCATACCGCCGGAGATGACGCCAGCTTCAATCAGCTTTTCGGCGTCCGCTTCGCTCAGTTCGGGAATTACATTCTTGTTTTCGTCCATCACGCCCGGCACGTCGCTCACCAGCACGAACTGGTCGGCTTCGAGCGCCACAGCCAGTTCAGATGCAGCCGTGTCGGCATTCACGTTCCAACTCACAACCTTACCGTTTGCGTCAGGGCCAATAGAAATCGGGCTCACTACGGGAACAAACCCCGCACCCCAGAGCGCGGTCACAATGCCCGGGTTCACCTTCTTGATTTCGCCCACCAGGCCAAGGTCCACCTTGCCCTGCTTCTTTTCGACCTGGAACAAGTTCGCGTCTACTCCCGAAATACCGACGGCGCCACAGCCGTTGTTCAGGAGCATGCGCACAAGCTTCTTGTTCACGTGGCCAGAGAGGGTCATCTCCACCATCTTCATGATGCCGGGCGTCGTCACACGCAGACCGTCGATGAATGTGGGTTGTTCCTTGAGCAAGGCAATGTTTTCGTTGATGTCCTTGCCACCGCCGTGAACCACGGCCACCTGACAGCCACTACCGGGGAGGGTAGAGACTGCCGACACAAAATCAGCCAGCTTAGCTTCGTCGATTGCCAGGCTGCCACCAATTTTTACAACCACTTTCTTCATCGCGGGTGCTGTCCTCTCGTTTTGTTCGCCTTAAAAGACGATGAATTTCCGCCCGCAAATTTAGAAAAAATACACCCCAATGCAAAAATTTCCCCTTTACAGCACCATTTTTTTATATCTTTAGACTAATCACAAACCAAAGACACAAGAGGTATATTATGGCAATCACGAAAGTTTGGCTGGACGAATCCAGTGACGAATGCGTCTCCTGCGGCGCTTGCGAAGCTACTTGCGACGCAGTGTTCGAAGTTCCTGAAAAGATGAAGGTCAAGGAAGGCGTCGACTATTCCGCTTATGAAAGCGAAATCAAGGACGCTGCTGACAGCTGCCCGGCCGGCGTGATCAAGTACGAGTAACGCACAAGGCGAGTGTCGAAAGAACGAAGGCGCTCGTAAGATTTAGCCTTTACTTACAGAAATGCCCCGTCAATTGACGGGGCATTTTTTTCGAATCAGAATAAAGTTTAGCGACCCTTCTTCATATTCTTGAGCAGAGCACTCATCTTGCCGGGCATGTTCGGAGCGGGCTTTTTCGGAGCACCCGGGCGTTCCTTGCCGGCGATTTTTGCCTTGAGGTCAGCGAGGGTTGCGTGGCCCTGGATCGCACCTTGCGGGCGTCCACCGCGACCACCGTCGCGGCCGTGGCCACCGAATCCGCCGCGGTTACCACCAGCGCGCTGGCCACGCGGGCCACTTGCACCGGCACCGGCGACGCCGTCGGCAGTTTCCTGCTTCATCGAAAGGCTAATGCGCTTCTGGCCCACATCGACTGCCACGACGCGCACCTTCACGATGTCGCCCACGGTAAGAACAGTCTTCGCGTCTTCCACGAACTTGTCGCTGATTTCAGAAACGTGCACGAGGCCATCCTGGTGAACACCGATATCCACGAAAGCACCGAAGTTTGCCACGTTCGTCACGACACCTTCCATCCAGCTGCCCGTAATCAGGTCCTGAATGGTGCGGATTTTGTCGTCGAATTTGGCGTAACGGAATTCCTTACGCGGGTCGCGGCTCGGCTTCTGAAGTTCCTTCATGATATCGTCCAAAGTAGCCTTACCCACTTCGTCGGAGAGGAATTCTTCGAGGTTGATCGCCTTCACGGCTTCGGCGTTACCCACCATGTCCTTCACGGACACGCCAGCCTTTTCGGCCATCTTTTCAACGAGGGCGTAGTTTTCGGGGTGAACCGCAGAATCGTCCAGCGGGTTTTCAGCACCCGGAATGCGCATGAAACCTGCAGCCTGTTCAAAGGCCTTCGGGCCGAAGCCCTTCACATTCTTAAGGGCTTCGCGGCTAGCGTAAGCACCGTTTTCTTCGCGGTACTTCACGATGGCTTCGGACAAAGTATTGCTGAGGCCTGCCACATGGGAAAGCAGCGGAGCCGAGGCGCTGTTCACGTCGACACCGACCATGTTCACGCAGCTTTCCACCACTTCGTCCAGGCGCTTCTTGAGTTCGCGCTGGTTCACGTCATGCTGGTACTGGCCCACGCCAATGGACTGCGGGTCCACCTTCACGAGTCCTGCAGGCGGCGGCCGATGGAAATGGCGCCACGAGTGGTCACATCTTCCTTCGGGAATTCCTGGATAGCAATCATGCTTGCGCTGTACACAGAAGCCCCCGCTTCCGAAACGATGACGCGCGGCGGAACCTTGCCCTTGAACTTGGCGGACATTTCGGCGCAGAAGGCGTCCGTTTCGCGGCTTGCGGTACCGTTACCGATAGCGATCAAATCAATCTTGTACTTGTCAATGAGGCCCATCAGGTACACGGCGGCGCCGGCCTTGTCGTTCCACGGTTCATGCGGCTTGATAATGCCGTGATCCAGGAACTTGCCATTTTCATCAAGAACAGCCACCTTACAACCGGTACGGAAACCCGGGTCGAGGGCGAGCACGGCCTTGTGGCCGGCCGGAGCAGCGAGCAAAACGTCTTGCAGGTTCTTGCTGAACACCTTGAAGGCTTCTTCTTCGGCGGCATCCTTGAGGAGCAGGCGCACTTCGCTTTCCATGCTCGGCTGAAGCAAGCGTTCCCAGGCATCCTGACACATGGCTTCCAAGTAGGGAGTCCAGGTGGTGTTACCCTTGATAATCTGCTGCTTGAGGTAGCCGACCATTTCTTCGTTCGGAACTTCGATCGAAAGACGGAGCACCTTTTCCTTTTCGCCACGACGCAGCGCAAGCATGCGGTGACTCGGAATCTTTCCGACAGGTTCGCTAAAGTCGTAGTAATCCTTGAACTTGGTTTCCTGCTTTTCGAAATCCTTCTTGACCTTCGAGACCATGACGCCCGTCTTTTCCACCTTGTTGCGCAGGTACTGACGGAATTCGGTATTGTCGGCCACTTCTTCGGCCAGAATGTCGGCGGCACCCTTGAGGGCGGCCTTCGGGTCCGCGAGGCCCTTTTCTTCGGAAAGGTAGATCAGCGCAATCTGTTCGGCGGTATTGCCGGTTTCTTCCTGCGCCCACATCAGGCGGGCAAGCGGTTCCAGTCCAAGTTCCTTCGCAATGGTCGCACGGGTACGCTTCTTGGGCTTGAAGGGGGCGTAAATGTCCTCGAGGAGGGTCTTGTCCTTACAGGCTTCGATTTGGGCCTTGAGTTCAGGAGTCAGCTTGCCCTGTTCCTCGATACTCTTGAGCACCGTCTCCTTGCGGTCGGCGAGTTCCTGCAGGTAGTCGCGACGGTGGCTGATGTCGCGCAGTTCGATTTCGTTCAAGGTACCCGTCTGGTCCTTACGATAGCGGGCGATAAAGGGGATGGTACCGCCCTGGTCCATCAGTTCGAGAGCCTTGGCCACGCGCCATACTTCAAGATTGAGCTCTTCGGCGATAATTGCAGAAAAATCCATAAATGTAGTTCCGTTTTTATATTCGGTTGAGGGTCCTATATGCCCTAAGTTCAACCCGGCACCGCAGTGCTAGGTACCCGGAAGTCAGTTCCCGGAGTAAGGGGAATATAGCAAAAAGTAAGAAACTGACGGCATAGGGAAAAACGCCTGTTTTCTGACGTGCACAACAAATAGCAGATAGTGCACCCCCTAACTCCGTACTGAATATAGATTTACCTTGTAAAACAAGGTAAAAACATGAAACTCTCTAAAATCGGAATTTTCGCAATCGCCGCCTGCACCATCGCCCAGGCCGACATCACGGGCACCGTCATCGACGAATCGGGCGCCCCCCTTCACAACGCCGTCGTCACGATCAGGACGCTCCCGAGCCTGCTCGCCAGCGCACGCACCCTCACCGACGAAAAGGGCGTATTCACCTTCGACGTATCCAATTCGAGCATCAAGGGCGCACTTCCGCTCCAGAAAGACCGCATCATGCTCAACGGCAGGGGCAAGGTCGCCATCGAAATCCTCGACATGAACGGAAAGGTCGTCAAGAGCAAGACCCTCGACTCCAACACGGGTTCCTACCCCATCCAGAACGCCACCCGGCTTACCGCAAAGATGCCGAAAGGCATGTACATCGTCGCCGTGAACATCGACGGGAAACGCACCCCGATCTCGAAAGTCAGCGCCAACGGCAAGGGACAGAGCGCCCTGAAAAAGGATGCGGCCGAAAGCATCACCATCCGCATGGCTGGTTTTCTGCCCGAAACGCTCAGCGTGGACGGTCCGAAGGACTACGGCCAGATTACCCTGAAGCGCGACCCCATCGAAGATAAAATCGACCAGCTCATGTCGGGCATGTCCATCAACGAGATGATCGCGCAAATGACACAGGCCGCGGCACCGACCACGAGCTGCGGAGGCTATACCTGCGGTTCCGCACTCGAAGGCGGCGGCGGCTACACGTCGACATTCTATACCAGTGCATGGAACAAGACTATTCCCGTCATTTACGGCAAAGACAACGTGCACGGCATGGGCGACGTGAAGAACGCGACCATATTCCCGCACAACATAGGCCTCGGAGCAACCCGCGACTCCGCCCTGGTCCGCAGAATAGGCCAGGCCGTCGCAGAAGAAATGTGGGCTGCCCATATTGACCTGAACTTCGCCCCCGCCGTGACCGTGCCGCAGGACGAGCACTGGGGACGCGTTTACGAAGGATTCGGCGAGACCGCCGAACTCGCCGCAAGCCTCGGAGCCGCCTTTATCCGCGGACAGCAGGGCGACCACTTTGACGCCCCTTGGCGCGTCATCAGCACCGCCAAGCACTTCATTGGCGACGGTGCCACCGACAAGGGATACGACCGCGGCAACGCCACCATGACCGACAAGGAACTGTACGAGAAGTACCTGCCGCCCTACGAGGCCGCCGTCGAACAAGGTGTGCTCAGCGTCATGGCAAGCTTCAACCAGATCAACGGCGTTCACCAGCATGTGGACTCCGCACGACTCACGGGAATTCTCAAGACCGAGCTCGGCTTTGACGGCTACGTGATTGCCGACTGGGAAGGCATCGAGAACTCCACCACGCCGGGCGCCGCAGGCGACTACTCCGGAACCGTCACCGGAACATCCTCGAAGGATGCCATCAAAAACGCAATCAACGCGGGCATCGACATGGCAATGGTGCCGTCTTCCGCCGCAAATTTCGTGAGCAACATGAAGTCGCTCGTTTCTTCCGGACAAATTAGCGAGGACCGCGTCAAGGACGCCGTCCGCAGAATCCTGCGCGCCAAAATCCGCGCCGGACGAATCGACAACCCGAGCGGCCCGAGCGCCTATGTGGGTGTTTCCGGCAACATCGGAAGTGCAGCCCACCGCGAAATCGCCCGCGAGGCCGTGCAAAAGAGCCTTGTCGTGCTCAAGAACGAAAGCGTGCTCCCGCTCGCAACGACAGACAAGGTTTTCGTGACCGGCAGCCACGCGAACAACACCGGCCTGCAATGCGGCGGCTGGACACAGGGCTGGCAGGGCGGTTCCGACAACATTTACGGGGCAACCTCCATCCAGGCAGGCTTCGACGAAGTCGCAAGCGGTTCCCGCGTCACCACCGCCGACGCCGCCGGCACAATCGTCTACGTTATCGGCGAATACCCCTATGCAGAATGGTACGGCGACGTCCGCAGCGGAACACTCTTTAACGCCGACACCTACATATCGCAAATCAACACCTGGAAATCTGCTGGGCACAAGGTCGCCGTCGTGTTCATCACCGGCCGCCCGCTCCCCGTCACATCGCTTATCGAAGCCGCCGACGCCTTCGTGGTCGCATGGCTTCCCGGCAGCGAAGGCGCAGGCGTTGCCGACGTACTGTTCGGCAAGGTTAAGCCCACCGGCAAGCTCCCCCACACCTGGCCCAAGGAAGAAAGCCAAATTCCCATCAACGAGGGCGACGGCAAGACCGGACTGTTCCCGTATGGGTTCGGGCTGACATACTAGAGAGCTTTCACTTTCATACTTGATTTTGCACAAATAGAAGACTATAGTAATCATTTTCGTTCCTTTTTCTATATTCCCTATAGGCACGACTTCATGTGCAAGGACGAAAATGGATTCCTACACAATCAATTTCTTTGTTGCATCAGCATTTGCGGCCATTCTGGCGGTCTTTTTGACCCGCCACAGGCGATTCCACTTGGTGGCATTACCCGTTGTTCCGGTGTTGCATTTTATACTGTTCTACAACTTCGATAGCGGACTTCTCGTCGGCATATTCCCGTTACTGGTTCCCTATGCGGGGGCTATCTATGCCGCGGTATTCTTCGCATTTTTCGTCTCATTCAACAAAGAAGCCGAGTTGCGGGTTCCCGAGCGCAAACCGTCTGTCGTCCGCATAGTCCTTTCGTGCGTCGCATTGTTCTTACTCATTCTCTATTCGCAGGTAATCCCCTGGGGCATCGACACATTCCCGCTCTCAAATGTCGAGGCCGTCCTCTTCACAGTTTTTGCCGGTGCCAACGAAGGTTCCGAGGAATTCGTCATTTCGTCGTTCATGGCAAATGTCATGCAGCCCGCCCTTCACCTGTTCGTGTGCACCGCAGCCCTGCTTGTCGCAGTTTCTGGACTCCTTTCAAAGCGGAATGTCAAGGCAAACTTCCGCTTCTGGAAATTGCGGTTAACGCTCGCAGGCAAGGGGTTCTTGCAAATTCTCTGGCCTCTCTGTAAATTCGCGTTAGTCACCATGGTTGCCTACTGCTTCGTAATTTCGCTTGTTCTCCCCGGCATCGTCACAAGCGCACCGTTCCACGCCCTATTCCAGCAGCCCGTTGATTCGGAACTCTACCGCGAATACTATGCAAATCCCGATTCCGTCAAGGTGACTGCACCGCAACAACCCAAGAACCTTATCGTCATCTTCCTCGAATCGATGGAAACGAACTTCGCTCGCTACACGCCCGAAATAGACAGTCTTTTCCGAGAATTCGGCTTTGCCCCCGGAGGTTTGAATGTGTCGGGCACCAGTTGGACCATCGCAGGAATCACGGGCAAGCTCTGCGGCATCCCGCTGAACATGCCGATGGGCATTGAAGAGTATCACGGCAAGCTGCCCACCTACCTGCCACACGCAAGCTGCCTAATGAACATCCTCGCAAACGAAGGCTACGAGCAGGTCTACGTGCAGGGGTCAAGTGGAGACTTCACGCAAAAGCGCGACTTCTGGAAAGTTCACGGAAATGTCGCCATCCACGACATCGAATATTTCAAGGAAGCCGGAAAGATTCCGCAGGATTACAAGGTTTTCTGGGGCTTCGAGGACCGCAAGTTATACGGGTTCGTCAAGGAAGAGCTGGACAGCCTCGCCGAACGCGGCAAACCGTTCGCACTCTACATGCTTACTGTCGATACACACCAGCCTTTTGGCTACACCGACGAATTGTGCCAAGAGCAGTTTTCTGCATCACAGGAAAAGTATCCTCAATCCCTACGCTGTGCATCTTTTCAGCTAGCAGAATTCCTTGACTGGGCAAGTAAGCAGTCCTGGTTCGAAAAAACCACTATCGCAGTTATGGGCGATCATACATTGGACATGCTTTCTGCAAAGGCTAATGTACCGAAGCACGAGCAACTCTACTGGACAAACTTCATATTGAATTCCGCGCTACCGCTCCCTGGAAAATCACGCCAATATTCCTCACTCGACATGTTCCCCACGCTGCTTGAATCCATGGGATTCGTCGTAGAAGGCCGTTCCATGGGGCTGGGTCGGTCGCTGTATTCCAACGAGCCTACATTACTTGAGCATTACGGACAAAAGACCCTGGACAGTCTATTGCGCGAGCGCAGCATCCAGTATGACTATTTCTTGATGGGAAAATGAGACCTATTGCATACAAATTGCTTTTGCCCCTAACAGTGTTATTCATGCTATGCGTCAACCATTTTGACGGTTTCGAGCAAGACAGCATTCTTTACACATTGCAGGCTATCAACCGGATTTTCCCGGGGCGATTCATCGATGACCCCGCATTTATGTTCGGCAACCAGGATGCTTTCAGCGTTTTCTCAATAATTTATTCGCTATTCATCAAGTTCTTCCCGATAGACACCGCGGCATTGCTGTTGACACTATTGACGCATAGCGGATTGGCAGCATCATTTGCCTGGCTCGCGTACAAATGGACAAAGAAATTCCATTGCACATGGCTAGCCCTGCCCATCACATTGTTCTTTTTTTCCGTATATGCCTATGGTGAATTCCGCAATGACATGTGGGACACAATCAAGACCATCGAAGCCTACCCCGTCGCCCGCACGCTAGCAGTCTGTTTTGGTTTTTGGGGACTTGCGCACCTATTTGATAGGAATAAGTGGATTTCGCCAGTAATATTCTTGGCAGGCACGTTCATTCACCCGCTTACAGCTGGATGGGGACTCCCGCTGTGGATGTTCTACTATTTCCCAAAAACAAGATTACCCATTGCAGCGGTATCATTATTGCTTCCAGCGACAATCCTCATCGGTAAAGCGCCCTGGGCCGCATACCCGCCAAGCTGGGTCTATGTCGGTTGGGACATGGAGGGAATTATCCCGCTGGTGCAGAATCTCGCACTGAATCTGCTGTTCCTAATTCTCGCATCAATCAAGTTCCTACAAAACAAAAACCTGAAAAATTTCGCCCTAGCAGAAACCTTCGTCGCAGCGATTGCCATTTACTGGTTTGTCGCATCGGTATTCACGCACCACATCTTCCTTTTCCAGGTCCAGACCTTCCGCATACTATGGCTCTGCCAAGTCTCCATCATTTTTATCCAGTTCATTGTCGGGTTACGCCTCTATGTGACAAAAATCCGTAAGGGTAAACCCCTCGACATTTGGGACAAGGTGTTCCTTGCAATTACGCTTGTATACTGGATTGATTCGCCTTTCGTTATTGTTGGTGCAGTTGTTGCGGCGATTTTGCTTGCAACCTCAAAAAAGGCGTTCTACGGGAAAATCAAAATAGGCCTCGTCTGCCTATGGATTACCACAACGGCATTTTCCGCCTACTGGATTATTTTCCTGCACATGCAGCACCTGCCGGAACTTTACCAAAGCTACCAAACATTTATCCAAGAACTATTTGCCGCTACGGCAGCTCTGTCTCTCGCCGTATATTTCGTTTGCCCTAAATTGCGGATACCGGTAGTTGTTGTCACGCTGCTTTGTGCCGCAGAGATTCTTTGGGGCAACACGCTGTTCCCCAGGCAGAATTTTTCAATTGCCTATATCTTGTCAGTGGCCGCCCTAGGTGCGGTTGGTTTGGCGGCCAACAGCAAAACATCGCTAGGGAAAATATTGCCATGCGGACTACTCTCCACAGCACTAGCCATCTGCGCATTCCTGAACTACGACCACCGCGGTGCAGAGCAAAAAGCAAGAGAAAAAGCGATGAACCAGTTCGTGAAGGAGCCTCCATTCCCCAGCATCGAAAAACGCGGACGAATTCTGTATTCCGTAAAAGATTTTGCCGGGAAACTCCCCCGAATACACTTTCTCTCCGGAGCATACTACGACGAACAATACGAAGTAGGATGCATATTCTTCAAAGGACACAAGGACGAATCCCAAGCCCGCGAGAAGAAAGTATTTCTGGGAGCGCAACCCACCGACGACGAATGGAATAAAATCGTGTGGCAGCTCCGCAAGCACAAGGCATCGGAGTTTCTCTTTGAAAGGGATTCACTGATAGTGCGTACACGGCATCTTTGTCAAAAAGGCGAAATAACCCATCTGATTACGGACATGCCCGACTTGCCCTTCGCCAAAGGAGATTCCCTCACCTTGTGGTACAAAGACGAGAGAATCTACCTACATTCTTGCAGAACCCTAAACAACTAGAGCTTGTTGAATTTTCTCATTTCTTTATCCAGGAACGCATCAACATACTTTGCGTAAATCAGTGTTGTTTCCAGATTCCTGTGGCCTAGCAGTTTGCTTGTAGCAGGGAGCGGAATTCCGAGCGTTATGCAGGTTGTGGCAAAGGTGTGTCGCGCCAGGTGGCAATGGATGTATTTGTAGTACCCGAGTTTATGAGCGGCATTTCGCAACGACCTATTGAAATAGGAGTTTTCGACGACCCTGAATACGGGGCCATTCACCATTTTCTTGGGCAAAAGAAGCCTCGCTTGTATCGGAATAGGAATATACACAGGGTCGCCAGTCTTATGCATCTGCTTACGAATTTTCCAGTCAAAGATCTCATTGCCGTTTAACGTTTTCAAATCGCTGTAGCGCAGGCCGGTAAAGCAGCTGAACAAAAAGACCCGCATGGTATCTTGTTCCGTTTTAGTCAGAAAGCGATATCGATCTTCAAAGTTCAGGTATAGTTCCTTGAGTTCGCGTTTTGTCAAGAAACCCCTTCGGGTGTAAACGCGACCGATTTTGAATTTATCAAAGGGATTATCCTTGACTAGACCGTCTGCCTGCATTTTATTGACAAATATTCGAAATACGGTAAGGGCTTTGTTTATCGTAACCTGTTTATTTCCTCGCCGTATAAGGAAATTCTTATACTCCTGTATTGTGGACTCGGTCAGGTCCGCACATTCCAGATTCGGATCGAAATCAGAAATTTTCTTCAAGTTCCAGTAGTAGGTTCGTACGGAACGCGAAGCAAGATTGTATTTTTCTTTTTCTAGATATTGCAAAGCGGTATCAAAGAAAGACATGTTAGGCTCCTTTTGTCATTTAAAAAAGCGCCGCCAAATTAGTTTTTTTGTTTGTCTGGATATTTAGCAGGAACCTACGTGCATCTGCAGGATGCCTATTTCGCCGAAATGAACGAAGTCGGTGACGACGCCACAGCCATTGGTTACAATGCACCCGCAAGCAATGTATTTACTTATAACGTTGCATCAAAAACGTGGACTGCAAAAGCTAAGACCAGCTTGGATAAGTGCCCAGAAAACAGCGAATGGAAGGTCGCATCTTCTAAGGCTTCTGGCTCCGGAAAATCCGGTGTTTCTCACTCCGCAACTACACCGGAAGAAAAAGCTGATTGCGCATCTTTGACTCCGTCCTTCACGAATATCGGTGCAGCGACAAAGTAGCATAATTGAGCAAATATTGAAAAAGCACTCCCGTTCGGGAGTGCTTTTTGCAATTTCCAGCAGATCTAATTACGAGCCTGCACCAATCTGAGTAAAGTTGGGAGTAAGGTCCGAGCAAGTCGTTGTAGCGGGGACGGCAGCTTCATAATGTCCCTTAGCTGAAACGACTGAAGCGGAAATCGTCCACTTGTCCGTATTGGTTGTGCAACCAGTCAGCTTATTTGCACCAGGATTGGCTTCCCAACCAGTCGCACTCGTGGAATAAGTGAAGACGTTGCTTGCAGGAGCATCATAACCAATCTGAGTCCAGCTTCCCTTTGCGTTCTGGTCCACGAAATACGCATCCTGCAGATGCACATGGGTTGTGGAGGATTTTTGGGGTAAATTTAATATTGAATGTTGAATCTGCCATTTTTTTCAATAAACCATAAAAAATTGTAAAAGTGTTGACTTTGTAGGTTTTAATTACTAATTTATGATTTAGTAAATCTAAAATGAGTAAACTATGTTCTACGGAAGAAAAAGAGAAATCGAAACGCTGAATTTCCTGTACGAATCGGGAAAGTTCGAATTCGCCGTTGTCTACGGACGGCGGCGAGTCGGGAAAACCATGCTCCTGAGCGAATTCTGCGAAGGGAAAAAGGCCATTTTTTTTACGGGGATAGAGGCGTCCGAAGCCGAAAACTTGTCGCAATTATCTCAAGCAGTCCTGGAACATTCCGGCGTTCCAGATTCAACATTTGAAAACTTCGAAAAAGTCTTCTCGCACATCGACGCCTTGGCGCAAAAGGAAAGGATCGTATTCGTCATAGACGAATACCCCTATCTGGCAAAGACAGACCCGTCCATCCCGTCCCTGTTGCAGAAGCACATCGATCACGCATGGAAAAACTCAAAACTTATGCTTGTTCTATGCGGATCCTCGATGAGCTTTATGGAGAGCCAGGTACTGGGCTACAAAAGCCCCCTTTACGGCCGCAAAACATCGCAGTTGAGAATACTCCCCTTTGACTTTTTTGAAAGCAGGGATTTTTGCCCGGATTTTAGCCTGGAACAACAGGCCGTCCTATACGGGGCGTTGTGGGGCGTCCCGGAATACTACACGCACATAAATCCTGAAAGGGACCTAGACGCAAACTTAATCGATCTATTCTTTAAGTCGGGTGGTCGACTGTTTGAGGAACCCATGAACTTGCTGAAACAGGAAATGCGTGTCCCCGCCACCTACAATGCGGTAATAACGTCGATTGCCCAGGGAGCGAGCCGTTTGAACGAAATTGCGACTAGGGCTGGGCTCGAAACTGGTGCAACAAGCAACGCGCTATCTTCGCTTATGGAACTGGGCATTGTTCGACGCGAGATTCCCGCCACAGAAAAAAGCAGCAGAAAGACCATTTACATTATAAACGACACCATGTACAGATTCTGGTTTACATTTGTCTGGAATTACCAGACCAACATAAACCGCGGAATTGGCAACTTAGTCTATAAGGAATTCGTAAAGCACAAAATCAGTGCGTATATGGGGCATGTTTTTGAAGAAATATGTCTGCAGTATCTTTATACCGAAAAGGGACTCGCGGCGTTACCGTTCTTGCCTGAAAATATAGGTCGATGGTGGGGGAACAACCCAAAAGAAAAACGCGAAGAAGAAATAGATATCTTTGGGTTTGCCGGAGAAAAGCAGCTTTTCTGCGAATGCAAATGGACCAACAAATTGGTCGATATCGACGTCGTGGAGGGCCTGTTTGAAAAGGCTACGCTCCTTGGTGAAGGGGAAAAACACTTCATATTCTTCAGTAAGAGCGGATTTACCAAGAAATTTATTCAGATGGCGTCAGAAAGGCCCAATGTCAAGCTGATAACATTTGAGGATATGTGTGGATAAACGAATCTCGGTAGTGAATATTTCACATCAAACTTTACGCAAATCGGTGCTGGCGCACACTCGTAATACATGTGTGTTATGCAAAAGGGTTAGCGAGGGTGTCGGCTCCAGTCTCTCCATCAACTTTGGCTGCATAAGAAACGGTCTTGGAACCTGCGGTGCCCACAACAGACCAAACAATTGTAAAAGCCCTATCAAAGAGCCGTTTCTTACGCTGTCAACTTGACGATTTATTGGCTCAGATTTCCGTCTGGATAAACTTCCCGTTTTCTATTTCGGAAACGAGTAGTTCATAATTATAGGCGGGACTTTCCGTACAGAGCCCCGTGGAGGGATTTTGCAATTTTTCAAAGAACTGCGAGTTGTAAATTGTATCAAGAGCCTTCTGCAAAGTCATTGAATGTTCTTCAATCAGCCAATTCGCAATGTCGCTGACAATGCCCTCTATGAGAAATTCCTGTTTATTGGTCATACGGAAGGCCTTTTCTTGAGAAGCGAAACAGCCCGATCCGTTAGGAAAGCGTACTGATTATTCAGTTTCCTGGATTTCATACCAAACAAGTTGTCATCTTCAAGCTCGAACGCGTTAACAACAGGCTCCCCACCGAATCGGTCTGCAACTTTCCTTGCCATTTCGCGGGCCTGGGTCAATATCGTCGTCAAGTAAAACGCTTGTCCGAAATCCTTGAACGGCTTGCACATGGCAAGGTCAATCTTTGCGATGTCGCAGTTGGAACCGTGGTATAGAATCACCGGATTTCGCCCCCATTTCTTTGGCAAATTGCTGTTAGATCTTCCACGGTATCTTCAAAAGAAAGCATGTGTTCTGCACCGTAATGAGCTTGCAGGAAATCTATCCCCCTGAACAGGCTTAGATAGTTGAACGCCTGCTTTACCGAAAGCGCCTTTGCCTTCGCAAACTCGTTAATCGCAGCAACAGTCCATGAAACTTGCTTTTCCATGTAAAGAAATATACAAAAAAGACATTAGAAGTCAATAGAATAAGAAATTATACGTTCTTAATCAGCCCCAAAAACGAACGTTTCATGCATCAACCTACGTGCATCTGCAGGATGCCTATTTCGCGGAGAAGGAAAAAACTGGTAATGGTACTGAAATTGGCTTTAAGGAACCCGCAAGCAATGTCTTTACCTATACCGTCACAGGCGGTGGTGATGAAGATGCGGTCTTTACCGGGACAAACGATAAAGGAACGCTTGGGGACTGCGGTGATAGCAAGTCATGGACAGTTACTTCTTCGGCCGGTGGCGAAGGTGGTGGTGCAAAACACGTAGCGGCATCGCCCACTGAAGATGCCTGTAAAGCCCTTACGCCTTCCTTCGATGATATTGGCAAGGGGACACAGGGCTCGTAATCTAACCTAAATTTTCAAAAGGGGTTCGCTGAACAAAGTCAGCGAGCCTTTTTATATGAGAAAAAGGTTCGCCATTAGGCGAACCTTTAGATGTTTGGTGCGAAAGCGATGTGTATTAATCGCCACTAGGGGTAGTAGCGGCAGCACCAGTGCCCTTCCCGATGTTTTCGAAGTTCGGAGTCAATTTTTTGCCGCAATCAGGCAGCGAAGGTGTATGAGTCAATTTTCCCGTCGTAGCCACAAATGTCGAAGATACTCCCCAAGTTCCAGAGCAACCATCCAAAGCGGCTTGAGTGACTGCTTGGAATGTCCCTACAGCGCCATTGTTGTCAGAGTATGCGAAGATATTTGTGGGAGGTGCGTCATAAGAAATTTGAGAAAAGTTTCCCGTTTCATTCTTTTCAGAAACATATGTGTCCTGCATATGCACGTAGTATGCATCCTGACATTACAAATTTCGCAATTTCTCTAATTCAATATAATTATCACAAAAAGATGTTTTATAGTGATTTTTAGTTATAATCATTGTTTTTGTAACAATTATTATGTATATTGATATTCATGTGGAACGAAATGACAACCCCCTCCATCTTGAAGGAAATGGGCTCAAGGCTCAAGGAATACCGCCTGCGTAAGGGGCTCATGCAGTCCGAGCTGGCTGAGTCTGCCGGTGTTGGCGTAGGTACAATCGCCAAGATGGAGCGCGGAGGCGCCGTATCCGTACAAATTCTTTTAAGCGTTCTGCGTTCCCTAGGCATGCTTGAAAATGTAGAGCAACTTTTGCCTACCCCCCCCGTAAGCCCGCTCCTGTTGCGCAAGTTACAGGGCGGCAAGATCCAACGCATAAAACGGAGCAAGGCCAAATGAGCGAACTTGTCGTGAACGTGCGATTGTGGGGCAAGCCTGTCGGAGCGTTGTCGTGGGATGCGTCGCGGGGTGTCGCCTATTTCGAATACGAGCCCGCCTTTGTCCGCAATCCGTTGCCGGTATCACCCATAAAGATGCCCGTGGAGAAGGGCGTTTTCTCTTTTGCCGAGAACCGGAACAACTGTTTTCGCGGACTCCCGGGACTCATTGCGGATTCGCTGCCGGACAAATTCGGTGACCAGATTATTTCGGAATGGTTCCAGACCATGGGTCGCCCGCTAGAGACGGTGACTCCGCTGGAACGCTTGTGCTATGTCGGTAAGCGCTCTATGGGCGCACTGGAGTTTGAGCCCAGCTTGTCTACGCCGGGGCTTGACGAATCTACGGAAATTCTTGTGGATGACCTCGTAAAACTGGCCGAGAGTGTTTTTCGGGACCGCGAAAAATTCCGGGAAAAGCTTGTCCAACAGGATAAGACCTTGTACGATATCTTACGAGTCGGCACTTCTGCCGGCGGCGCAAAACCAAAGGCGATTATTGCCTATAACGAATCCACGGGCGAGGTGCGCAGCGGCCAGGTGCCCGCGCCAAAAGGGTTCGGATATTGGCTGCTCAAGTTCGACGGCATAAGTTACCGCGAGCACGACAGCGTTACCGAAATCCCCCGCGGGATAGGCAATGTGGAATATGCGTACTACAAGATGGCGCTACGAGCCGGAATCCGTATGAGCGAGAGCCGCATTCTTGAAGATAGCAGTGGCTGCCACTTTATGACTAAACGTTTTGACCGCACAGAAGACGGTTCCAAACTGCATATGCAAACGTTTGCAGCCTTGGCACACCTGGATCGTGACGTTCGTCATTCTTATGAGGACGCCTTTGCTGTAATGCGCAAACTCGGACTCGACGCCAAGGCAGACGAAGACGTATTCCGTTGTATGGTGTTCAATGTGTTGACAAAAAATAACGATGACCACACCAAGAACATTTCCTTTTTGATGGATGAAGCCGGAACCTGGAAATTGGCTCCCGCATATGACCTGTGCTACGCTAATAATCCGAGGAGTCGCTGGATAAGTCGCCACCAGATGTCGGTGAATATGAAACAAGAGAATATCACCCACGAGGACCTAAAAGCGGTGGCGGAACGCGTCGGAATCCGCAAGTACGCGGCCATCATAGACCAGGTCGAAAATGCGGTCGCCTGCTGGAACGAGATTGCGAAGGACTGCGGCGTTCGCGAAAATCACCGCGAGGAGATTTCGCGGGAACTGCTTAAATGAGGACTAAGAGTCCTGCGAATGCACATGTATGCGGCCTTTTTCAACAAATAATATTTGACGAAAAAGACTCTACTAGCAGGGGTATAGCACAAAAAAACTGCCAGGTAAGTTCGTTTTTATATATTTTATTAACGATGGACGAAAAATCGCAAATCATCTACATGCAAACAAGGCTTACGCGCCTTGCGGCGGAACAGTGGAAAATGTCGCTTTTGCAGGCAGCGTCCCTTTTTGAAGAAAAGGGAGTGTATCATTATATCGCGAAAATGTGGGATTTATTCCATGTAGAGGGTGATCTGGCTGTACTTGACGATATAAAGCAGTATCTCGACGCGAAGGAGGTTGCTTGTGGTTGATGTTTTGAAAGATGGCGACATTCTGTATCATGGCAGCTTTTGCGAGGTTCAATCTCCTGATTTACGGAAGTGCGCCCGTTACAAGGATTTTGGCCAAGGCTTTTATCTGACAACCGACAAAAAACAGGCCGAGTCCTTTGCGAAAATTTCTACGCAGAAAGCTGTAGAAAATGGTGTTGTCGCAAGTCAAAGATATGGTGTTGTTTCAATGTTTCGGTATAACGGCAATGCCAATCTCAATATCAAGATTTATGAAACCGCCGATTCAACCTGGCTTCATTGCGTAGTCGCCCATCGAAAGAAGGGCGTTTTTGGCGATGTGCTGGAAGATTGTTCCAAATACGATGTTATCGGAGGCAAGATTGCAAACGATGCGACCAACAGTACAATCGTGACATATATGGCGAGTGCTTTTGGTGAGGTGGGCTCGACCTCTGCAGACGATATCTGTATCCGTTTGTTGCTTCCAGAAAGATTGAAAGATCAATATTGCTTCAAGTCTGTCGCGGCCTTGAATAAGTTGTCGTTTGTGGGGAGTGAGCGGATATGGATGTAATGACCGAACGCGTAAATGCCGCTATCGACTTGCTTACGACAATGGTTGTCGAAAGCATTGCTAAAAAGGATGGTCGTGATGCGTCCGATATTTTGCCACGCTTTTTGCGCTCGCGTACGGGACAAATGCTTTATAATGAAAGCAGTAAACTCTGGTGGGATGGTCCGGCATTTATAGAAGAACAGTATCGCAAGGAACTCGCCCGCGAGCACTGATTCACCGTTTCTTTAATTTAATACAAAAGACTCATTTGCAATTTCGAAAACGAGCCTTTGCGTATATTAAATTGTTTAAAATAAACGCAATCATGATCCGGAACCAATCGCCGTGAAATTTGGCGTCAGCGAAGTGCAGTTAGTTGCGGCGACATGCTTGCCGCGACTCGATTTCATTTCGGATGTAATTGTCCAGGTATCGGATGAACATTCGGAGAGCCCTACCTTTGGGGTTGCCGTCCAGATTTCCTTCGTCTTGGCAGTGTAGGTCTCGGAGTAGGTAAAGACTGCACTTGGCGGGATGTCGAAACCGATAGCATCGAAATCACCTATTTCCAATTTTTCGACAATATACACATCCTGCCGGTGTACATAAGCCCCGGCAGCGGGACCAACCTCGGCTGCCTTGGACTTGGCAATCATCGCAAAGAGTTTTGGCACGGCAACAGCTGCCAGAATGCCCATAATTACGATAACAACCATCAGTTCGATAAGAGTAAATCCGCGTTTCATTTTACAGAGTCCCTAAAAAAAGCCCGCCTTGTCACAAGGACATTGGCGGGCTCCTTTTGTCTTGAGCGACGATCGATTAATTCGTGCCGGCTCCGATAGATGTGAAGGAGGGCGTAAGCACTCCGCAGCCGTCGCCAGTAACGTTCGCTTCATGCTTCAAGCCGCTAGAGCCTGCTTCAGATTCTACAGACCAAGTACCGGCGTCCTTCTGACAATCGTTCAAGGCAGTTTCAGTATTTGTTGCTGAGAACGTCGCCTTGGTTCCTTCAACAGTGACATCGTAAGAGAATACTGTGCTTGCAGGCTCTTTATAGCCAATCGCGCTCTTGTCGCCCACAGCGTTCATCTCTGCGAAGTAAGAATCCTGCAAATGCACGTAGGTTGATGCCGTTTTTATCTAAAATTGGCGGTCAAATAGACTTTTTAATGATAGGCCATAGTCGGCAGGAACCTTATTTCCTGACAACCGTTCCCAGAATTTCAAGCGCGCTATTGCATACCTCAGAAAAAGTTTTTCCTGCAGCAAAGACATATTCCTGTTGATATTTATTCCAACGGTTATTCATGCTATCGTCAGATATGACGGAATTCAGGATCCCTTCATAGTCATTCAATGATTTCAGATTGCCGCGACTTGACATCGTGTTATATAAAGCTTCTGCAAGAATATCCATCTTGATAGTCTTTTTGTATCTATTCCACAACAGGTCTATATCATAGAAATCCCTTGTACGAGTGTTCAAGACACCCCTAGAGAGCACGGTGTCCAACTTTTCCGCCAACAAGGTTTCCAGGTTATACGACAGCAGTTCATAATCCCCATCATCGAACATTGACCAAAACAATTGAAGGACAGGTTTTGGCGTAATCGCATCCCCAGTCGTAACATCGACATAAAAAGAAACTGTCATTGGGGTAAACGAGGCTTGCAAATAAGCCCGTAGTCCGGGATAGGAATCATTTTCGCGGATGCTTTCTATTCTTTCGAAAGAAAAAGAAAATCCATCCTGCAAATCAATCGAGCATACTGTCGACAAAATGTCTTCTAGCGTCATCGGGGTTACGCTGAACCCGGTCGCCGTTGCGTCAATATCCATAGTCGTCCTGTTGGCAACCCCGACAAGCGAAGATGTCAAAAACCCGCCTTTCAGGATAAAGTTGTTGCGGTATTTAGACCCGGCCAGGCGACAAAGAAACCTTTCCAAAACATATTTTTGCAAAACACCCTGAGCGGTCACCCCGGAATCAACAGCAATCTTCTTTACGGCAGCCTTCAACTTGGCCGCATTTGAAAATTTCATAGTAGAACCTCCATATAGTTACGTACAGGTTTTTCCACATGAAGAATTTTGGCGTAACTCATTAGCAGCGGGATGTCATTATCCTTACTTTGTGCGTATTCCTTGAAAGCGTGGTTCGTCGTTTGGATGTCGTTCCCGCTAACAATATCACACAGAGTCCGCTCGATGTTGTAGCAGCGCACCTTGTTGCCGTAGGGAGAAAGTACTTCCTGTACCCCCAAATTATAACGGTCGGCGACAACAATCTTGCATTTCAATCCATTCCTTTTTGCGGCGCTCGCATTGTAACCTTTGGGGAATGTCATGCTCATGGCGTAAGGAATGCGGTCTGTTTTTTTCAAAAGGTACAGAGCCGTATTTCCGGAGAATATTCCCTGAGGATAAGTATGCTGCCAAATGGCAAACTCGTCTTCGAGCTGGTCGGCTAGAAAATAGACTCCGCGCGCCCCCTTGCTCAGCGCGCCCGCCAAGACGCACTCCGTCAAGGCGCGTCGCTGAAGCCCAGCCCTTGAAACGTCCGTCGCCGTAATCATCCCATTATTTTTTCGGGCCAATTTGACGATTGTTTCGCAATCTTTCATAGCTGGCCTCCCTGCCGTCTGAACAATAATGCATATTTCATTGAACTAAATGTACATAAATGTTCATTTAATGTCAATCTTTTTTTTCAAGGAGTACTTTTTTGCCCGCATACTACGTGCATCTGCAGGACACCTATTTCGCCGAAAAGGGCGATACAGGCACAGGGTTCGATGGGCACTGGCACCCAGATTAGCTACCAAGCTCCTCCGACCAATGTGTTCGCATATGACGCAAACACAACGCCTGGTACTTGGACCGCGACAACTCAGTCTGCTTTGGATGATTGTGGCGCGAATAAGGTTTGGTCTGTTGTTGGAACAGCAGGTTCCAAAACCGTGTCCTACGCCGCTACTGTTGATGGCCAGACTGGCGACGCTGCACTCAGCAATGCATGCGGGAAGCTTACGCCGAACTTCACCAACATCGGCAGAGGATCGTAATCGCCTAAGCTGTACAATTATGCAAAAAGACTCGCCAGATGGCGGGTCTTTTTTCTTTATATACCAATTCAATTTGTTTTTTTACGGACCAGCACCGATCATGGTAAAATTGGGAGTCAGCGAAGTGCAGTTAGTTGCGGCGACATGC
>NZ_CALEFV010000004.1 GCF_937877005.1 uncultured Fibrobacter sp. | reverse complement strand
ATTGCGGCAGGTCTTGACTGCGATTTCGTTTACGGTTTTGTTCCAAAGAACAGCTTGCAAGAAACGATTAACCGGCAGGCTCGCAAAAAGGTTGAGGCAATCCTGTCGAACGTCAATACGAACATGGCACTGGAAGACCAACTTGCCGACAATCCGCATATCCTGACAGACATGGCAGACGAGATGATCGCCAAGAACATCAGGCGCATTTGGGATTAGGTTTGTGATGAGATAACATCAAAAAATCCCCGCTCCGAAGAGCAGGGATTTTCGCTATGACAATTTGGTTCTAGATTCTATCGCCTCTTCGAGGCTCCAGAATGACAACCTGGCTTACTTCTTTTCGTAGATCTGGTCGAAGATGCCGCCGTTGGAGAAGTGCGTTCCCTGCGCCTTGTCCCAACCGCCGAAGTGCTCGATAGAAATCAAGTTCACGTTCTGGTCGAATTCCTTGTACTGGTCGAGAATGGCCTTGTTGGAGGGACGGTAATGATTCTTCGCGGCAATGTGCTGGCCGTCGTCGCTGTAGAGGTAGTTCAGGTATTCGGTGGCAAGTTCGCGGGTGCCGCGCTTGTCGACCACCTTGTCCACGATGGCAACGGAAGGTTCAGCCAGAATGCTGATGCTCGGGATTACGATTTCGTAGTCGTTCGGGTAGTCCTTGAGAGCGAGGAAGGCTTCGTTTTCCCATGCGAGAAGCACGTCGCCCTGGCCGTTTTCGATAAAGGTCGTGGTAGAGCCGCGTGCACCGGAAGCGAGCACGAGCACGTTCTGGAACAGTTTCTTGATGAAGTCCTTGACCTTGGCCTCGTCATTGTTGTACTGCTTTTCGGCCCATGCCCAGGCGGCGAGGTAGTTCCAGCGTGCGCCACCGGAAGTTTTCGGGTTCGGCGTGATGATGCCGACACCCGGCTTCACGAGGTCACCCCAGTCCTTCAGGTTCTTCGGGTTGCCCTTGCGGACCAGGAACACGATGGTGGATGTGTACGGGGAACTGTTCAGCGGGAATTCCTTGACCCAGCCGTCTTCGATGAGGCCCGCGTCGCGCACGGCGTTCACGTCGAATTCGAGGGCGAGCGTCACCACGTCGGCTTCGAGACCGTTGGCCACTTCCAGAGCCTGCTTGCCGGAACCGCCGTGAGATTGCGTGATTTCCACTTCACCACCGGTCTTTTCTTTCCAGTGTTTCTTGAAGACTTCATTGTAGTTCGCGTAGAGTTCGCGGGTCGGGTCGTAAGACACGTTGGTGAGCGTCTGCTTTTCGACCTTCTTGACGGAAGTTTCGCTCTTCTGTTCGTCAGAAGAAGAGCATGCGCTAAACCCGATAGTTCCCGCAATCAGGAGACTCGCCACAACGGCGGACTTGACAAAATTCTGATTCATTCTTATACCTCGCTTGTTTATTGTTTTTTGTTTGTTGTTTTTTTGTGCGCCGAAATATAGAACCCGTTTTTGTCATTGTCCAATACTTAATTCTTATGCGGTATTATCGTTTTTTTTTATAAGTGCCAAACGCAAAATAGCCTTATGCTATCGGCAGGTATAAGAAAATAGTATAGCGCCAGATATTGTGCCGCAAAAAACCGATTTGTATTTTATAGTATCACCCCAAAATCCAAGAGGTCAATATGTATTCTACCCACTATATGGATTTGCTTATGCAAAATTCCCCGTGGAACCTGATCTACTTTATGGCAATCCCGGTAGTGCTTGCCGAAACGGTTGCCATTACGGAATTGCTCTTGCCTTTTGCGGATAAACGAAGTAACCTAGTAAAAAAGACAAACCGCGTCTGCGGAGTATTGGGTGGAATCGCCTTTGCTATCATCGCCATTTACTTTATTCCAAATATCGTCGTGCCGCTCGCATCTAACGGTGAATTCCGCACCTGGATCGATGCCGTTGCCATCGGTTCCTACGTGATTGCCGCCGTCCCCATGATTTTGCTTGCTTTGCTCAACGTGCGCGTATTGTGGCGAAAGGCTAGCGAAGCGCGACGTTCACTTGTCCGCATTCTGCTGTTGGCGGCGTTCCTCGTATTCTCTCATATCGCCATGATTTTCGGCATGGTGGATCCGGGCATTGCCGGTTATTCCCCCGACAAGGCAGCCTCTGCGGTATCAGCCACTGCGGTAGAGATGGACCACCATCATCATCACTAAACGCTTTTTTATGTATGATTTCGATACCGTCATAGACCGTCGAAATGACGATTCTATAAAATGGAAAGTCGCCGAAAACGAACTCCCCATGTGGGTGGCGGATATGGATTTCCGGACTGCGCCCGAAATTCTGGAGGCTCTCCGAAATCGCCTGGAACTTGGCATCTTTGGTTATACGGACATTCCCGATTCGTGGTATAAAGCCTACATTGACTGGTGGGAAAGACGGCACGGCCTTAAAATGGAACAGAAAAACCTGTTTTTCTCTACGGGAGTCGTCTATTCTATCTCGGCCATTCTCAAGCATCTGGCGGAAGCAAAGGAAAATGTCGTGGTGCAGTCGCCTGTTTACAACAACTTCTACAACTGCATAGAAGACGCTGGGCTTCGCGTGGCAGAAAATCGCCTTTTGTATAAGGACGGAACTTACTCCATTGATTTTGTAGACCTGGAAGAAAAGTTCTCAGACCCGCAAACATGCTTGATGATTCTTTGCAATCCCCATAATCCGATTAGTAAAATCTGGAACGCTGAGGACCTGGCAAGAATTGGTGAACTTGCAAAAAAATATAGCGTGACCGTTATCGCGGATGAAATCCATTGCGACATCACGAGACCGGGAACACGCTATACGCCTTTTGCCGCCGTGTCGGAGGCATGCCGCGAGGTGAGCATAACCTGCATCGCCCCGACAAAGACTTTCAACTTGGCCGGGCTCCATACATCGGCAGTGTATGTGCTGAATCCCGCTTTGCGGAGAAAGGTTCGACATGCGCTGCACGCAGACAAGTTCAGCGCGCCCAATTCTTTTGCGACAGTGGCTACCGTCGCCGCCTTTGAGCAAGGCGAAAAATGGCTTGATAGCCTGCGTGAGTACGTTTTTGAAAACCGGAAACTCGTCGAAGCCTTTTTAGCGGAAGAACTTCCGGAAATTTCTGCCGTGAAGGGCGACGCCACCTATCTCGTGTGGCTAGATATTTCTTCACTAAAAGAAATGGGAAGGAATTTCGCTGCCTATTTAAGGCGAAAAACAGGCCTGTTCCTTATCGGAGGCGATGCCTATGGTTCTGGCGGAGAACATTTTTTGAGAATGAACATCGCCTGCCCCAGAAGCATTTGCCTTGACGGGTTGAATCGTCTTAAGCAGGGTGTAAAATCCTTTGAAACCGAAAATTTAGGATAAATTATGTCTTTGAATCGACAAACCGCTCTTGAAATTCTGAACGCGAACGCGGATTCCTTACCGAACTTGATTGAACAGGCGTACCAGTTGCGTACAAAGTATAAAGGAAACCGTGTAAGCATCCAGTTGCTCACCAATGTCCGCAGCGGAAACTGCACGCAGAACTGCGCCTATTGCGCCCAGTCCCGCGATTCCAAAGCCCCGATTGAAAAGTACCGCTATGTAGAAGACAAGAAACTTTACGGTGACAACGACCTCGTTGACGAAATGCATTTGGCGAGGCACTGCATCGGGCTCAGCGGTATCCGTTTTGCGGACGACGACATCGAAAAACTCGCCGAACGCATCCGCAAGATGAAAAAGAACGACACGCAAATCTGTTGTTCCATCGGGTTCCTTACCGAAAAGCAGGCTTTGATTCTTAAAGAGGCGGGCCTCAACCGTATCAACCACAACCTGAACAGCAGCCGTCGTTTTTACCCGAGCATCTGCACGACGCACACTTACCAGGAGCGAATCGACAACCTGAAAATGCTGAAGGGTCTCGGTTTCGAGATCTGCTCCGGCGGCATCATCGGCATGGGAGAAACGCCCGAAGACATGGTGGACATGCTTTTTGAACTGCTGGAAATCAATCCCGATTCGGTGCCCATCAACTTCTTGCTGCCGGTAGAAGGCACGCGCCTTGCGGAGCGCGACATTTCAGTTCTCACGCCCGAATACTGCATCAAGGTGCTTTGCCTTGCGCGCCTGATGCTCCCGAAATCGGATATCCGCTGTGCCGCCGGCCGAGAGGTGTATTTCAAGGGACACGAAAAGACGCTTTTCAAGGTGGCCGATTCCATATTCGCGTCGGGCTACCTCACCGAAGGCGGCCAGAGCCTCGAAGAAACGTTCCGCACCATCGAGGCGGCAGGCTTCACCTGGCAAGTAGAAAGCGAAGCATCTCATTAAAAAACACCCCCGGCGTTTAATAACGTCGAGGACGTGTTTTGCGAGTCGAGATGCAAAAGCGACTTACTTTTCGTTACGGAGTTTCTTCGCGGCTGCCACGAGGTTCTTGAGGCTTGCCGTGGTTTCGGTTTCGCCGCGGGTCTTGAGGCCGCAATCGGGGTTCACCCACACGTTCTGCCGCGGGACCTTCGCGATGATCTTGTGGAGCGCATCCACGATTTCCTGTTCCGAGGGCACGCGCGGAGAGTGAATGTCATACACGCCCGGCCCCACCTGCGTTTCGAACTTGGCTTCGTTCAAGGCGTCAAGCAACTTGAGGTCGGAACGGCTCGCTTCGAAGGTGATCACGTCGGCATCCATGTTGTCGATATCGCGCACGATGTCGTTGAATTCGCTGTAGCACATGTGCGTGTGAATCTGCGTTTCGGGCTTGACCTTCGCATGCACCAGGCGAAATGCCGGAATGGCCCAGTCGAGGTATTCCTTGTGCCAGTCGCTCTTGCGGAGCGGCAGCTTTTCGCGGAGGGCAGCTTCGTCAATCTGGATAATGCGAATACCGTTCTTTTCGAGGTCAAGGACTTCGTCGCGGATAGCAAAGCCGATTTCCTGAGCCTGCACCTTCAGTGAAACATCTTCACGCGGGAATGACCAGTTGAGAATCGTCACCGGACCCGTGAGCATGCCCTTCACCGGTTTCTTGGTGCAGCTCTGAGCGTATACAGACCATTCAACCGTAATCGGAGCACTGCGGCTCACGTCGCCCCATACGACAGGCGGCTTCACGCAGCGGGTGCCGTAACTCTGCACCCAGGCGTTCTGCGTAAATACGAATCCGTCAATCTTCGAGCCGAAATATTCCACCATGTCGTTGCGTTCGAATTCGCCGTGCACAATCACATCGAGGCCGATTTCTTCTTGCAGCTTGATGCATTCGGCAATCTTCTTGCGGTTGAATTTCACGTACTGTTCCTTGGAAATTTCACCCTTGCGGAAGGCGGCGCGGTTGGCGCGAACTTCGGCCGTCTGCGGGAAAGACCCGATGGTAGTCGTGGGGAATGCGGGCAGCTTGAATTCAGCCTTCTGCACTTCGCGGCGCTTGAGGCGGCTCGGCGTACGTTCGAAATCAGCGGCGGTGAGGGCGGCAAGTTCTGCCTGCACCTTGGCGTTCGCCTGCACACGCGGAGTTGCAAACAAGGCCTTATTCTTTTCGAGAGCGGCAGCATCACCGCTTGCGATCTCGGCAAGTTCCGCAAGCTTTTCCTCGGCGAAGGCAAAGTGACGGAGCGTTTCGGCGGGGAGTTTCTGTTCGGCAGCAACCGTATACGGCACATGCAACAGCGAGCAAGAAGTTCCGACCACCACGTTTTCGGCACCGACAGCACTCACGATTTCGGCGAGCAGAGCATTCTTCTGCGAGTAATCGGCGCGCCAGATGTTCTTGCCGTTCACGATACCCGCGAGCAGGAGCGTGTTCTTCGGGAAGCCGGACTTGACCAGTTCCAGCGATTTGAGGCCTTCCACAAAATCGAGACCGATGGCATCGAAACCGAGGGCAACCACATCCTGGTACACATCGCGGATATCACCAAAGTAAGTCTGCAAGGCAACCTTGAGGCCTGCGGCACGCACCTTCTTGACGAGTTCCACATAAATAGACTTGAAAAGTTCCTTTTCTTCGGCGGTCACGTCAAACACCAAAGCGGGTTCGGCGAAACTGATCCATTCGGCACCAGCAGCGGCGAGCAATTCGGAGACCTTCGCGTAAGCAGCGACTGCAGAGGCAACAAAATCCTTGGCCTTCTTTTGGCCATTGTAGCGGGCCAAGCGGAGGAACGTGTAGGCGCCAATCAAAGTCGGCACGGTCTGGATTCCAGCAGCCTTCGCTTCGTTGTATTCCTGCACCGGCTTAGAATCATTCACCTTGAATTCAGAAGCGTCATCGATTTCCGGAACAATGTAGTGATAGTTCGTGTTGAACCACTTCTTCATGGGGAGGGCCTTCACGTCGCCCTTTTCGCCTTGGTAACCGTGAGCCGCGGCGAAATACTTTTCGAGATCGCTAAGTTCGAGTTTCTTGTAGCGTTCCGGAACAATGCCGAACAAGAATGCCGTATCGAGAACGTTGTCGTAGAACGAGAAATCGTTCGAGGGAATAAAGTCGATGCCGGCGGCCTTCTGCTTTGCCCAACCGTACTGACGGATTTCGGCGGCGACGTTCTGGAGCTCCGCTTCGGAAATTTCGCCCTTGAAAAACTTTTCGCTTGCAAACTTGAGTTCGCGGGCCTTACCGATGCGCGGGAAACCGATTACAGATGTTTTTTTATTGCTCATAGTGTTTAACCTACCTTTTTTGTTTGTTTTTCGATTACGCCGCCAAATATATCTCCTTTTTCACCATCGGTAAAATACTATTTTTTATGCATTCACCATAGCTTAAAACTATGGTACAAACAAAAGCAAACCCGATAACTGGCTATAAGAAAGGTCTATGACTTTACAACAACTTAAATACGCTATCGCCATCGCCGACACGCGCAATATCACCGAAGCATCTAAGCGTGTATTCATATCGCAACCGAGCCTTACGGCAGCCATTCATGAGCTCGAAGAAGAAATGGGCGTTACCATCTTCAACCGCTCCAATAAAGGCGTCACGATTACTAACGAGGGCGACGAGTTCCTCTCTTACGCAAGGCAAGTCTTGGAACAGGCGACCCTAATGGAAGACCGCTACAAAGGTGGCAAAGGCGGCAACACCATCTTCTCCGTGAGCTGCCAGCATTACTCTTTTGCCGTCAACGCATTCGTCGATGTCATCCGAAAATTCGGTGGTCCGAGCTACGATTTCACGCTCCGAGAGACACAAACTAACGAAATTATCGACGATATTGCCAAGCTAAAAAGCGAAATTGGCGTACTTTATTTGAGCGACAAGAACGAAAAAGTCATCAAAAAACTCATTCAAAAGAACAATTTGGTCTTTGTGACGCTCTTTGCGACCCCTTTGCACGTGTTTATGTCGTCGCGCAACCCCCTCGCCCGAAAAGAAAAAATCACACTGGAGGACTTGAAACCGTACCCGTACCTGACCTACGAACAAGGCGATTTCAATTCGTTCTACTTCGCCGAAGAACCTCTAACCGCCATTGATTTCGACTGTCCACGCAATATCAAGGTTCGCGACCGCGCGACACTTTTCAACCTGCTCATCGGTTTGAATGGCTACACCATTTGCTCGGGCGTCATCAGCCACAAGCTCAACGGTCGAAACATTATCGCGAGGCACCTCGACGTTCGCGACAAGATGACCATCGGTTACGTGATGCGAAAAGGTGTTTCGCCCTCGCGCTACGCCAAAGCCTACATTGCAGCCCTTTTAAGGCATTGCAAAAAAAGCCCCTAACATTTTTAATGCTAAATTTTAGACATGATTGTTTCTACTAGAGGACGCTACGCGCTACGGGTAATGATAGACCTGGCCGAACAGGACCGGAACACATTCGTTCCGCTCAAGGACATTATCGCTCGACAGAGAATTTCACAGAAATACGTGGAAGCAATCATGACGCTGCTGTCTAAAAGCGGCCTTGTCGAAGCCGTACGCGGAAAGGCCGGTGGATACAGGCTGAACAAGTCACCCAAAGATTATGCCGTCGGCGACATTCTTCGCGCCACCGAAGGAACCCTCGCCCCCGTCGCATGCCTCGAAGACGGAGCCACCCCTTGCGACCATTCCCGCAGCTGCAAGACGCTCCCTCTCTGGACCGAGCTCAACCGAATTGTGGGTTCCTACCTAGACAGCGTATCGCTTGCCGACCTCGCTCAAAAACACTAGGCCACACATGCAACACCTGAAGACTATCGCATTTTCCCTGTTGATTGCATCCGCAGCAGCATACGCCGGCGGCGCCGCATCGCTCGTCGGCAAGAAAAGCAGCGCCAAGGGGTTCACCTATTCTCTCAACACACAGTTCGAATTCGTGCAGGACTGTTCAAAGAACGCAAACCAGGAAGTCTGCAACTGCGTCCTCGACAAATTGCAGCAGCAGTATAGCGAAAGCGAATATCTCAAGCTCGATGCAGACCTGCGCAAAAACATCAGCCACGACGACTTTGTCGCCTTCATTTCGACAGCTGCAACCGACTGCGATGCGGAACTGTCCAAAACAGCGGCACGACCTGCCGGAAGCATCCCCGAAGCCGTAGGAATTAGCGAAGAAGACGCAAAAAATTTCGTCAAGAACATGCTGAAGAATAGGCCCAAGAAAGATTTTGTTCCCGCCTGCGCGGCCGAGGCAAAGACTTTCTACGGAGAAAAGCTCGCCACGAAGGTATGCAGCTGTGCCTACGACCACATGGCCGCCGATCTACCCCGCTTTACAAAAATGGTCATGGAAGAAGGCTATCCTGACGAAACTCTCGCCTGGGGAATCGAATACATGATCGAATGTTCCCCCGAAAAATTCACTCCCGAAATGGAAAAGAGCCTTCTCGATTTCATGAACCAGCAGGGACTGCCGAAATCATTCGGAAAGTGCATCATGAACATTCTCAAAAAGGAATATTCCGTCAAGGCTTTCCTGCTTGCCGCGCTTAACAATAACGAAGCCCTGGCTACCATGTTCGCCGGCATGGCGACCCAATGCCTCATCGACATTCAGTAGACGGGAACCCCGCCCTACATATAACTATAAACGGATCCAGAAAGGACTTCGCTCTCGAAGGTATCAATAAAATCGTCGCAAGACCCTTTCAGTCCATTCAGCACACCATCCTGTTTTTCGTCGTATTCAGCAGAACTCAAAGCCCCCATATCGGCATCCGAAACAATTTCTGAATCAGTACAGGAGACCGTTCCGCCCAAGCCCTGGCTGTACACAGCCTTTTCCTGCGAGCAATAGTTCGACTTGGAATCCGGAGAAACCTGTCCCTTAAAATGAACCTCTTCATGAGCCTTGACCAAGCCATCCCAGTAGATTTGGGAAACGACGACAACTTCTCCCACAGAACCAAAGCGCTGTTCCATCACGGCCGACAGAAGCCGCCCCTTTTCATAGATATAGCAATCGGCAGAAGCCTCATCAGAAGAATAATGCTGCTCGTACCGCATTGTTCCATACGACGAATCACCCGACGCACTCGTACTGTCCGAATCGCAGGCGACTAGCAGCATGGCCACAAACAAAGGAATAATTTTAAGAAATTTCATGAATACTCCTAATTTATTCACAATATATATTTTTGAAAACGAAACGATTGACTCTGGACAAAAAGCGAACGCGGCCCATAGGACCGCGTTCGCCAGTTGAGATAGAATAAGGTTGTAACCTGATGGGCTAGTCCTGGATGCGAGTCCAGTTAAGGACACCCTTCTTGATCAGGTAGATGTAGCCTGCTTCGAGGATGACCAGGAAGCCAAGCAACACGAACAGCAGGTCCCAGCCACCCTTCAAAAACTGGACGGTCCAGGGATAGAGGAAAGCGACTTCGAGGTCAAACACCAGGAAAAGCATCGCCACCATGTAATACTTGACAGGATAACGTTCGCCGGAAGTCCCGGACACATGAGCAATACCGCATTCGTAGGATGTGCCCTTGATGGCGGTACCCTTGATTTTTCCCGGATGCAGGAACCAGTTGGCCAGAAGCAGCGCCGTCGGAACAACCAAGGCGAGAATCACGAGGATCGTCATAGCAAATGTCGTATCGAAAATTTCAACGTTCGTCATAGTGAGCAAAAACATAGTAAAAATCTTTTTGCTAGTTAAGTGCAAAAATGTAAACTATATTTGCAGGCATGAAAAAGATCACTACAGTTTTGGGATTAATGGGTGTGGTCTGCTTTTTTTCGGCTTGTTCGTCCACTTCCGATGATATTGACGAAATCTTGACGCCCAAGGCGGAAATAGAATCCTCATCTAGCGCAAAACCTGCGCCAGGTAGTTCCGCAGGTGGTCAACCTACTAGTGCAGAACCGGGAAAGGTCGTCATCAACGATTCCACAGTCGTTCACGACACCATCAAGACTCAAGTCATCATTTCGTCCACCAGCAAATACGAAGACCCCTATTTCAGTAGCGGCGTCTTCTGCTGGAGCAAGGAATGCGAAGAGAAATGGGCAAACGTATCCTCTTCCTCCGCACCAAAGTCCTCCTCTTCTATCGCAAACATCGAAATCAACATGTCCTCGGAGGCCCCGGTCTACCCCACCGTGACCGAAACCCAGATGATCGACAAGCGTGACAACAGCACCTATTCCCTCATCCGTATCGGCGGTGTCCACTGGATGACGTCGAACCTCAAGTACAAGCCCAAGAAGGGGTTCTTCTGCGAATTCGACGGCACGGACTACTGCAAGACATACGGAACCTACTACACCTATTCCGCAGCCATGTCCGCCTGTCCGACCGGCTGGAGACTCCCCACCGTTAGCGAAATAAACGCGGCAGACGCAGCACAGGACCACGAATGGTGGACCATTGGCGGCCGATTCAAGCTCAACAGCTCGGGTGAAGTTACAGATTTCGGACTCGCCGAGGACCAGGGATACATCTGGATTATCGCCGAAGGAGAATACAACTCCTGGCGCGTCAAGAACTACGACGGCGACACCGTGCACGACCTTCAGGGAGGAAGCACGACCGAACGCGCCTACAATGTCCGCTGCGTCGAAGGCGAATAGTTCAAGTTCATTACAAAAAAGTCCGGGCAATGCCCGGACTTTTTTTCTTTTTTTAGAGAGACTAAAGCTGATCCAGCCGTTCGATTCCTTCGTCCAGAAGCAAGGAAAGATTCTGAATTTCCTTTTCCATCTGATCGTAATAGATCTTTGCCCGGCCCAGTTGCTTTCGCAACTCCATAATCTCGGACGTCAATTCGACTGCGAGCAGGGCAAGCCGCTTGCGGTTGTCCATCTGGAACTTCGCCGAACGCTCGAAGCGCTGGTTGATGCTGTCCACAATCTCCGTCAGTTCCGCATCCGGTAAGTCGGTACGAATCTGAATCGATTCCTGAGCGACAGATATATTCACAGATCTTAAAGGTTCGATACTAGCCATTATCTCAATCCTACGCCGAATGGATCATCGTCCATCAGCATTTTCAGCCGAAAAAATTTGTCTGCGAGCCCTCCCCCTTGCTCGCGAACAGGTCGTTGTCCTTTTCATCGGCGCCGTGAACTTCAATAGTCGGAATATCGTCGTCTTCCGTTTCCTGAGAAACGGATTCGTCGGTCTGAGGTTCTTCGGCGATGTCCTCGGAAACTTCTTCGACGGAGGATTGCTCAAGTTCCACAGACTTTTCAGCAGGATCCTCGGCCAATTCTTCGGCCGGTTCCTCGACAGACTCGGCCACGGGTTCTTCCGTTGCACCCGCTTCCTGATTTAGAGAAATGTCGGTACCGAGTTCACTTTCGATCGTTGCGACCAGCTGATTAAACTTTTCCTGAGCCTCGGCAATTTCCTCGTTCTGAGCCTGCAGCTGAACATTCAGGTTTTCGATCATCTCGTTCTTTTCGGACAGCTGCTGCATCAGGTTCGCAAGCGTAGCATCCTTGTCGGCAACCTGCGCATTAAGAGCATTGAGCAGTTCCGCCTTCTCGTTCAACTGGCCAGTCATCGAATCCGCATTTTCATTAATTTCGCGGACCTTGGCCTCGAGGCTTTCAATGCAGCCATCCTTTTCGACCAGCTGCTGACCGAGAACGGTAACCTGTTCCTTGAGTCCCGCCACCTCGGATTCCCTCTGGTTCAAGGATTCCTGCAAGGCATTCGTCTGGTTGGCGCGAGCATCAAGTGCAGCCCTACAATCCGCGATTTCAGCCTTGGCAGAATCCAGAATCAGGGTTCTATCCTGCAGTTCCGCCTGCGCTCCGGATAGTTCGCGCTTTAGCTTCGCGTTTTCTTCCTTAAGGGCACGGACAGTTCCCAGAACGCCCTCGATCTTCTGGGACAACATGCTCACTTTTTCTAAATTCATTTTCGCTCCGTTTGATGGTTTAGAAAACCTCTACTCTATTAAGATAATTAAATTTTTTTGTAAATGCCAATGATTTTTGTAAATGAATATATAGAGCGGCGTCTCGCCGAGCTCCCCGCCTTGCCGGGCGTCTACATCATGAAGAACGCCCAGGGAAAAATCATTTACATCGGAAAGGCAAAAGTTCTCAAGAACCGCGTACGCAGCTACTTTGACGGCAGCGACCATTCGGGACACCGCGCCGCGACGCTCATGCTGCCCTACATCCGCGACATTGAATGGATAATTACGGAAAGCGAATCCGAAGCGCTGATCCTCGAAGCGAACCTTATCCGCAAGCACACGCCCAAGTACAACGTGCTGCTGAAGGACGACAAGCACTTTCCCTACCTGGCATTCTCCGTAAGGGAGCCCTTCCCGCGGCTGTTCCTGACGCGCTCCGTCCGCAAGGACGAGAACCAGTATTACGGCCCCTTCATGAGTTCCCGTTTTATCGACCAGCTGACCGACCTTGCCGCGCGCCTATTCCACATACGCGAATGCAAACTCAAGCTGCCTCTCGCAAAACCGCAAAGGCCCTGCCTCAATTACCACATCGGACGCTGCGACGCCCCCTGTGCAGGTCTCATTAGCGAAGAGGAATACCGAAAGAAGGTGGACCAGGCAAAACTGCTTCTCGAAGGCAAGCGCGACGACCTGATCGAAACCTGGCAGCAGGAAATGCAGGAAGCGAGCGAAAATCTTGACTTCGAAACCGCCATGAAGAAACGCGACGCCATCCAGGCGCTGCAGGCAACGGGAACGCACCAGAAAACGGACACGACCGACCCGAACCTTTCCATGGACATCCTGACGCTACGCCGCAACGGTTCCATGGCAGCAGCCGTCATCCTCGAATACCGTGCCGGCGTACTTCTCGGCCGCAGGCACTACAAGCTCGAATGTAAGCTCGAAGAAGACGAGACCGAAATTTTTAGACAGATGATCCTGCCCTGGTACATGGATGTTCCGCTGATTCCTGCCGAAATCGCAACCGACATCGACCTGCCCGAGGACGCGGAACTATTGCAGCAGGCACTATCCGAAAAGGCGGGGCGCAAGGTGCGTTTCGTGAATCCGCAACGCGGTGAAAAAATCGGTTTCCTGAAGCTCGCCAGAGCAAACGCCGACATGATTCTCGTGGAAATGCGTGCCGAAGTACAGAAGTACAGCGAAATAGACCAGAGCGTCTTTGAGCTACAGCAGGTTCTCGGCCTCAAAAAGACCCCATTTCGCATCGAATGCGTGGACATTTCGCATCTTTCGGGTACGAACACCGTGGCAAGCCTGGTGGCCTTCAAGAACGGACGCCCCGACAAGGCGAACTACCGTAAATTTATCATCAAAACCGTAGAAGGCGTAGACGACTTCGCGAGCATGCGCGAGGTGATGACACGCCGTATCCGCAGGCTAGAAGACGAGGGTACGCCCATGCCCGATCTATGGGTCTGCGACGGAGGCAAGGGCCAAGTGGACGCCACGATGCAGATTCTCAAGGAGCTGGGGCACGACAAGGACCTGCCTCTCATCGGACTCGCGAAGCGCCTCGAAGAAATCGTGTTTCCCGACGACAGGAAATCTATCGTACTGCACCGAACGAGCCCCGCGCTGAAACTTCTGCAGAACGCCCGCGACGAAGCGCACCGTTTCGCCATCACCTACCAAAGGAGCAAGCGCAAGAAGGACCTGGAAGTCGAATGGCTCAAGATACCTGGCGTGGGTCACGAAACCCGCATAAAGGTTCTAAGCCGATACAAGAGCGCCGAAGCATTCATGGCGGCCCCTCTCGAAGACATCGAGATCCTTCTCGGAAAGGTCCGCGGGAACAAACTACGCGAAGAAGTCGCGAAATACTGCGCCGAATTCATCACGCCCCCCGAATGCCACTGAATGTTCCAACATGGACTATCCAAAAAAGCACATGTTTGTCACAAAATTTTTCACTTTATCTGCTTGCTTTTGCAGCTTCACAATAGTATATTACAATTAGGCATCCCACGGATTAACGCCCGATCTAACAGTATCATTAAAGCTCGTCGCTCTCGTGGTTCAGTTTAGGCGCGCATCGACGCGAAAAACAACTCCCCGAGGCACTGCTATCATTTTTATATGAGTAGCTTCGAGTGTTCCACCGTGAGAGATGCCTTTTTTGTACCTAAAAGTGGAAACACCCCGGGCTCATGCCTGGGGTTTTGCCGTCGCCCGGATAAGCATCAACTGGGCAGGCACATAGACAAGCCATATGAAATTGTTCGCAAGAGAACTGATCAGCTGGACTGCGCCATGGTCTTCACCCGAAAGCATCGTGAGACCGACGAGGAAATCGCCCACCAGGAAGGCAAGCATCCCGCGACGGACGAACTTGGCATTGCCGGCGGGAAAGTACCCCCTGCGCGGAGCAAGGACTCCCACGATCACGGACGTGATGACAAAGACCGCATAGGAAAGCACGACGGACGATATCAGGGAGAGCACCCCTGTCGCCCCCATAACGAAAGCAACGATCAGCGACGCAGCCAAAAGCAGATAGGCCTTCGGAAAGTTCCTGTCGGATTCCGATTCACGGGAATGCCTATAGATCAGGATGACCTGAAAGACCATGAAGAATCCGATACCGCAAAGCAGGCTGATATTTTCAGGACAAAGCAGCTTGAGCATGCTGAAGCCAAAGTCGGCCAGGAGCGAAAAGACGAACGCAATACGCAGGAAGAAGCCGTCTCTCGGCGAGAACGAATCCTTCGCTACTAGGAACGCGAGTCCCGTCAGAAGCGCGGACATCGCAAACTTAAAGAAAAGTTGTGGGACACCCGATGCCGAAAGGCAACTGTCCACGGCTCCACAGCAGTAAAAGTCATACCAATCCTTGCACATGGTCAGAGCAACCAAGACTAGAATTGACAGAATGATGAAATTTTTTCCGCTTGACCCCAAAATCATGGACAAAGAATAGCAAAATCTATGTCCCTAATAGGAATTAGCGGACACGAATGAGCCGATTGTAAGTTCCCTGACGCACCATGTAAACTCCCTTATACTTAAACTGCGTTAGGAGCAACGTGGCGAGGTCGCCTTCTTGCCATGATTTGGATTGCAGCAGCCCCAAGAATCGGCCCTGCATGTCAAAGACCTGGATAGATTCGCCCGTATTCAACGGCTGTAGCATTCCGACAATGCCGCGCTGACCAATGGCTGTCGTGGAATCTTCATCAGTCGAATCCTGTTTGGTGGTATCCGGATCCACAAAGGGGTGCGCCGGATCGTCTACAATCACCTTGAACGTCACGGAGCCTTCGCAGCCCGCGGCGTTCGTGTGGACCGCCTTGTAGTAGCCGCTCATGGTGCCGTCCATCTTGCCGATGTGGATTTCGCGGTTCGTGGAGGTGAAGCCCTTCGGGCCGCTCCACACCCAGCGTCCGCCTTCCCACGGATGCGGGCCAATCGAAAGCGAATCGCCCTTGGAAAGCGAGATCTCGGTCGCGGTGGACCAGCCCTCGTTATTGTTGATTTTCGAATACGGAATAATGGAATCCGGCTTGCAGACGCCACCTTCGGCGCCGTCGATCACCATCGTGGTAATCGTGTTGGACTTCGCGGTCATCGAAAGCACCTTGCCCGAAACCACAATATCGGATTGCTTGGTGAGACTGCCGGGCAGTTCAAAGCGCACCACCTTCGCGCTCGTGCCAATCTTCACGAACTCGCCCAGGTCGAATTCATACTTCACATCGCTAGAACCGCTGTTACGCACGACAAGCACCAGCGCTCCCTCGGGCGTGAGCGCCGCGAGCGTGTTGCCGTTGTCGCTATCGATAATGCGCGAACCCGGACGGATGTAGCGGCTGAATGCGGCGTGCATGTAGTAGCGCGCGTTCGGGCTGAATGTCTGCTTGCTGTGGTTCAGCGCGAGGCTACGCCAGTTCTCGGCCGGGTCGCCAATCTGCCAATCCACCCAGGCACTCGCCTTCATGTCGCGCAGGTCCGCAAGAATCACGCCCGCCATCCAGAGCGCAATGTTCTCGTCGCCGCTCTTGTGAAGCGGGCCCGTTTCGGACTGCCACACCTTCTTGTCTTTCGCGAACGCCGCATTGAAAAGTTTGGCACGGTTGTCGCCGCCGGAATAGCTGTGCGTGTTCACCTGGAACATGTAAGAAAGCGCTTCGCCACTGTACTTGTTGAACTGGTTCAAGGCATCGCCAATGTTCGTCTCGTCGGCGGCACTCACCGAAGTCTCCGGGAACAGGCCCTTCTTCTGGAGCGCCTTGCCGAGTTCCACAATCATCTTCGTCTGGTTGTTCTTGAAGCCGCAACCTTCCTGCCCGCCATTCGATTTCCACCAGCCGGCACTCGGCTCGTTGAACGGTTCCACCGTGCGGAACGTGATTCCCCATTCCTTCTTGAAATGCAGCGCCACTTCGGAGAGGTAGTCCGCGAAGTCGTCGAAATAGTCTTCCTTGAGGTTGTCGCTACCGTCGCTACTGCCCGAGACGCAGCCGCTCTTGGTCATCCACCACGGGGGCGAATTGCTGAACGCCTCGAAAATCGGGCTTTTCACGCGCTTTGAAAGTTCAAGCGCGATCGTGCGCTGGTAAGGGTCCGCCGTCCAGTCAAAATCGCCCTTTTCCGTGGGCTTGTAGCCGGGAACGTTTGCGCCGCCGTCGCCCTTCGTGAGGTGATTATGGCCCGGCTGGTCGCCGCCGCCAATATTGTAGCGGAAAATCGTGTAGCCCAGACCCGTATCGGGGTCGGCGATCGCACCCAGAAGCTTGCTGCGGTTCGCCTCGCTCCAGGCGCCCGCCTTTACGGCCCACCAGCAGAGGCTCGTGCCCCAACCCTCGAAAACCTGATACTTTTTGCCAGGGTCGACAACGACCTTGGTCTGTGCATGCGCAGGAGAAACGATACCCGCGAGGCCCGCGACAAACGCCGCCATCGCCAGAACCGCGCCGGATACTCCAAAATTCCATTTCATCATAAACCAAACCCTTCCTTGCGCCACATTATTTTATGTGACCGGATATAAATATACCCTAACAACTAGGGATTGTCAAATGTGGACTTATGAGACCGTTCGGCTCTATTTCAATCAAGAAAATGTGATATCGCCTCACTCTCGCAACCACGCCTCGTTAATACGAGGCGTTTTTTTGCTCACATGAGACCGCTCTGTTCTATTTCAACCCGCGCAGGGTTTTCTTCTGTTCATCGGTGATGCGGTAGCTTTCGCAGGCTTTCTGGATGGTTTTTGCGTGGATCCAGGAGGAAAGCTTGCGGCCCTTGATGTAGGGGAATGTTGCGTCCCACTGCTTGGCAAGCGCCGTCGCCATGTACCAGGCGATGACCATTTGCACGTAGTAGCGGTCGGTGGGACGGGTGGCATTTACCGATGCGGCCTGCTTCTGGGACTGCGCTGCCCCCGTCGAATCGTCATCGAAAAGATTTTCGTCTATCGCGGCGACCCACTTCAAAAACTTCTTGTCAAACCGTTCATCCAGGAAAAAGTTCATGAGCATATTCACGCCGAAACGCACGGTATAGGGGTGGCACGACTTGAGCCATTTTTCGATGCTCGCCAAAAAACGCGACTCGTCCTTGAGCAATGCCTTCGGGGATTTTCCGTCGCATACGGCCCAGTTGTCAATGTAGGGCAAGAACTGTTCGATGCGGTACAGGCATTCGTCAAAATCCTTGATGCGCTCGACCACAAAAAGGTGCACCTGATTTTCTTCAAAGTACTTGTGCGGCAGCTTGTCCAAAAACTTGGCGACATCGGCCGGCACGGTTTTTGCGCCCGCAGAACTGGCCGCGAACTCCTTCGCAATCTTCCGCATGGTGGGCACGCGCACGCCAATGATCGTTTTCTTGTCGATGTTCGGCAGCAGCGATGCGTGAAAGTCGCGGTACTTCAAATCCTGTTCGGCCAGCAGGCGCTTGACAAGTTCGGCATGGGTCATGGAATAAATATAATTATTCCGGTTTTTTGACTTCCGTTTGTGCAGATTCCTTCGGCTTGATCCTTGCGCTCAGATAACTGAGCACCAGGTTCTGCCACACCACGTAGCAAGTCGGGGCGAGCGCCACGACGGGGCCCGCATACAAAGTAGCTATCCAAATGACGAGCGTGGTGTTCTTCTGGCCCATGCTCTGTGCACTTTCGATGGGGCGACGGTTCCTTTCCACATACCAGCCGAGGGCGTAAAGCAGAATGCAAAGAATCAGCGAAATTCCCGCCATCATCGGGAGCTTTCCGCTATTCCACAAATCAGAGAATCCCATTTCGCGAATGTCGTAACTTGCTTTCGCCAAAATCACGAACACCGAGAAGGTCCACACGAACATGGTGTACTTTTGGTATTTGGCGGCACGGTCGGCAAGTTCCGGGTAGAACGCCCGCAGGCCAAGCGCAAACGCGAGTGGTATACTGATGATGGGCTGAATCGTATTGAAAATCTTCATCGCAATTTCGGAGAGGCCCGCATCGGTGCCGGTCAGGTAACCGAACACAAGGGGAATCGAAAAACACGCGATCAAGTTTCCGCTCAAGAAAATCTTTAACGCAAGCGAGGCCGAACCGCCGAGCATCTTGGCCATGGCAGGGGCCGCGTTTGCAGGCGGGCAAAGCGCAATGATGGCGCCCCCCAAAAGGACCTCGCGCGGGAGGTCGAAAAGCTTTACGATGCCCGCAATGGCAGCGACCAGGATCAGGCTCACCACCAGGGCGCGAATTTCAATCTTGAACGTGTAACCATGCGTTTGCGGCGGAATTTTCGTCACAAATGTCAAAAACATCATGGTACCGATCAAAAAAGGCATCAGGGGCGAAAGCACGTGCGCCTGCGGGAGCAAAATTCCGAGCAAAATCGCAATCGGCATCAAAATGGCACGCAAGTTCTTCATACGCGGCCAAATGTAGAAAACCGCCCAAACCTAGGCAAGATAGGGATTAATTTCTATATTGGGGCCCATGTTACGTTCAAGGTACGAAGCGTTTGACTTCGTGGAAAAGAAGGCCGAAGTCAAGAAAAAGTCGGGCAACCCGATTTTGATGATTGTGTCCGGCTACCTCGCGCTGGTTTCTCTGGGAGCACTCCTGTTGTCGCTCCCGTTTGCGCAGCGTGAACCAGTCGGCGTACTCGACGCCTTCTTCACGGCTATGTCTGCCGTTTGCGTCACGGGTCTTTCCACCATCGATATCAGCGCCAGTTTTACCACCTTCGGCAACTGGGTGCTAGTGGTTTTAATGCAGGCGGGCGGTCTTGGAATCATGACGATTTCTACCGTGATAATCCTCCTTGCCGGTATGCACCCGGGATTCAACCACCAGTCGGCCCTCCTCGCAAACTACACGCAGGAAGGTAATGTGGACGCAGGCCGAATCCTCAAGGCAGTGCTCCCCTTTACCTTCGGGCTCGAAGCGATTGGCGCCGTCATCTACTTTACGCAGTTCAGCGACATGGAACTCTACGACCGCCTTTTCTGCAGTCTGTTCCAGGCGGTCAGCTCCTTCTGTAACGTGGGCTTCACCTTGTTCCCCGATTCCCTGGTGCGCTTCCAGCTGAACCCGCTCATGAACATCACGACCTGCGTGCTTGCGCTGGCGGGCGGTTTCGGTTTCTTGGCCATTACCGAAATCCGTTACCTGTTCGACTTCAAGAAGCGCGCCATCCGCAAGGTGTCGCTGCATACCCACATTGCCACGGGCTTTACCCTGATTATCGTTCTCGTGAGTATCGCCTTCTTCATGTTCAGCGAATGGAGCAATACTTTTGCAGGCCTGAACTTCGGAGAGAAGCTGGAATCCAGCGCCTTCATGGCATTCACCAGCCGCACCGCGGGCCTCAATAACATCGACACCTCGGCGCTGAGCGTGGGCTCGCTGTTCTTCTTTGTGATTATCATGCTCATCGGCGCAAACCCCGGTAGCTGCGGTGGCGGTATCAAGACCACCACCACTGCCGTGATTTTCCTGCTGGGTTTCAACCGCCTGCTGGGCCGCAACAAGACCCAGATTCTTGGCCGCACCATTCCCGAAACCACGGTCGATAAGGCCGTGCGAATCTTCGTGGTCGCCATTGTCGTCGTGGTCGTTGCTACCCTCGTGCTTCTCGAAACTGAGGCCGCCGGCAATTCCATCGAGCAGGTTTCATTCCTCAAGGTATTCTTCGAAGTCGTCTCGGCCTACAGCACCTGCGGACTTTCCATGGGGCTCACCCCCGAGCTTTCCATTCCGGGCCGCATCGTCATCTGCACGGTCATGTTCGTTGGCCGCATGGGACCGCTCTTCCTGATTTCCGCCGTCGCCAAGAAGCAGGAACAGGGAATGTGGTACGCCGAAGAAGACATCATGGTGGGTTAACCCATGGGTAGAATCAGAACAGGAATTTCCGTTTTTATCCTTTTATCCTGCGCCTGGGGCACTTCCGTATGGGAACGCTCTCCCTGGGACACAACCCCCATAAAGTCAGAATCGGCGAAACAGACACCACAGGAAAAATCCGACGACGCAAACACCCTGACCGACTCCCGCGACGGACAGACCTACAGGACCGTTTCCGTAAACGGCCTGACCTGGATGGCCCAGAATCTGAACTACAGCACTTCGGGCAGCGTGTGTTACGAACTGAAGAAGAACTGCGACGCTGATGGTCGGCTCTACACCTGGCACGATGCCGCCAGGGCCTGCCCGCAAGGGACCAGGTTGCCAACAGCAAGCGAATGGGAATCGGCCCTTTCCAAAAGCGCCTTCAACCAAACCATGAGGCTGTCTGGTTACAGGGCCTTCAACCACGACTTCTACAATTTTGCTACGACCGGGGTCTATTGGACAGCCGACGAGAATCCGGACTACCATGACTACGCCTACTACTTCAAGTGGGAAAATTCGCAATGGATCAAGAAACATTTCTACAAGGATCAGGCCAATTCAGTCCGATGCGTCTCCGGTTCGACGGCTCAAGGCGGATCGGAGTGGTAAAAACACCCCTTTACATCATCCGTTTACTATCTTTAACACATGGCTTCTAAACAATTCGTAGTGATAGGACTCGGCAATACGGGCTACTTTCTTGCTCGCCATCTGACCGCACTCGGACATGACGTGATGGTCGTGGACCCGAGTCCCGAAAAGATCCAGGACATTTCCAACCAGGTCGCCCAGGCAGTTGTTGCCGACGGCACCCGTAAAAAGCAGCTGCAGTCTCTGCCGCTTTCCAAAGTGGACAGCGTCATCTGCTGCATTGGCGAAGACCTACAGGCCTCACTTCTGACCGTGCTCAACCTCAAGGAACTGGGAGTGAAGCACATTATCGCAAAATCCAGCAGCCCGGCCCACACGATCATTCTCGAAAAGCTCGGCGTAGCGGACATCTTCCACCCCGAGCGCGACATGGCGATTTCGCTGGCGGAACGTCTGAACCGCCCCAACATGCTCGACTACCTGCCGTTCATGGAAGGGTTCTCCATCGTGGAAATCGCATGCCCCGACGCCTTCCTCGGCAAGACGCTCAAGGACCTGTCACTGACCCACAAGTACGGCATCCAGGTCATCGCCATCCGCGATCCGCTGGAACCCACCCCCAAAATCGGTAACATCGCCGACTATACGCTCAAGGAAAACGATGTCCTTTTCGTCATCGGCCCGAACGAGGCTTTGGACAAACTAAAGGCCTAGTGTCCAATATTTTCAAAAATTACAAAAAAGACCGGTGCTACCGGTCTTTTTTTGATACTTGCCTAAAACGCTAGAACACCGGCTGGTTCGATACGGCCTTCTCGGCCCCCTTCTTGCTTCCGGCACTCTTTTCTGCCGCAAGCTTGCGGTGAGTCACGGAGCCGACCGCATAGAAGCGATTGTCCTTCTGGACAAGCCCGGTATAGATATTCAGCACCTTCACGGAGAACCACTGCTGATACAGGTTCATAAGGTTTTCCTTAAGGGTGGAAGTCTCGTCAATCGCGGGATTCGCCGACGCCTTACCGTATTTGAGCGTAAATTGCTCGGACATGTAGGCCACAGCCTCAAAGGACTTGCTCAAGCGCGCGCGTTCGACACGACCAGTCCTGATTTCAAAGGAATAGAACTTGTCGTTCTTGTTGAAAATGAAATCGACCTGCACAGGCAGTTCGCCGAACATGAACACAGGAATAACCACTCGTTCGCCTTCACCGCCGTAGGGATCAAAACCCAGTTTCATCACCTCTTCGATAACGGTTTCGCGAGACGCTCCAAAGGGAATTCCGGCAAAATCGTTATAACGCTGGGCGACTGCTTCCAGAGAAAGCAGCAAGGTCAGAATCGTTATAATAAAACCTAATCTACGCACAGGAATCTCCTATACCTTTGTAAAAGATAGTAAACTTCTGCAAGTTGGTAAGTCCTTATCAGGTATTTTCTTAGAAAAAACAACGATTATCTATATTTTGTAACATGTCCAGCACTTTTGGTAAAATATTTTCCGTTTCCACCTGGGGAGAATCCCATGGTCCGGCCGTTGGCTCGGTCCTAGATGGTTGCCCCGCAGGCCTTGAAATTTCCGAACAGGATATCCAGTCCGAACTCGACCGCAGGCGGCCGGGTCAAGGCAAGATGACGACCGCCCGCGATGAAAAGGACCGCGTCAAGATTCTTTCGGGCGTATTCGAAGGCAAAACCACCGGAACCCCGATTTCCTTCGCCGTATTCAACGAAGACCAGCGAAGCCATGACTACGCCGAAATCCAGAAGTGGTATCGACCGGGACACGCGGACCTTTGCTACGACCTCAAGTATGGCTTCAGGGACTACCGTGGTGGCGGACGCAGTTCTGCCCGGGAAACCATCGGGCGCGTGGCGGCGGGGGCCGTCGCGAAAAAGTTCCTGAAACAGGTCAACGGCACCGAGATTATCGCCTGGGTGAATTCCATCGGCGATGTGGACTGCGGGCCCCTGAACCTCGACACGCTCACGCTCGAAGATATTGAAAAATCCCCCGTACGCTGTCCCGACATGGACGCCAGCGTCAAAATGGAACAAGCAGTACTCAATGCCCGCAGCAACGGAGACAGCGTGGGTGGCACCGTATGCCTCCTGGTCAAGAATCCTCCGGTGGCGCTTGGCGAACCCGTGTTCGACCGCCTGGACGCCCTGCTCGCCCAGGCCATGCTCAGCATTCCCGCCTGCAAGGGCTTCGAAATCGGTAGCGGTTTCGCCTCGGCCCGCATGCACGGCAGCGAACACAACGACGAACTCTACTTCGATGGCCATGCCTACCACACCCGCACCAACAACGCAGGCGGTTCGCTCGGCGGCATCAGCAACGGAGAACCGATATACTGCCGCATAGCCTTCAAACCCACGGCGACTATTTCGCAGGAGCAGAAGACAGCCGGCCGCGGCGGAGAAAACGGGACACTCGCCGCACGTGGGCGCCACGACCCGTGCGTCGCAGTGCGCGCACCGGTCATTGTCGAAAGCATGGCAGCCCTCGTACTTGCGGACCTTTACCTGCAACAGAAACGCCATTGCCTCTAAGGACCGCAAAACGAGATATCTCGGGCACATGAGAATCCTGATAGCCGCCTGTTACAGGGCGGCTTACCTGTTGCACCACAAGCTTTTCCTTCGAAAGGGGAAACCCCTCCAACATAGCAAGCTTGTCGTGGTAGGTAGCTACCTCACGGGTGGAGCAGGAAAGACTCCCTTCTGCATGTGGCTTGCAGACCATGTCGCAAGCGGCGGAAAAAAAGTGGCGATACTCTGCCACCCCTACGCCTATGACGAAGCGGAGATGCTCCGTAGACGCTTTGCGGGACATCCGCTAGTACAAGTTGTCGTAACGGGCAACCGTTACCGCACCGCCCGGAAACTTGACCGAACTCGCCAATTCGGTACCATCCTCTGTGACGACGGCTTTGAAGACAGCCGCCTCGCAGGCGCAACATTCTTCGTGCTGCTTTGGGGAAAACCACCAACCCAATTGAGGGATCTGTGGCCAATAGGAAAGAATAGGAGCCTTCGGAAAGACCACGGCTCCGTAATCGAACTACAGTGTTCGGGAGCCGCCCCCGACATACGCTTCGTCTTACAGGGATTTTCGAACCAGGATCGAGTCCAGCCCGGATCGCCACGGCATCCTACCGGCGACTACAGACAAGTGAATTTGTTTTGCGGGGTCGGAGATCCGGTCCGATTTCTGCGCGACGTTCAATCGGTAGGGATCAAAATTCAACGTAGCATATTCCGCCGGGACCACGACCGGAATTTCGCCAAAGCATTCGCGCAGGAACTTGCGAACCACCGCAACGAAGATTATATCATCAGCCAGAAAGATGCGGCCCGCCTGCCAGACAATTTTGCTCAAAAAAGCCAGGTGTTCATCGCCAACCAGACCATTGTCCTAAACGAAAGCATCCTTTCGCGCGTCGATCTTGCCCTAAAAAACAGCCCTTAGCCAATTCGGTCCGAAAGGCAGAGAGATGCAGTTGTTATATTTTTTTTGATTTTTTGGATGGGAACTATGACGCTCACTAAACGCATTCAGGAACTTTTGCTTACGATGTCCGGAGATCTTCCGGAACGCGAATACTGCCTGCAGCTAGCCTTTCTTGCTGCAATTACCGGAGAACCGTTCTATCTTTACGGCCGTCCCGGTTCGGGCAAGGGCATTCTCATGAACAGGCTCATCTCGAGTTTCAGGAATCCCAAGATCCTGAAGGTGAGCAATAATCAACCCCTGCTTACCGAAGGAGCCTCGAATTACGACATCGTCGTTTTCCACAACTTCGAACCAACAAACGACACCATCAAGGACAATGTCAAGATGGTCCTGTTGGATCGGACCGATGCAGCAGTCATTCTAAGTAGCGACATTAGGCCCGAAAACGCAATGGGCCGCGCCAATATCGCCGACGAGATTACCCTGACCGTCCATATGCCCGATAGTCTTTCTGCCGATGCTCTTTGCGCTCTGCTCAAGAATCAGAGCAAGAAGGAAGCTTTCCACATGCCCGCAGGCCTCACAATCTCGGTCGAGGAGAAGCGTACATGGAACGAAGAAATCAAGAAGGTCACCCTTTCCGAAGACACGCTTTCCATCATCGGCAATCTTGCGGAACTATGCAAAGAAAATGGAATCTACGTTCCCATAAGCAAGTGGCTCTCCCTTTCTCACATGGCAAAGGCTATCGCCTACTTTAACGGACGAACCGAAACAACCTTTACCGACGCCCTGTTCCTGGGCGGATCCATTTGGGGCCGTTCTACATCTAACAGCGCCATCATGGAAAACTTTGGCAACATCGTCAAGAGCGTCTTTATGAAGAATATCCCCGAAGCACTGGAGGGACCGTATCCTGCAGAAGATCTCTACAATAAGGTCACGACAATCCTCCGGAGCAGCAATAACCTGTACGAAACGAAGGATTTCAACGGAGAACCGTGCGTCAGCTACCATGTCACGATTGCTGGCGAACAGACCCCGCTATATGTCCCCCTCCGCTATATCGAGACAGACGAAGAGTTCAATCCATACAACGAACTGCGCAAAGTCGAAAAGCATGTTCGGTGCAATTTCCACGGAACATCCAGTTGCACAATTTCGATTGAAACATCCGTCAAGGGAATCGGTCTTCGCAACACCATGACCCGCAGCAACACGAGTTCTTCCGGAAAGTTCGAAGACTTCGCCACGCTGCCGACCTATATTCTTCGCGAAAACGATCCCGAAGTCGCCCGGCAGAAAAAAACACGCCTTGAGGAACTGCAGAAGGAAGCTGTATTCCAGATGGAACGCCAGGCAAAGCTTTTACGCAGCCTCCGCGACCTGTATCAAGCAAGCAAGGTGCACCGGGACGACCTGTTCTGTGACAAGGTTTATTTCGACAAGCTGCTTAACGAGCTGCGCGAAACCTTTGACACGGTAAACGGCGTAGCCGCCAAACTAAAGGACACTCTGAGCCTTTTCAACTAGAGTTCGTCAATCGCAGAAAGCGTATCGGGCATTTCGGGGCGCACTACAAGCAGCACCGCATTTTGCGATATGATGACGTAGCGTTCACCATTCACCTCGATTTCGTGTCCGCTTGCATGCAGATACAGGGCCTCGTCACCTTCCTTGACCTGAAGAGGAATATACTTGACCGCTTCAGGAGACTCACCCCTAAAAATAGAATCGGAATCCTGTTCCGCAGGAATCGGATACCCCGGGCCCACCTTCACGACGAGCCCCGTATGCACGGCGTCATGTTCCCTGACGCTCGGCGGCAGGTAAAGTCCACTTCCCGTCTTGTTAGAGGATTCGAGAGGCTTGACCAGAATACGGTCCCCGATTACCACAATATTCTTTAAAGGATTCAGCATGTCTTCAAAGATAGAATTTATATCCTTTGCTATAATATAATCCGTGATCTTCATTATCCTATGGACAGTCATCGCCGCCTTCCTGACCGTATACCTCGGGAAAAGTCCCAAGGTGCGTAGCTGGGTCAAACTTCTCTGGAAAGCAAAACGGCTCCGCCGCGACTTTATCGCTGCGGCCGCAATCGTAGCCGTCATCGCGCTTGCCTACCTATTGATACCAAAAACGCAGGAACAGAAAACCAATGAACGAGAACTCTTCGAACGGTATGCCTCGCAGGCCATACTGAAACTGGACACCCTGCAAAAAATCGTCGTAGATTCGTCCTGCGATCTTTCGCATCCGCTTCCCGAACTCGTCTACATCCTGCCGCAGGTCATCGAAGCCTATGCCAAAATTGTTGAAAAGCCAACGACCCCCGTAATAACGAGAATTGACGACACTCTTCATTTTTCGATGAACGGCTACAAGCAATTCAAAAACCGAGGCATCAGACTCTCCAAGCTACTGCGCAAAAAACTCGGTAACCGCTACGAGCTGGATATCAGTAGTGACGGAAGCAATCACACATTAGCAATGACCTACATTGGGGAACCCTGGGATCGTGAGCAGCTAACGGCCCTTCCCGTCATGGAAGCTGCCAGCATTTACCAGATCGACCCCGCCCTACTGATGTCGCTGATCCGTCACGTTTCCAATTTCAATTTTGACTATCGCGGACAAAAGGATACTCGCGGGCTCCTTGCGCTTGACCGAGGCGAGGGCCTTGAGCAAATATTTATCGGAGCCGAGATCCTGCACAAAATTCTGGGAATCGGTGTAAGCGTCGAAAACGCCATCGCAGGATTCTATCCCTATCCCGAAATAGGCTCCAAACCGGAAAACTGGAACAAGTCGCCCATGACAAAAAGCTGGGTATCGCAGGTTCTCGGAGACATGGAATTTTACCATGAAAACGGACTGAGCAGGTCTAGCCCTAAAGATTTCTAGATAGAAGCCTACATGCATTTTTCTAAATTTGCATCGTGATTCAAATACAGAATGTTTCGAAATCCTTTGGCGTACAGGTCCTTCTGGACGGCGCCTCCATGCTTGTAGGCGACCATGAACGCGTAGGCCTCGTGGGTCGCAATGGTTGCGGCAAGTCGACGCTTTTCAAGATGATTCTCGGGCAGGAATGCCTCGATGGCGGAAGCATCGACATTCCCAAGAAATACACGCTCGGCTACCTGCAACAGCACCTGAACTTTACGCACGCAACGGTTCACGAAGAAGCCTGCAGCGTACTGAAGCCCAATGAAGACGGCTGGATCGAAGAACACAAGGTCGAAGCGATTCTGTTCGGCCTGGGATTCGACGAAGAATCCATGCACAAGAGCCCCTCGCTCCTTTCGGGAGGCTTCCAGATCCGCCTGAATCTGGCGAAGGTCTTGGCATCCGAACCCGACATGCTGTTGCTCGACGAACCGACCAACTACCTGGACATCGTGTCGATGCGCTGGCTCAGCCGATTCCTACGCAACTGGAAAGGCGAAGTCCTTCTGATTACGCACGATCACCACTTTATGGACGAGGTCTGCACGCATACCGCGGGCATTTTCCGCCACAAGATCCGCAAGGTGAAGGGCAGCGTCGAGAAGCTCCGCGAGACTGTCGCCGAAGAAGAGGAAGTCGCGCAGCGCACGCAGGAAAACGAGGCGAAAAAGAAGGCGCAGCTGGAACAGGTTATCGAACGTTTCCGCTACAAGGCAGCTAAGGCCGCCATGGTGCAGTCGAAAATCAAGGCCGCAGCAAAACTTGCGACCGGCGAACGCCTCTCCCACGAGCGCAATCTGGACTTCAGCTTTACCGAAGCGGATTTCCCCGGCAAGCGAATGTTGCAAATCAAGGGGCTTTCGTTTGCATACCCGAATGGCCCTGAACTGATTACAGACCTCACGATGGAAGTCTTCAAGGGAGACCGTATCGCCGTCATCGGACCGAACGGCCGCGGTAAAACGACGCTTTTGAACCTGATTGCCAAGGAACTCACACCGACCGCCGGCGAAATCAGCCACAACCCGAACTTGCAGATAAACTACTTCGGTCAGACGAATATCAACCGCCTGAATTTAGACAACACCGTCGAAGAAGAAATCGCCTCGGCCATCGAGGAAGTCTCGCAAAAAAGCCGCGCCCGCGGACTTGCAGGTCTCATGATGTTCAGCGGCGATGCCGCCCTCAAGAAGGTGAAAGTGCTGAGCGGCGGTGAACGCAGTCGCGTGCTCCTCGGAAAAATCTTGGCGAGCCCCTGCAACATGCTGCTGCTCGACGAACCGACGAACCACCTCGACATGGAATCTATCGAAAGCCTGATTGACGCGCTCGAAGATTACGAAGGTACCGCTATGGTGGTAACCCATGATGAAGAACTGTTGCACGCGTTTGCCACAAGGCTCGTCGTATTCGACGGCGGCAAGTGCCGCGTTTTCGAAGGCACCTACGCCGACTTCCTCGAGAAGGTCGGCTGGGCGAGCGAAAAGAAACCGGGCGGATCCGAATCTGCCAATATCAAGGTTTCTAATATCGACGTGAAAACGGACGGCACCGATAATGCGCCGCGAGTCAAGGAAGACCGCAAGGCCCGAGCCGACTATATCGCCGAACGCAGTAAGGTCATCAAGCCTCTAGAAAAGAAACTCGCGAAGCTCGAAGAAGACATCGCGAAAGCCGAAGCTCTCGGCGGAGAACTCGAAGCTAAACTTGTGAGCGCCTCCGAATCGGGCGACGGGAACGCCATTACCGCAATCGCCAAGGATATGGACGACAACAAGAAAAAAATCGACCAGCTTTACGAAGAATGGGAAAAGACAAGCGCCGAACTGGAATCCGCCAAGGATAAGTACCCGATATAACGAATCACTTTCGGCCCACTACATAAAAAACGACCCCGGAGGGGTCGTTTCATTTTTAAAGTAAACCTTTCGTTTATTTCTGCCTGCTACGCTTGATGCCTATGGTATAGGTATCGTCGCTTTCGCCGGCCTTTTCTCCAGCGCTCGTAATCTTGACATTCATCTTCGTGATATATGCACCGGTACCGACCAGGCGACCATTTTCACTACGCGCATTCCATTCAAAGAAAATGTTTCCCGGATTGTCGTAGCAGTTAGACTTAGACGGATCCGCAGCATTGTAGAACACAACCGAATCGCTACACAGAATGGTACCACCGGCCTTGTTCACGAAATTGCCTAGATGAGAGTAGTAATACCCATCCCAACGAATTTTGATAAGGGCCAGGGCTGAATCTCTATCGGCTCCGCTCGGAAGATTCATGACCATGGTCGTCGCCAGTTCACCGATATTGAATGTCATTAGCAGTCCGGGTTTTCCTAGACTATCAATCACGTCGCGGACAGTCTTGTTAGTCGGAACAGAAATCGGGACAATAGGATCATCGTACGGCCACGAATCATCCTCGGAACCGATCGTCACCACACCCGGAGCCTTCACTTCCGTGCGTTGTTCTCCCACGATACGAACTTTCGGGTTGTCAGGATGCGCCGCATTGCCGCCAAGATCCTTGATTTCTCCAGGGGCAAGACGCACATAGTCGCCTACAGCAGGGAGTGCACCTCCAGATGATTTGCGGAAGTAAATCTTGACGACATTCCCCATCGAGCTGACATCGGTACTACTGATTCTCAGCGAATCCATGAAATTCAAGGTGTCGCGGTAGAAGATAAATGCCGAGGCACCATCAATATTCCTGTTGTCCGTCCCTTCGCTCAAGTTCATAATAACCACGCTGATGTCTTCGGAAACGGTCTCGATGGTCGCATTCAAAATGATTGGAGCAACCTTGTCTTCAATGGATGTATTCATCGCCAGTTTCACCTCTTCACCGGAATCTTCATCGGTATAGGTGTAGTGATACCGAAGCGAACCAAAATATTCCTGATCGGCAACACCCGTGAACACATCCTTGCGCAAGCCTTCGGGATCATACATCACAAGAATCGAATCCTTGAATACCAGAGGCCATATCTTGTCCATGCCAGCCGTCACATGCGAAGCCTTGCCGCCAAAAATCCAGGCGAGCGTATCGGGTACAACATCGTCAAACGCCTTGTTAAAGGGCACAATCAGACTATCGGGAATTCCGTCTCCATTAACATCATGCATTTGCGCACGGGTGGCAAACGGAACCGGAGGTTCCTTGAAATTGATGTCGGTCCATTGAAGAGCATTGTTCACCGCATCACTTTCTATACTGAAGAAAGCCCTCACCATGGCGGAATCCCCTACGACATAGAAACTTGCATAACCGCTGGAATCCGTCGTTAGCGAGGAAATTCGCTGTCCGTCCTTGTCCAAAAAGCTCAGCGGGAACATCGTCTTCAAATTCAGATCAACAACGCAGTTCACTTGCGACGACGACTCCATTTCTCCGCAAGGAGTCATGCCAAACAAAACCGCCACCTTGAGCGGTACGGTATCCGGATACATCACGTGTGCAAGAAGGGTGTCATTCTTGCCTCCTTCACTCCGCAAGGAATCACCCCTAAGTGTCAGTCCCTTCGAATCAAGGAAAGCAGAATCACCCAGATGGAATACATTCACGAATGCAATATCTGGAAGCGGGTATTCAGGCACGACAAAAGAAATTATCTGGTACTGATTCTGATCCGACGCCAGGTAGCAAACCAGCATGTACCTGCCGGGAGCAAGCGTACGGGAGTTTACGAAGGCGGAAGTATCCACCGAGAATCCAGCCATGTTTTCATTGATGTAAATACCACCGTAATGCAGTCCTGGCTCCAGAAGAACACCTTCTGCCGGAAGCGAACCACCCACCAGCTGAAACACCGACTGCGCATAAGTCGTATCAATATTTGCTACACTAGAAACATCGCAACTCAGCGATTCATCAATCAGTAACTGCCAAAGTTCATATTCGATAATCCCATTAGAATTCATCTTCTGTACAGGGAAATAGGTCTTTTGCGTCTGCAAGTTAATCGATGTTCGCATCTTGAAATTCGAACCGGTCGCATTACGTTCCGAGAAGAAAATCTGGAAGGGGTATTCCTTGCCTTCGACAAGGCCCATCGTATCCAAGTCGACAGCTCCTTCCACCGGGCTGTGGCACCCCCCGATGTCTACAGCTAGGCGATTGTCAATGAACACCCACACATCGTCATCTCCACGAAATTCAAAATACTGTCCCTTCACATACTTGAACTGCGCATTGATCTTCATAGAAAAACTGTAATTATGCTTGCAGCCTTGAACATCCCAATCAAATTTCGGATTCTTGATAGTCTTTGCCGAATCCAGGTATTCAAAATCGTCTATCGGGTAAAAACCTGGATTAACGGGATCGTTACAGCCATTCGGAGATTCTGTAACATCCGCAAGCCAGAAACCTTCGGCATCGAGTTTCAGATCGATATCGCGACAGGTCGCATTCGTATAAGTACGGCCATCCCGCACAACAAGCGTTTCTGGAATGAACCACTTGTCGATTTCACGACCTGCCGAACACTGATCCCAGGGGAACGCAAGCGAATCCACACGCACCGGCAATCCGTCAGGACTCAAGGTTTCCTGCACCATGTTCAGGATATGCCCTCCGCAAGTCTTGTATTCGTTGCCATCATGTACGACTGTCGTGTAGGCATTGCCACCATAAATACCGCCAAAATCAATGTCAATGCTATCCGCATAGGATTCACCGGCCCAGTCCAGAATCATCGCCGAAATCTTCATCGTGGGGCAAATTCCAAGACGCCCCGGAAATACCTCGCTGAACCGAGGCGCACTATTGGAAAGCGGATAAGGATACACCCATACCGTATCGTAAAGCGCCATCATGGAATCAAGCGATATCGGCGCGCCATAACCCTTGTCTTCCGCCATCACGCCCTCGAGGCTATAATACTCCATCCCGAAGGACTGCTTGAACTGTACTTCCCAACTGTCCGTGTGCTTGTAGAACGTTCCCTGGTACCAACCGCATGTATCGCTCTGTGTCGTATCGAAGGGACTGGCGGCAATAGGTCCCATGCGCACCGTGTCATCGGCCACGATCATCGAGGGACTCATGTTGTCCCACGGACTCATCAGACGGACGGTCTTGGGTTCAAGAGGACTGAAGGAAAGATCAAAAGCACCGTTGCTACGCGTATGGATCCAGGTTTCGTACACACCAGTCGGAAAAAGAGTCGATGCGAGCGGACGCTGCGCTTCGCTAAAGAATGTTACCTGAGGCCATTCGTTCTGGCGTCGGTAAATGTTGAACAGGGCCGAAGAGGAATTCCAGTTCGCCGAGGAGACCGTAGAAGATTCAAAATCGTAATGAAACCAGTAGGGATAATCACCATCCGCCGTCATAGCAACCGGATTGTTTAGAATGTTGTTTCCGATCGTAATGTAGACGGCACTATCCTTGAAAGTCGAATTATTACGCCAGGGATGATACACATGCAGTACTCGCGTCGAATCAAAACAGGTCCCGAGAGTTCCTATCTTGGAATCAACCGGCAGAGTTGCTTTCGTACCATCAACGAACAAAGTATCGGATACGGCGAAGTAATCCACCAGTTCGACTTGTCCCTCAGCCGGAATCGACATGTAAGGAGTCTTGTAGCGAATAAAATGCACAGTGGCAATCGGATTTCTCTTGAGCATCGCCGGAGTCACAGCACCATAAAACCAACCGCAGCTGGATTCATCATCAAACACGAAACGCATCATCACGGAATCCGTGCCCATGATCATCTGCGGAAGAGCTTTATTGCCCCAAGGACTCTTGAACCAGACAATCTTGGAGCCCGGTGCGACATAGGACTTGCTGTAGGAAAGATCAGAAGTATTCGTGTAGAGCCACACTTCGGTATCGGTACCGAAAAGAGCTCCCATCTTGAAATCGCCACCCTCTTTCCAGGCTGTTCCGTTATTATTGTTATAGTTGTAATCGTCGGTATTCGGATAGAGACCTATATTAAAGGACTGCCAATCCTGGAAATCGGCCACGGACTTGTCCCAGGTGTAGCTGAACCATCCATCGCCTTCGTCGGTCATGATCGTCGTGGACGCTGCACCATAGGAAGCATTGTAGCTACCACCGGCCGATCCAAGGACATGTAGATAATATCCCGCTTTCGAGGCATCATCGCGCCATGGAGACTGAATATGTAGCGTTAATGAAGCCTGTGCGATACTCGCGCACAAAAAAAATGTCCATAACACCCAAACCCGATGTGGCATACACACTCCTTTTTCGCAAACAACTCCATCCTTAAATTAAATTCGTTATTCCAACTAGGAATAAAAAAAAGCTATCCGAGAGATAATTCGTTGAGAGAAACGCAATAAGAGCATCCCCAAAATATCCTTTTAAAACAAAAAATGTATGCAGGATTTTAGAAAGATGCGGACAACTGTAGACATCGATAATAGACCGACAGGATATAAAAAAAGCCCCCTACGAGGTAAACCTCGTAGGGGCCGTGAGCGACAAGTGCCCGGTATCGACCGGCTGTGGTCGCGAGAGCGTAACGGAGCGG
>NZ_CALEFV010000003.1 GCF_937877005.1 uncultured Fibrobacter sp. | reverse complement strand
TACAATAAATGCATGAGATTTACCGCTTTCGGTAAAAAAAGAGCCCCCATGTCTGGTACACATGGGGGTTTTTTCCAGGAGTTGCACCTGGCTGTTCTTAGCGGTCTAACCACTTACAGATAAAATAAGCAGTAACAGAGGATATCAAAATACGACATTTTTACCTAGAATTTGTAATGATTATCGCCGTCGCGATCACGCTCAGGAGAGATGCCAGGAAGAGTGTCACATCCTTGACCGATTCGTAGACGCTACGCGGAATATCGATGTAGTCCCCCGGCTGGATTTCCCCCTTGTACGGATCAATAGATTCGCTCTTGCCGTCGCGAATGCGCGTCACGCGGCTAAAGGAGCCCGTAATAATGGTGACGCCCGATGCTGCAATATAGTCGATCGCGTGCATTCCCGGCATGTAGACCGCCTTACCGACCACGGCCACGGCGCCGCCCACATAGACGAAGGGGTCCCTGTTCCAGAGCAGCACCTTGGTCTGCGGCTCCAAACGCAAATCGCGCGCGGCGGCAAGCTCGTAGGTGTCCTCGGCGCCATTCGGCTTTTTCACCTTGGCCCACTTGGCACGGGATTCGACAACCCCGGAAATCTTGTCGAGATACTCGCCCAGCGTAGCGCCTTCCACATACGGCATGCTATAGCTCGACATGGGAGTCTCAATCGAAATGGTCGCCTCGGCGTGCGTATAGGGAACATAGACGACATCGCCATTTTCAAGCATCAGGTTCACTTCGCCATGGCCACGCGTCTCATAATCGACATAGTTCACATTCAACGTGTCGGTGCCACGGTACACCTGGATCGACTTGCGGTCGGCCATGCCAAGGAATCCTTCGCACTTCACCAGGATGTCGCTCAGGCGCGTCTGCTGCTCGACCGCCATGCGGCCAGGATACTTCACGGCACCAAGAATCGACACGGACATCTTCTTCGTGCGCACCAGCTGCACCTGGATATAGCGCTCATCGTACTTCGAGACAAGCAGGCTCTTCACGGAATCCTTTGCCTCGTTCAGCTTGAGCTTGTTCACCGAAACCATGCCGCAGCTAGGAATAGAAATATTTCCTTCGGCAGAAACCTGGACAACATCAAAGCCCTTGGGAGTAAGAATCTCAAAGTAATCACCAGGACCCACTTCGTATGTGGAGTCAACAGCAGTTTCCAGTTTCAACGGTTCAGAAACAACTGAACTTCTCTGGAACTTCGAATCCTGCGACTGAAAAGTAGGCAGGGCAGACATCGCACTGTTTTGTGCATCGTCGTCCAAAGAAATGGCAAAGCTACAGGTGGCAAGCACCAATATCAGAATAGCAAACATAGGGAACAATATACAAAAAAAGTTCGGCTTAGGTTAGCCGAACTTTTTTAATCAAGCGCCTTGAATTATTCAGCGGACTTGCTTTCGCCTTCAACCATGCTCACGGCTTCGGACTTCGGCTGTTC
>NZ_CALEFV010000002.1 GCF_937877005.1 uncultured Fibrobacter sp. | reverse complement strand
TAGAAACAACGGCTTCGTCGGTGTAACCGAGGATGCCCTTGAGTTCGCCTTCAGAAGCTTCCTTCATGGCAGCGCAGATTTCTTCGTAAGTGCAAGCCTTCTTGAGTTCGACAGTCAGGTCAACGACGGACACGTCGGAAGTCGGCACGCGCATAGACATACCGGTGAGCTTGCCGTTGAGCTGCGGGAGAACCTTACCCACGGCCTTAGCAGCACCCGTAGAAGACGGGATGATGTTTTCGAGGATGCCACGGCCACCGCGCCAGTCCTTCTTGGACGGGCCGTCAACGGTCTTCTGAGTAGCAGTTGCAGCGTGAACGGTGGTCATGAGGCCACGGACGATGCCGAACTTTTCATCGAGAACCTTGGAGATCGGGGCAAGGCAGTTGGTGGTGCAGGAAGCGTTGGAGATGATCTTCTGGCCAGCGTAGGTCTTGTCGTTCACGCCGTACACGAACATCGGAGTAGCGTCCTTAGACGGAGCAGACATGATCACCTTCTTGGCACCGGCCTTGAGGTGAGCAGAAGCGAGTTCTTCGGTCAGGAAGAAGCCAGTGGATTCAACAACGACGTCTACATCGAGAGCGCCCCAAGTAATGTTGGTCGGATCCTTTTCAGCGAAGATCTGGATCTTGTTGCCGTCGACGATGAGGAAGTTGCCTTCGACCTTGATGTCGTGGTTGAAAGCACCGTGGACGGAGTCGTACTTCAGCATGTAAGCGAGGTAGTCAGCGTCGAGGAGGTCGTTGATACCGACAACCTTGATGTCCTTGGAGAAGTTTTCCACAGCAGCGCGGAAGACCATACGGCCGATACGACCGAAACCATTGATACCGAGTTTGAGAGCCATTATTGGATCCTTTTGTTTGTTTTGTTGAAATTGCTACCCACCGGTAAGGGTGGTGCGAACTTGGGCTCAAAGATACAAAATTCCGAAGTGTTTGTGTAGTATCTGGTCAAAAAAAGGGGGATTTTGCCGACGAAGGCACCCCAAACCGCCATGGGCGGTCTGCAAAAGCGATAATCAACCGCCACCCCCAGCAATTGCTATATTACCACGAAATGAAAATTCATGTGTTAAAGCCGCACTTCGAGCTACTTGCGCCCCTATTCGGGCTGCTATTTGTCGCATCTTTGATTTCCTGCGCCGGAAACGGGCAGCCCCTGACCGAAACGGCCCCGCAGACAACATCCGAAAACGAGGGAAGAAACTACACCGACGACTATTTTGACGACAATACGCCAGAAAGCCCATCCGCAAAACCAGGCAAGTTCCAAAAAACTGCCCCCGGCGAATACGGTTCAGACGGATTCAGCTTTAAGGCGCCGGGTGGCGACTGGACTCTTGTGAGCGGTCCCGAAAACAACGAAACGGGCATTCCCTACGAATTTTACAATGCCGTGACCGGCCGCCGCGCTGTTCTTGTCGAAATTGAGCTGCCGAAAGGCGAGCCCATGCGACTCATGGACCGCGCCCAGGTCGAAATGCAGGCTTTTGAATCGAGCGGCAAGAAGGCGACCCTCGCCGAAACATACCCCGAAGAAGCCTTCGGAGGAACAGGTGTATTCTTCGATGTCGCGGGCAAACGCTACGACACTCCCTACGAGGCCGTCGGCTTCGTGACAGGAGCCGGAAACCGGGTCTACAGTCTGACACTCTCCGCAACCGACACGCCCCTGCAATCGGGCGAACTGAAGAATGAATGGAAAGAATTCTTCGCAAACTTCAGCATGCGCGAAACCGCCGCCAATGCAGGCCCGGAACTTTCCCCGAATAACGTGCAAAGCTTTGACTCCCCCACGCTCGGCTACACCTGGGCCGTCAAGGACACCCTCTGGCATCACTGGACAGGTATCGCCCGCCAGAACGACGACCCAGACCTGGTGCTCAGCAACAAGGCCGAAGACGTTTCGCTGTTCGTTTACGGGGCAACCGTTGAAAGCGACGCCGTCAATTCGCAGGATTTGTTCAAGGTGTTGCTCGTGCGCCTGGGCGTAGACCCCAACAATCCCACACTTGAAATGCACCGCCAAAAGGTCGGCGACCGCTACGCGCAGGACTTTACCCTGACTCACGTGGTCAACAAGTTCGACTTCTACTACACAGGCCGTTACTTCTATGACGACGGCCGCGGAATCCTGATCGTATCATGGACTCAGGGCGTGAACAAGAAAAAGTACGCCAAGGTCATGCAGCACGGTATCGAAGGCCTGACCGTGGGCGAAAATCCGGCCGCCAAAAACGCAGCCGCCAGCGACGCGGAATCCGCCAAGAAACAGGCCAAGTTCAACGCCGCCATCATGAGCCAGGTGGGCATTCTGCGCCTGCTCGAAAACCAGCCGCTCGTAGCCCTCAGCTACTTTGAACGCGCCAACCGCATGGACCCCGAAGAGCCTCTCTACCTGATCAACTGCGGATTCGTGTACCAGATGAAAGAACTTTACGGCCCGGGCATCAGCCACTTTGAAAGCCAGCGCGAACTGGTGCAGAAGAACGGCAAATTGCTCTCGATTTTGGGCGAAATGTACGAAGCCTTGTTCGACTACGGCCGCGCCCGCGAATGTGCCGAAGCAGCCCTCCGCTACACGCCGAACAATCCGGAATACGTAATCAACTTGAGCGACGCCCTCTGGGGACTCGGTCAGCGAAACCAGTCGCTGGTGGTCGTGCAACGCCTTTACGACACCCAGCCGAGCAGCCGCCTGGGCGTCTACCTCGCGAAAACATACATGGGCCTTGACCAGTACGCCGAAGCCGTCGACATTCTTTACCAGGTGCGCCGCCGCTTTGGCATGAGCGTGGAACTCGGAAGCACCTTGATGGATGCCCTCATGTTCCTTGGCCGCTACGAAGAAGCCCGCGCCATTAGCGAAGAAACCTTGGCCAAGGACCGTAACGACTACAAGATTTGGACCACACAGGGCAAGATTCTATTCTACAGCCGCAACTACCGCGACGCCGAAAAGTCGCTCACCAAGGCACTCGCCTTAAAGCCCGATAACGAAGACGCCAAGAGCTTCCTCAGCGCAACAAAGGCATTCCTCGGCAAGGCCGACAACCGCACGCTGCAAAAGCCCATCAATCCTGTTGAAGAACGCACGAAGGACTTGAAAAGTCTGCTACGCCCCAAAGCAAAGGCCGCAGGCATTGACGGAGATTTCCCCGCAGTCATCCACTACCGCAAGGAAATGCTCCAGGCTGAAAAGGGCAAGAACTGGGTCAGCACCGAAGAAATGCTCATGGAAGTTCTCGACATTCGCGGCGCGGCCATCTACCGGGAATTCACCTTCGATTTTCTGCCGGGATTCGACCGCATTTACCTAAACGCACTTGAAGTTTTCGATAGTAACTGGAACCTGAAGCAGAAGGCAAACCTAAACGGAGCCTATATTACCTACGCTACCGAAATTGGCGGTCAGAACGAATCACAGACGGCGCATTTCCCGCTGCAGGAACTTGAACCGGGCGACTTTATATACCTGCAGTTCAGCCGCACAAACATCGAGAACAAGGGCATGATTCCCTACACCGACTTTATCAGCAGCAAGGACGTTCCCGTCGGCGAGGCTGCCTTCCGTATTTACGCCGACACAGCCCGATTCGTGACCGAAGAATATGGACCGCTCGAACGCAAGGCTATCAGCGGGGGAATCGAATGGAGAATCGAAAATCCCGTCATTGTCCGTAAAGAACTCTATATGCCCGTTTACCGCGACTTTGGCGCAGGCCTCATGCTGACAGGAAAACAGGAATGGAACGCCGTCGGAGAGGATTACGAGAACCTGATTCGCCACCAGTTCAAGCAAGCCGTAAGCGTTCGTGAAAAGGCCTTCGAAGTTCGTGGGAGCAGAATCGGAAACGAGGCCGTGAAGGCTATCATAAATTTCGTGCGTCGCGATATCCGCTACAGGGATGTATGCTTCGGAGGTCACAGCCTAATTCCGCAAACAGCCGAAGTCACGCTCAAGAAGCACCGCGGCGACTGCAAGGACATGGCCCTTCTGCTCAAGGAAATGCTCGAGGCGATTGGCGTCAAGAGCTACCTTACCGCAATCCACCTGACCGAAGAAGGCTTCGCGGGACTCCCGACCATCCAGCAGTTCAATCACATGATTCTCTACATTCCCAAACAGGACAAGGTGAACGAAATGTGGGTGGACGCCACCGACAAGACGGGTAACGACCGTCCCGTGCCTCTCGACATGGAGGGCAAGGTGGCACTCGTAATCGACGGCGAGCAAAGCCACGTCGTGACGACGCCTATTCTCGAAGACAATCAGGAACACCAGATTAGCATTGACCACAGACTCTTTATCGGAAACGACGGAACCTCGGAATTCCGAGATTCAGTCACGCTGCAGGGCAAGTTTGCAAGCGTAATGCGAAATCGTTTTTACGGCCGCGACGTCAAGGAACAGGAAAAACTGATGGAAGACTTCCTCGCGTCGGGAATTCCCGATGTATCTATCGGCAACATCCGCATAGAGAATTTGTCTGAATTCAACAAGCCCCTGATTCTAATCGTGACTTATGCATCCAAGGGATACTTCGGCCAGGGAGGCTCGACGCTAAAGGGCCGTTTCCCGAATGTGTGGGAACGCAGCCTATTCAAGCTGCCCAAGGTCTCGAAGCGTCATCACCCCATCCGCATGCCTCACGAGACGCAGTTCTGCTACAAGCTCACGGTAAACGCGGCAAGCGGAAAAACCGCCAAAGTCACGGGACCCAAGCCGTTTAGCCGCGAAACCGACTATGTCAGCTTCGAAAAGGGCGGGAATGGAAATAACAGCATCAAGTGGACAACTTTCGCCTTGTACGCTGATCCAACCGAATACAACAAGATTCGCGAAGAATGGACCTATCTGCTCAGCGAAACCAGCCCGATGATAGAGATTAAGTAGGAAGTGACACGAATGTGTCATCCTGAGCTATACGAAACTAAGAACTTTAGTTCTCAAGTTGAGTTATGCCCTTTGGGTAAAGCGAAGCGCGTCGATATATGAAACATGGCTCTTTAGAGCCTTAGTTGAATTAGGTTCGTAGGAGCAGGATCTCATTAAGCATAGATTCTTCGACTCCGCCTAGCGGCTTCGCTCAGAATGACATGCTTTTTTTTGCTAAATTTGCTCGTACTATGAGCATTTCTATACCCCAGCTGCCCAAGGGCACGCGCGATTTTTATCCGGAAGCCGAGCGCATCCAGAACTACATTTTTGACACCTGGCGCAGCGTCGCCGAATCCTTTGCCTACGAAGAATACGAAGGCCCGATGTTTGAGCATCTGGAACTTTATACAGGCAAGTCCGGCGAAGAAATCGTAAGCCAGCTTTATAACTTTAAGGACAAGGGCGACCGCGAAATCGCGCTCCGCCCCGAAATGACCCCGACGCTTGCACGCCTCGTGATCCAGAAGGCCCGCGAACTCAAGAAGCCTTTCAAATGGTTCTCTATGCCGCGCCTGTTCCGTTACGAAAAGGCACAGAAGGGCCGCCTTCGCGAATTCTTCCAGCTGAACATGGATATTATCGGTACCGAAAGCATTTACGCCGAAGCCGACCTGATGGCAGCCATCGCCACGATGCTCCGCAAGTTCGGCCTCAAGGACGGCGAATTTGCGATTGGCGTCTCTAGCCGCAAGCTCTTGTCCACCTATCTCGAAGAAATCGGTGCCCCTAACCCGGCGCTCGTTTACCCGGTGCTTGACCGCCGCCTGAAAATCGGGCCCGAAGCATTCGCCAAGGCACTTACCGAAGCAGGTCTCTCTGAAACGCAGATCAAGCAGCTCGACGACTTCATGAGCTGCAAGAGCATCGAAGAAGTCCGCGCCGCTGTCAAGAGCGAAAACGCTACTGCCGCCCTCGCCGAAATAGAAGACCTGTTCGCAACGCTTACCGCTGCAGGCTACGGCGAATGCGTGAACCTGGACCTCAGCATTGTTCGCGGTCTCGCCTACTACACCGGCATCGTGTTCGAAGTATTCGACAAGGGCAAGTCCATGCGCGCCATCGCCGGCGGTGGCCGTTACGACAGCCTCACCGAAAAGCTCGGTGGCGAACGCATTCCGGGGGTGGGCTTCGGCATGGGCGACGTGGTGCTCGCCGACTTGCTCGCCGAACACAAGTTGCTCCCGAGCCCGAAACAGAGCGTCGACTTCTACATCGCAAGTTTCACAAACGACATGAAGAAGGTGTTCGAGACCGCCCAGGTGTTCCGCGCAGACGGAAGCAAGGTTTCCCATCCGCTCGCCGCCATGAAGATGGGTAAGCAGATGGACCAGGCCAACTACCAGGGCGCGAAAATCGTCGTCTACGTGGACGGTTCCAAGGCTGCTGCAGGTGAATTTGAATACAAGGACATGCGCACCGGCGAAATGTTCGTCGGAAACGCAGCAGCGATTATAGCCCGCCTATGATGTCCCCTTTAAAAGTCCTCCTTTCGATCATCAGCCTGTTCGTCGTTCTAGGTGTCGTTGCAGTCATCTACCCTGATGGCGGCATCCACATCGGAGAGTATACACTCCGTTACCCGAAGCTCACCGAGATTTTCGAAAAGAAGGCTCCCGCCACGGGAGACACCCTTTCCGATTCGACCGTCGCGGAAGACCCCGAAGAGGCTATTCGCGAAATGATGGAAGCGACCAAGAGGAAGGAATTTGCCGCCTACAGCGACTCGCTGAAGTTTTACGAGGATTTTTTCAAGAAAGGCAAGACGCGCTTCGACCTGCCGAACGATGATCCTACATGGTTTGACAGGTTCTTCCTGCACCTGGAACTTGCGGAGCTCGATTCAAATGTTGTCCACATCGTTCACTACGGCGACTCGCAGCTTGAAGAAGACCGCATCTCGTCGACAATCCGCGAAGACCTGCAGGAAGAATTCGGTGGATCCGGTCCCGGCATGATGCCACCCATCATGACGGTACCCTCGATGACGACAAGCCATTCCAGCAGCGGAGCCCTTTCGCGCTACATCCTTTTTGGTCCAAAGGAAGACGAGGCCGACCACAGCCGCTACGGTCCTCTGGCGCAGTTCGCGCAGCTGGACGGCGAAGCTTCGATTACTATTCAAAGACGTAAGGAACGCAAGAGTTCATTCGCGCATGTCGGCGGTTACAAGGTCATCAAGCTCCTCACGAACAAGAACGCCCGCATCAAGACCAAGCTAAACGTGAACCGTACATTTGTCGAAATCATTGGCGAAGACGAAGAAGGCAATCCCAAGGAAAAGCGCACCACTAAGGTCGTAGAGGCCGGCGAACCGACAGTCGAAACATTTAACAAGCTCAAGGTATTCACCTGGCGTCTTGAAGATACGACCTCTATCGCAAAATTGTATCTGTCGGGCTACGGCGAAATCTATGCCATAGCGGCAGACGGAGCATACGGTGTTGCCGTCGACAATGTCGCCATGCGCGGTTCTTCGGGCACAATCTTCCACCGCATCGACACGGAACTTCTCGCCGAATCTTACAAGGCCATGAACGCTCGCCTGATCATCATGGAATACGGCGGCAACCTGGTTCCCGGCACGAATTCCGGCAACATCGAGTGGACCAAGAAAATTATCACGCGTCAGATCCAGGCCATCCAGAAGGCAAACCCCGACGCCGACATTCTCTTTATAGGCCCCGCAGACATGGCCCGTCAGAAAGACGGAGAGTGGCAGACTTATGCAGGACTCAACATGACTATCAGGGCTCTCCGCGAAG
>NZ_CALEFV010000001.1 GCF_937877005.1 uncultured Fibrobacter sp. | reverse complement strand
ATCCCAATCCCACCCCCAGAACCGCAGAGTTCTACGCCAAGCGTCCCTGTGCCCGGATGGTCATGACCGCTGCCCGGCTGCTGGACGAGTTTATTGCAGCGCATCCCCTGGAAGCATAACATGGATGATCTGATCTATAACCAGACAAAAATCCCAAAATCGCTCTTTCCGGACAATCGGAATACATCACCAATGAAGCCATCAACAATGGAATATTCAACCATCTCGTGGCAAAAACAAGCAACTACAAACTTTACGCCTACAACAACACACTCATGATGAAAAAAGATTATCCGGCCATCCGATACATCACCGGAGACGGGAAAACAACCGCATTCATCGACGGCGACTACTACGGTTCCATCGGTGATGTCGAAGCCAAAGCAGTTGACTCCGTCGTCTTCGAAAGAAAGTTCCCCCTTTCGGCAAATGGATACTCCACAATCATGCTCCCCTTCGCAGTCAACCTGAATCAGCTGAGCGGAGTCAAGAACATCTACGATTTCCAGGGAGTCGAAGAAGTCAACGGAAAATTGGAAGTTCAAGTTAAAAACTTAAAAGATGGAACCGAAGACATCAGCCAAGTAGAAATCCAAGCTTACAGGCCATATCTCATTCAGATGGAATCCGAGACCCTTAAAATTAAAGGTGCAGTAGAAATAAAGTCAAATAACTCCTATCCTGTAAGCAGTAGTGGTCTTTGGTTTTTTAATGGCAACGACGAATTCTTAGAATTTACATCAGAGCATGTTGCGGGTGACAACATTTATGGATTTAACGATCAAGTCACAGAAAACTTTAAAACTGCCGGCCAGTTTGTCAAAGTCGGTGCCGGAGCCACTCTTCCGCCCTTCAGAGCATTCATATTTACTAGAGACATTTTCGGTCCCGAATTCAAGGAAACGAAGCGCCCCGCCACCATGGACGTGGTCATTGTCGAAAGTACCAACGGCAACGAACATACAACAGTTATCGGGAGCATCGATACTCGCTCAGGCGAATTCAAGATGAACCGCAACTACGACCTTAAGGGCCGCAAGCTGAACGGCACGCACCAGGCCCGCGGCGCTTACTACGGCAAAAAAGTCTTAAAGAAATAAGGAGAACTCCATGAACAAAGAACAGAAAAAAAGCTACTTCGCCCCCGAATTGAAAGAAATCAAGCTCAAGAACCAGGCTCATCTGCTACAGAGCAGCAATCCCTACACGGGCCCGCTTTCGGCGATTGATTCTTCACTGGACAAGTCCGACAAAGCATAATATTTTACACAAAACGTAAACCAAACCAAAAGACTTTACATTCACTGTAAAGTCTTTTTCTTTTGCAATTAGTTTTTTGTTGTTTTTAGCCCATTTTCGCCAATTCGGCACATTTTTTGCTTAACAAGGGCGGCCGTTTCCTTGCTTGCACCCGTCCGGGTGGGCTGTGACCTTCGAGGTAGAGGGAACATACATTTCAAAGAGGCGTTATGCTCGACGAATTGCACGAAGAATGCGGAGTGATCGGCATTTACAATGGCGACACTGTCGTAAGGAATATTACCATGGGGCTTTACGCCCTGCAGCACCGCGGGCAGGAAAGTGCCGGATTCGCGGTCACTGACGGAGACAAGATTCGCGTCCGCAAGTCCATGGGGCTTGTATCAACCCTTCTCCGGGAACACGACATCAACGAATTTGACGGATTTGCAGGCATTGGCCACGTGCGTTACAGCACCACAGGCGCATCAACCTTGGCCAACGCGCAGCCGATTCTCGTAAGTTGCAAATGGGGCCAGATTGCAGTCGCCCACAACGGTAATATCACCAACGCCGCCGAGCTCCGTGCCGAAATGGAAGCCGACGGCCATATTTTTCAGACGACATC